>JBOFGW010000229.1:0-2717 GCA_051649325.1 Burkholderiaceae bacterium | reverse complement strand
GCTTGGTGAAGCTGCAACTGCGTAGCCTGTTCGCGCAAAATGGCAGCATGGTTGTTGTAATAGTTCCAGGCGGACGTGTGGCGTTCTTCGGCGCCTGCCTGCCCCTTGATTGCTGCGGCGTCTGCCAGCCGCGCGTGCGCGCTGGCCAGCTTTTGCATGCGCGCGGCCTCGTCTTTCAGTTCACGAACCGAAAGCGTGTCGCCAAACAGTGCCATGACGATCCAACGGCAAGTGCGCTTAAAAATCAGCATCTCGGTCCTTTTTTGTCAGAGGTCTTCACCAAGCTCTGCCAGTAGCCTGGCAGCAACCAGCGCGCGGCGCGGGCCGCCGTTGGATTTGGTAGGCACATTGCCGCACGTTTCGCAGGCATGAAGGGCCAAGTCAACGGCGCTGCGACACTGCATTGCGGCGCCGAATGCTTCGGCGCGTTCGGCGACCAGTTCTTCGCAGGTCATAGGCAGGACCCTTGCAAGCAGATGTCCAGCGCCTTCCACGCAACCCCGGCCACGATGGCCAGCGCTGCAAGTGCTGCAAGTGCTTCCGTCAATACGTCTTTACAGCGCGCACGCCAGGACCGCGTGCGGATCAAAGTGAAAGGGCGGGAGTCCATGCGGCACTCGTCAGAGCGGTATGCCGACCATGAGACTCACGGCGCCGCGGTTGAAAGTGCGGTCTTTGACCTTGATGGTCGGGATCAGCAAGCCGTGGATGTTGACTGCGTGGCCATTCAGGCGCAGCGGCACGGTGATCACGCCGGCGGCAAGGGGGGCCACCTTCCAGCGGTAGCCTGTCACGGCGCCGCCCATGACGCCGAACCGCACGCCGCCGATGTTCACCGGCTGCCAGCCGGTGGCGGCGTAAACGCTGTCGTTGGACAGGCTGTTGCGGTAGGCACCGGCTGCGACAAACACCGCCTCATGCCGGCGCAACACGCCCAGCCCTGGATTGACTTCATTCAACTGCGCCGCGCGGTCGAAATGGTACGACGCGGTGTGGAGAGTTAGCTCGGTGGTGGCCGCGGCAGCGTGTAGCGGGACGGTCGCTGCGATGAGGCAGATGCCTGCGAATAAACGTTTCATGGTTCCTCCTGGTCTCGACAGAGGAATTAAACGTGATGTTGGTTTATTTGTCAAACATCATGTTTGTTTTTGGCGCTGTTATTTTTGACAGGGTGTCATCCCACATCATCAGCGGCAGCGGTGATGAGCGCAGCCATTCCGCGCGCATGTACAGCGCTAAAGCGCGCCACGCCCGTAAATGAGGATGCATATTGCTGGTTGCTGTAGGCCACGCAAGCGGCAAGGCCCAAAATGCGGCCGGCTTTTGCCTCAAGCAGCATTTCTTCCAGCGCTCGGATCGTTTGCGTGGAGGTTTTTTCAAGCACATAGAGTGTTCCCATGTGCAGAATTAAAGCAACTATCTGTAACGGCGCCTAGGGGAGACGTTGGCTGCAGGCCGCGTTTTCCGACTGTCAATGTTGACAGGTACGGCCCGCGCGCTGGCTGTGGTAAGCGTCGATTCCAGTTTGCGCGCCACTTCGCCGGCTTCCTGCAGGAGGCGGTGATCTAGGATTTCCATCGGGCCTTCGCCAAAGTAGAGCCAGACGGCGTTGCATCTTAGTTTTCGAGCGGCGTTCAACGCCGCTTCGCAGGAAATGCCGCGCCGTTCCCAGTTCGTGATGTCTTGAGAGCGCGCGCCGATCGCCGTGGCCAGTGCGCTTTTGTTAACGGCGCCGCTGCGCTTCGTGTAGCCGCGCAGCTCGCCTAATTCAAATAGCCGTTGCATCGATAGGTGCATGGTCGGTAGTGTCGCGCGGCCGGCCATCTGCGTGGTAAACGTGGTGTTTGACTTTGAATCAAACGCAGTGTTTAATTCATTCATGAGCGACGCAGAATTGATCCAGTCTTTGGGGGGCGCGACCGCGCTGGCAAAGCGGCTTTTTCCAAACGAGCCGATCGCCCTGTCGTGTCGCCGGACGCATAACTGGATCAGGCGCGGTATTCCTGCCGCCATTAAGGTGAAGTTTCCAGAGATTTTTTTGCAAGGGCGTGCCGCAGCAACGGCGCCCCAAACATTGCAGGCGGCCTAACCCTTTTAACGCAGCAGCTGCATCCATGCGCCTTCCAACTTGTATTTGCCCGGAAACCCGCATGGATGCTGGCGTATTCAATACCACTGAAGAGAACGACGTGTATGCCGCGCGAGTTGATGGCGGCGATGCTTTGGCAAGCTGTAGCGAGCCGCGTAGTGCAGCGGACGGCCCCATAACAGTCGTGACAGGCCGGAGAGACGGCCGCTTCATTCCACCCGCTTTGTCCATGCGCTTTTCCAGCCTTTTTTGCTCGGAAATCCGCATGGATGCTGCGGGTTCACTTTTTTTGCCGGGTGTCTCCTCTCGCGTGAATGCGAGATTGGCCCTGCGGCGGCGACGCTGCAGGGCGTTTTTATTTGTGGGGTGCGGAGCCATGACGACAGTATGCGCACTGCGTCTGGTAGTGGCATCCAAAGCTCCAAGCCGTATTTGGAATGGTTTGGAAGGCGGTGCAACCGTTTGGAAAGGGTGATGAGATGGACGAGTCGTTCAATGATGCGTTGGCAGAGTGCGTCAAGGCGTGTGGTGGTGGCAAAGCGGTTGGCGTTGCCTTGTGGCCTGCGAAAGGTGTGGAGAGCGCGCACCGTACGTTGCTCAACTGCCTGAATGGCGAGCGCGCGGAAAA
>JBOFGW010000228.1:0-5115 GCA_051649325.1 Burkholderiaceae bacterium | reverse complement strand
GAGTTCACCAAGAAGGGCGTTCCGCGCTCGGTGCGCCAGTACCTGTCGGTGGATTCATGGCGCACATTTAATGAAGAGTATGCGCAGTGGCGCCAAGATCCAGCTCGGCCATTCACGCAAGAACTGCACATCGCCTGTGCGCAGCCGCGTGAGTGCTGGGTGCATGCCACGGTGTCGGTGTTTGAAACCGATGCGCAGGGCAAACGCTCGCTGATTCTGCAGATTAATGATGTCACTGCGCGCCGCCAGTCTGAAGGCAAGCTGCAGTTTCTGGCCTTTCACGATCCGCTCACGCGTCTGAAAAACCGGCCGTATTTGCTGGAAGCATTGCAAAACGCGATTGCGCTAAGCAGCCGTGACGATCACTTTCAGTACGCCGTGGTGATGCTGGATTTCAACCGCTTCAAAATGATCAACGACTCGCTGGGTCATGCCGCGGGCGACGAGTTACTGGTCAAAGTGGCCGAGCGCTTGCGCCAGAACGTGCGCGAGCATGATGTTGTAGCGCGCTTTGGCGGCGATGAGTTTGCGATTTTGCTGCAGCGCTTCGGCCAGGACAGCGACGCGCTGGAGCTGACGCAGCGCTTGGCACACAGCATTGCCGAGCCATTGACGATTGCCGGGCTGGAGACCAGCGTGACCGCGAGCTTCGGCATTACGTTCGGCCGCTTTGGCTACACGCGGTCAGACGACGCGCTGCGCGATGCCGATCTGGCGATGTATGAAGCCAAGCGCACCGGCGTTGGGCAGACCGTGGTGTTCTCTGGCGCGATGCATGAAAAAGTGTCGCGCCGCTTGCGCATCGAAACCGATTTGCGCCTGGCGCTGCGCCACAACCAGTTTGCGCTAGCGCTGCAACCGATTTGGAATTTTCAGCACAATGAACGCATGGGCTTTGAAGCGCTGGTGCGCTGGAAGCACCCCATCGACGGCTGGATGCTGCCCGGCGAGTTCATCTCTGTCGCTGAAGAGACCGGGTTGATCGAAGGTATTGGCCAGTGGGTTGCGCGTGAGACTATCCAAACACTCAAGGTCATGACACACAACGCCGCGCCGGGCGGCAAGCTGCCGGTGGCCGCCATCAACGTATCGCCGCGCCAACTGGCTGGCGGCATGTTCGCATCGTGGTTGATCAATCAAGTGGAAGCCGCGGGCATTTCTCCTGCGCAATTGGTCGTTGAATTGACCGAGCAAGCCCTTGCTGATGCCAAGAGCTACATTCTTGAAGAACTGCGCAGCCTTCGCGCTGCCGGCTTCAGCGTCGCGCTGGATGACTTTGGCACCGGCTACTCCAGCCTGAGCCATTTGCAAAATGTGCCCGCCAACATCATCAAGCTCGACCGCGTGTTTACACAGCGGCTCACGCAGCATGCGCGTGACCGCGAGATCGCCGCTGCCATCGTCGCGCTGGCGCATTCGCTGGGCATGTCGGTGTGTGCGGAAGGCGTAGAAACCGTAGAGCAGTTTGAAGCCGTGCGTGCGCTGGGGTGTGAGAGCGCGCAGGGCTACTACGTTGGCTACCCCGAGCAGCAGCAGGAGCTTGCCCGCAACGCCGGCAACGCTGGTAAAGCCGAGTTCTCTAGCAACGCCACGGTTCCCGCGCCAACACTGCTGCAGTAAGCGTTCAAGCTGCACGCTGTGCCGCAGCGTGCCAAATCCGCCAGCAGTGCCGTAAGATGGTTGCTGCAAGAAAACAAAAACACGCTACGCAATATCCATGCGTCTTTCCAGGCAAAAATGCTTGGAAAAGCGCATGGATACTGCGTAAACGCAGTTGTAAACAGGTGTGCGAGCAGTGGGTATTCACCTGTGATGTACGCGCACTCTACCCACGCCGAGCGATCTGCATAACAACGCTATGAACCGCATCCCGCCCATTCACGCGCTGCTCGCCTTTGAATCCGCCGCCCGCCACGGCAGCATGACCGCGGCGGCGCAAGAGCTGTGCGTTACGCCCTCGGCCATCAGCCACCGCATCAAGCAGCTAGAAGAGTTCATCGGCCAAACACTGATAGAGCGCGCCGGCGCGCAGTGGTGGCTTTCGACCGCGGGGCACGATTATCTGCGCGCGGTGCGCAACGGCCTGGCTGCACTGCAAACCCTGCCGCGCTCCTCGCTTTTGCGCGCGCGCCTGCGCGTGGGCGTGCCGCCCACCTTCGGCCGGCAAATCTTTGCGCCGCGCCTGGCAAAATTTGCCGCGCTGTACCCGGATATAGATGTGACCGTGCAGCTCACCATTCCGCTACTGGACGTGCGCGCAGAAGACTCCGATGTTGAAGTGCGCTTTGGCGGCGGGCTGTATGCAGACTTGCAGGTGGAGCCGCTGCAGCACGAGCATGTTTTTCCCGTTGCAACGCCGCAGTACCTTAAAAAGCACGGCCCCTTCAAAACCCCGGCCGATCTGGCCAAAGCCACGCTGCTACGCAGCCCGCTCGAACCCTGGCGCCCTTGGCTGGACGCCGCCGGCCTCGATTGGCCAGAGCCCGCCACCGGCACCCAGTTCAACGACGTGGGGTTTTTAATGGAAGCTGTGGCGAGCCACCAAGGCATCGCCCTCGCACGCCCCATGCTTGCTCATCAATGGCTTTCCACCGGCCAGTTTGTGCGCCTATTCGATATTGCCGCCAAGCCGCCGCATGGGTACTGGATTGTGTATCGGTCGGGGGCGACGGAGCGGGCGGAGGTGCGGGGGTTCATTGAGTGGTTGAAGGGGGAGCTTCAGGTGTGAGCCAAAGGTCTTTATCCCCTTCAACCGAGCTTCTTAAGACTTCGAAGACGGCCTTGAACTCTAAGTCGCGCTAGCGGGACACGCTTTAGAACGGCGCAATTCCCCCAGTTGAGTGAGCCGATTATTTGCACTCTCCAGCGCCGCGCTCTTTTCCATGGAGTTCCCAATTCCAAAGTCACCAAGAATCGCCAACACGTCTTTGCCGCTAAATTCGCTTTCCTTGTTGACGTGATCCACAAACCCTCTGGTTTTTGCGATATCCAGGTCGATTTCTCGGCAAGTCATCGTGTCTTTTTCGAACCCAGTTAAGACGGCTTGACGCCCGTAGGTCTTTGTCGCGCAGCCAGAGGTCAATATTCCGGCTGAAACAATAAGTACCGCTAAAACTGTACGAATCAAGTTTTTCCCCTTAGTTCAAGTGTTTGGGCGATAAGCGCCTCTTTTGATTTTCACCTGACTAGCGAGTTTCAAGCAACTTCAAACAGTCACAAGACGCATGAACCGGCATGACAATCGGAATCTGTTGCAGGGTACTGACATAGAGCAGGGGGGGTCGAACCCGGGCGGACCGACACACGTGTTGAACAAGTTTTGATCTACGCCTGAAGGCAATTCATCGTATGCAACTAGTTTCGGGCCTTACACTCGTGACATGAACGCCCCCACCGACGCATTTGCCAAACCCGCCCTCATCGACTTCGCTCGCCAGCAACAAGTCGTGGCGCAGCTCAAATCCATCCTGCCCGCGCATTGCGTGCTGTTCAAGGCGGAAGACACCACGCCGTATGAGTGCGATGGCCTGTCGATGTACCGGCAGTTGCCGATGGTGGTGGTGTTGCCGGAGACGGAGCAGCAGGTGATTGCTGTGCTCAAGTGCTGCCATGCGCTTGATGTTCCGGTGGTGGCGCGCGGGGCGGGTACGGGGCTGTCGGGCGGGGCGATGCCGATGGGCAATGGCGTGTTGCTTGGTCTCGCAAAGTTCAACAAGATCATCAAGCTGGATGCACTTAGCCGTACGGCGGTGGTGCAACCGGGCGTGCGCAATCTGGCGATTAGTGAGGCCGCCGCGCCGCTGGGCTTGTACTACGCGCCAGACCCGAGCAGCCAGATTGCCTGCACCATCGGCGGCAACGTGGCAGAAAATTCCGGCGGTGTGCATTGCCTGAAGTATGGGCTGACGGTGCATAACGTACTGCGCGTGCGCATGGTGACGATGGAAGGTGAAGTGATTGAGCTAGGAGTCGATACGCCGGGGCTGGATCTGCTCAGCGTGTTTGTGGGCAGTGAAGGCATGCTCGGCGTGGTGACGGAGGTGACGGTCAAGCTCGTGCCCAAGCCCAAGCTCGCGCGTGTGGTGATGGCCAGTTTTGATGATGTAGAAGTAGCCGGTAACGCAGTAGCCGCCATCATCGCTGCCGGCATTATTCCTGCGGGGCTGGAGATGATGGACCAACCCGCCACGCGCATGGTGGAGCCGTTTGCCAAGGCCGGTTATGACTTGGATGCCGCGGCGATTCTGCTGTGCGAAAGCGATGGCACGCCGGAAGAAGTAGAAGAAGAAATCGCACGCATGAAAGCCGTGTTTGAACAAAGCGGCGCGACGCGCGTGCAGGTGAGCAGCAGTGAAGAAGAGCGGCTGAAGTTTTGGGCCGGCCGTAAAAATGCCTTTCCCGCCGCGGGCCGCGTCAGCCCAGACTATTACTGCATGGACGGCACCATTCCGCGCAAACGCCTGGGCGAAATGCTCAAGGCCATCGCCGCGATGGAAAAAAAATATGACATGCGATGCCCCAACGTATTCCACGCGGGTGACGGCAACTTGCATCCACTCATTTTGTTTGACGCGAACGATCCAGATTCCACCCGCCGCGCAGAAGAATTTGGCGCAGAGATTTTGGAGCTGTGCGTGGCGCTGGGCGGCACTGTGACGGGTGAGCACGGCGTAGGCATCGAGAAGATCAACCAGATGTGCAGCCAGTTCAAACCAGAAGAGCGCGAGGCGTTCTTTGGCGTAAAGCGCGCGTTTGATCCGGCCGGTTTGCTCAACCCTGAAAAAGCGATTCCCACGCTGCACCGCTGCGCAGAGTACGGCAAGATGCATGTGAGCGGTGGCAAGCTGCCGTTTGTGGATTTGCCAAGGTTTTGAAGGTGCTTAGCGCAATATCCATGCGCCTTTTGAAGCAAAAATGCTTGGAAAATCTCATGAATACTGCGCTAAGCACTCAGAATACTTGCCTTGGGGCTGTCATCCCGGCGCAGGCCGGGATCCAGGAGATGCCACGCATACTCGTAGCACCTCCTGGATTCCGGCTTTCGCCGGAATGACAGCATTACGTTGCAGAGGGGTAGGGTGGGCAAAGCGCAGCGTGCCCACGCTGCGCAATGAA
>JBOFGW010000227.1:0-31022 GCA_051649325.1 Burkholderiaceae bacterium | reverse complement strand
GGCCCAACGCTGCCGGTGAATGAGCGCCGGCGCAGTCCGCAGGCCATCCGCATTAGCGCGCGTTGCTCCTGCAGGTACAAAAGTGCAATGGGTTTGTCTTGCAAAGGCAGGCGCGCCGGCGTATCGCCAAGCGCTGGTGCGCGTACCGCGCCAAGCGAGCGTGCGCGCTCTTGCTGGCGAAACACGGTGGGAGACACGCCCACCGTGCGCGCCATGACATGGCACAGCAGCGAGCCCGATTCAAACCCTGACATGGATGCGACCGCCTGCACCGAATAGTTGGTTGCCGCCAGCAGTTGCAGGCTGCGCTCCACGCGGCGGCGGCGCACGTAGTCGGCCGGTGTTTCGCCCAGCATGGCGGCAAACACGCGCAGGAAGTGATACGGCGACATAGAAGCCACCTTGGCCGCATCGTTCAGTTTGAGCGGCACGGTAAAGGACTGATCAATCCAATGCGCGGCTTCTTCCACCGCAGCGCGGTAACGCGATTCGGTGATTGATTTCATGGCATGCCCATCAACCCAAAAAAGCTGCGCCGAGCATACGGCATCGCATCGCCATTGTTTGTTGAAAATTGCGTGAATCGCGCGCCGCGGCAGGTGCATCCCTAGCGCGCAACAGTGCCGCAACACTGCGCAATTTCGGGCAAGACCCCGCGTTTGCCCCGCCTACGCTCCCATGCATCGCGCGGGTGGCCTGCTTGCGTGTCCGGTATCGCAATACGAATACGTATTGGTGAATACAGGGCGCCGGGACACCGCGCAGCTTTCCTTTCACATCACCTAGGGGAAATAAGCATGTTTAAGCAAAAGCAAATCGCTACCGCTGTGCTCAGTGCGATGGCGGTGGCGGTGCAGGCGCAAACCGCGCAAACGCCGCAAGCTGGCGAACCGACCCGGATCGAACGGGTGGAAATCACGGGCTCCTCCATCAAACGCATCGCGGCAGAAGGCGCGCTGCCGGTGCAAGTGCTCACGCGCGAAGACGTGCAGAAAACCGGTGCAACCTCCGTTGAACAATTACTGCAAACCATCGGCTCGGCTAACAGCGCGGGTGGTATTGTTGCCAGCAGCGCCTCGGGCGCCACTACTGGGGGCATTTCCACCGTGTCGCTGCGCGGCCTGACGGGCACACGCACGCTGGTGCTGGTCAACGGCCGGCGCATCACTGCATATGGCCAGTTGGGTGACAGCGCGTCGGTAGATGTCAATTCCATCCCGATCTCGGCAATTGATCGTGTGGAGGTGCTGAAAGACGGCGCATCGGCCATTTACGGTAGTGATGCCATTGCCGGCGTGATCAACTTTATTTTGCGCAGAGACTACAGCGGCGGCGAGGTCATGCTGGAGCACGGCGACTCCACGCAAGGCGGCGGCGCGGTCAGCCGCGCTGTCGCGACCGTGGGTTTTGGCGATTTGGGCGCAGACAAATACAACGTGGTGGTGGTTGCCACGCACCAGCGCGAGCAAGGATTGTTTGGCCGCGACCGCGCGTTTGCCGCATCGGGCATTAACGAGGCAGCGCTGAATGACACCAGCTCGGGCAACACCTTCCCGGCCAACATCCTGCTGCCCGACGGCAGCTCGCGCAACCCGGCGGTGCCTAACTGTTCGCCCTCGGTGCTCAGCCCACTGTTTCCGCCCAACCGCTGCCGCTTTGACCCATCACCGCTCGTGTCATTGTTACCCAAAACCGAGCGCACCAGCATCTTTGCCTCGGGCACACTGGCGCTCAGCAGCACGCTGGAAGCGTTTGCGCAAGTCTCTTACGCACGTGGCAAGCTGAATACGGTGATCCAGCCGGTGCCTTTATCCGACCAGTTTGCGCTGCCGGCCAACAACCCGCTGTTTTTCTCTGCACCCTACTTTGACCCGGCGCGTAACGGATCGTTTTCCACCATCGTGCTGCAGCCGGGCACGCCGTTTTACCCCACGGCTTACGTGCAGTCGCAGATTCCGGCGGGCGATCCGCTGCCCGAACTTTTGGTGCGCTACCGCTCGGTGGAAACCGGTAACCGCGATATCACCAATCTTTCGGATCAGTCGCGTGTGGTGCTTGGATTGAAAGGTCTTGCTGCAGGCTGGGATTTTGATACGGCTTTGCTTTCCAGCCGCTCGAAGCTGCGCGAGCAGGTCAAGAATGGCTTTCCCATCTTGTCAAAAATTCTGCCGCTCTTAAACAGCGGCCAGGTGAATTTTTTCGGCCCCAATACAGCCGCCGTGCAGGCACAGCTGCAAGCCGCAGAGTTCACCGGCGTCAGCTATACCAACAAAACCGCGCTCACCAGCTTGGCGGGCAAAGCCTCGCGCGAGTTGATGGCGCTGCCTGCCGGGCCGCTGGCGGCTGCCGTGGGCGCGGAGTTTCGACGTGAGAGCTTTTCTTCCGACCCCGCACTTGAACTGCAGCAAGGCGATGTGTCTGGCTACGGCGGCAACAACCTGCCGGTAGACAAATCGCGCAACATCAAGGCGGTGTATGGCGAGCTGAACATCCCCATCCTCAAAGGCCTAGAGGGCAACCTGGCGGTGCGTTCGGATAGTTATCAAGGCTCGGGCAGCGCCACCACGCCCAAAGTGGGTGTGCGCTGGACACCGATGCCTGAGCTGCTCTTGCGCGCATCGGTGGGCCGCGGCTTTCGCGCGCCCAGCCTGACAGATTTATTTTCGCCGCGCGTGCAAGGCGTTACCGCCACGGGCGTGAGCGACCCGCTGCGCTGCGACACCACCAGCAGCTCGAATGATTGCGCCACGCAGTTTCCCACGCTGATCGGTGGTAACGAAAAACTGGAGCCGGAAAAATCCACTAACAAAACCATCGGCGTGGTGATTGAGCCGACCAAAAATGTTTCCGCGGCAATTGACCTGTTTCAAATTGATCTGAAGAACACGATTACCTACGGTGTGAACCCGTTTCAAATCCTTGGTGACCTCGATCGATTTGGCTCACTGGTGCGCCGCGGCGCGGTAGACCCCAACTTTCCTACGCTGCCCGGCCCAATTGTGGAGATCGACCAAACCACGCTGAACCTGGGCGAAACCAAATTGCGCGGCATTGATCTGGACTTCAAACTGAATATCCCCACCGGTGGCGCCGGGCGTGTGAACTTTGGCCTGGCCGGTACTTACTATCTCAAGTACGACATTCAGGCGCCGGACAAGGTCTTTCAAAACGGTATAGACCAGCCATCTATTTCCGGCTCGCCGGGCGGCGTGATTCCGCGCTGGCGCAGCAACACCTCAGTAGGCTGGACGGGCGGCCCGTGGAGCGCGACCTTAATCCACCGCTATCAAAAAGCGTATTACGACGTGGCCGGAACGTTTGAAGATTCAAGCGACCCCGCGTACGTGCCGCGCCGCGTGGGTGCCTATGAAATTTTTGACGTGCAGGGTTCTTACAGCGGTTGGCAGGGCCTCGTACTCACGCTGGGCGTAAAGAACATATTCGACAAAGATCCGCCCTACACCAACAACGGCGGGCAGGCCTCTTTCCAAGCCGGCTACGACCCGACCTACGCCGACCCGCGCGGCCGGTTTGTGTACGTCAACGCCACGTATAAGTTCAAGTAAGCGCGCTCGCAAATGCGCAGCGGTTACTGCGGCACTTGGCCGCTGCGCATGCTTTAGCAAGTCGAAGCACTCAACCATTCACGGTAGTGCGCGCAGCCTTGCAACAATGCATTACGCAATATTTATGCGCTTTTTCAGGCATTTTTGCCCTGGAAAGCGCATGAATACTGCGTCTTTGCTTTTCAAATATCCCCTTCACTCTCCCAGCAGACACACTTTGTCGCAGATCACTGCGGCATCCACAACACAGGGGAGTTGTTTCTGGCGGAGTTTTTGCTTAAGTTCAAGTAAACCGTTACCGCATCTGTGCATTGAAGCGGTAAGGGCGCTGCGAGTTGATCGATTCGGTTGGATTGGAGGGTCAGATGAGTGCAGCAAGCATGGCTATTCCCGTCGCAGGCTACAAGCGCGTATATGACTGCGCGCTGGTGGAAGATGCGCTCTCTGAAATCTCTGCCGGCCAAAACGACGCGCTGCGCGACACCTACGAAAAAATGCTCAAGGCCGGCGGCACGCGTTTTGCCGTGAAGCCTTCTGGCCTGCCGGCGATGGACGATTTGTATAACGATCTGCCCAATTTTGGCGCAGTGCTCGACGACATAAAACGCCAGCTTTCGCTCTGCGTGAAAAGTAAAGACCCGCTGGAAGTCGCGCCAATGCTGCTGCTGGGCGACCCCGGCATCGGCAAAACGCACTTTGCCAAGCGGCTATCGCAATTGCTGGGCACCGGGTTTGGTTTTATCTCGATGAGTGCGCTGACTGCGGGCTGGATCATCGGCGGTACATCATCACAATGGAAAAACGCCAAGCCCGGCAAAGTGTTTGAAACCTTTTTGCGCGGCGACTACGCCAACCCGGTGATGGTGGTGGATGAGATCGACAAAGCCGGTGGCGAAAGCAGTTACGACCCGCTGGGCGCGATGTACAGCTTGCTGGAGCACGACACAGCGCGCGAATTTATCGATGAGTTTGTCGAGCTGCCCATCGACGCGTCGCAAGTGGTGTGGGTGGCCACGGCCAATGATGCGCGCAGCATTCCCGAGCCGATTCTCAACCGCATGAATGTGTATGAGATTGAAGCGCCGGATCACGACGCCGCCTGCCGGATTGCGCAGAGCATCTACACCGAAATTCGCGACAGTCACGATTGGGGCAACCGCTTTGCGCCGCAGCTGGAGCAAAGCGTGCTCGACCGGCTTGCAGAACTGAGCCCGCGCGATATGCGCAAGGCGCTGAACAAGGCATTCGGCAGCGCCAGCCTGGCCGGACGCGAAGTGGTCACGCTTGAAGACGTGGAGCCGACGCGGGTCAAGCGCGCGCGGATCGGGTTTTAAGCGGCACGTTGTGACGAAACTTCGTCATGTTCCGCTTTGACCGCGTAGGACAAAGCAGCATTCGCATCGACGATGCGCCCAGCCACGCCGTACATGCACTGCTGGATGCATGCACGCTGCCCATCATTGTGCATGACTTAAACCGCGCCGCCGTGCTCGGCACCGCCACATTGGTGCGGCATGGCGCGCAGGTGCATCTGCTCACTGCCGCGCATGTGCTGGATCATTCTTTGTTTCGCCTGGGCAACGTGCTCGTGACCGAGCACGGCCATGCGCAAGGCGGCGCGCGATTGGTTGCGCTGCACGGCGCGCAGGTGCGTCGCGCGCTGTGCGCCGACGTGGCCTTGATTGAGCTGACGCATTGCGCCGCGCTGCCGGCCATCGTGCGTGGCCGCATCGCCGTGCCGCTACGCGAAGCGATTGATGAAGCGAGTGAAACTGCGCATGACGCGCAAGCGGCGAGCTGCGATGACGTATTTGCAGTCTGCGGCTTTCCCGCCGCATGGTCGCGCTTTGAACGCGGCTGGCTAGCGGCGCGGCATCTCACGGTGTTCACGCAGCGCCACCACACACCCAGCGCCAGTGGCCACTGCTGCAGCTACCGCCGCACCGCGCATCGTGCGGATGGAGAAGCCATCCACACGCCCGCGCTGGATGGCATGAGTGGCGCCGGCATTTGGCATCTGCACCAGATGGCGAGCGGCGCACTGACCGCGCAGCTCACCGCCGTGCAATCTGCGTTTGTGCATAGCCAATACTTGCGTGGCGACGATGTGGCGCATGCTACGCCGCTGCTTGTGCAGTAAATACTGCAGCAAGATTTTTTGAATCGATTTTCAAGGTTTCTACGCAATATCCATGCGCTTTTTCAGGCAAAAATGCTTGAAAAGGCGCATGGATATTCCGTAGAGCACATTAAAACGCGTAAAAAATCGCAATAATCACGCCGCAGCAAACGCATTATTCAAATACGCACGCAGCCGCATCGGATTCACGGGTTTGCGCATGACGGTGATGTTGGCATCTTCTGCGGTGCAGACTAGCTCGACTGCGGCGTCGCCGGTGACAATCAGCGCGGGCAACTGCAGGCCCAAATGCAAGCGCAGCTCTTCGGTGGCGCGGCAGCCGCTTTGCCCGTCGGCCAGGCGCAGGTCTGCGAGGATGAATTCGGGCATGTAGCCCTGCGTCACCAAGGTCAGCGCCTCGTGCTCGGTGGCAGCAGTTTGCACCGCGCAGCCCCAGGTTTGCAGCAGCATGGCCATGGCATGGCTGGAGGCTTCGTCATCTTCAATCACCAGGATCCGCTTGCCATGCAGTACGTCTTTGAGCGGCGCTTGCTCAGCCACGGCAGGCAACGCTTGCTGTTCCTGTTCTTTACCCAGCGGCAAATGCATGGTGAATGTGGTGCCGGCGCCGGGCGCGGACTGCACGGTCACATTTAGTCCGAGCAAATCGCTCAAACGCTTGACGGTAGCCAGCCCTAGACCGAGCCCTTGCCGGCGGTCGCGTGCCTTATTACCCACTTGATAGAACTCGTCAAAGATGCGCGGAAGATCCCCTGCAGCAATGCCCACGCCCGTGTCTTCCACGCGCAACTGAACGCCATCGCCACTAGCACTGGTATGAAGCCGCACAAAGCCGCTATGCGTGTAGCGCACCGCGTTAGACACCAGATTGGACAGCACACGCGCAAGCAACGCGCGGTCGCTCTGCACCGTGACGCAATCGGTCTGCATTTCCAGGCGCAGCCCCTTGGCCTGCGCCAGCGGCTCATAGGTCTTGGCGACTTCTTCCAGCAGATCACAAAGTGAAAACGCGCTCGCCTGCGCATGCACTTGTCCGGAATCGATTCTGGAAAGCTCAAGCAGCTCGTCCACGATATGGCCCAGGCTGTCGACGCACTCCACAATCCGCTCTGACACTTCACCCACATCCACCGTGCCCTTGCGCGCGCGCAGCGTTTGCGCCAGCAAACCCACCGCATGCAGCGGCTGGCGCAGATCATGATTGGCGGCGGCAAAAAAGCGTGATTTGGCTGCGCCGGCTGCTTCTGCCAATTGCCGCGCTTCTTGCGTGGCCAGATTTTCTTTGCGCAGCGCTTCGATCAGTTGCGCGTTTTCTTTGCGGCGGCGGTACATCTCGGTCAAGGTGAGAAACTGCGCGCGGCCGTTCATGAGGCATGAAATACCGCCCAGCGCGCACAGAATCGCCAGCGCTTCATGGTGCAGATCACCAATCCACAAATTGCGCGCCACCAGCGGGCCAAACACGCCCACCGAATATGCCACCACCAGCGGAAAGTAGCGCGACAGCACGGGAATGGATGCAAACACCACTGCTGCCAATGTCAGATGCAGCACAGATTCTGCAAACGCATCGCCGGGCGCGACCATCACAAAGCCGGCGCAGCCCCAGGCAAGCGCCTGCGCCAGCGCACTCACCAGCGTGGCTGCAATCATCTGCTTGCTTGGCACGCCGCGTTGCAGCGCTTTGGCAAACTGAAAGCTCACCACCGCGCATGCGATGCGGATCACGACAAACGCGATCAGCCAGATCAAAATGCCGGTCTGGTTACTGCGCTCCCAATACAGCCAGGCCAGCGCTGCAGCAATGGCGGTTGAAACCACCGCGATACGCACGACGTTCTGCGCAATAAAGCCGATCTGCTCGGGGTCTTCGACATGCAGCCAGTAAGGCAAACCGCCCGCACGTACATCCATTTACAGCAGCCCTTTTTCGCGCGCGACCACGAGCAGATGCGTGCGGTTGCGCGCACCAGTCAGTTCAAGCAGTGCAGTGACATGCAGCTTGACGGTGCGCTCAGAGATGCCCAGCTCACCGGCAATGCGCTTGTTCTGATGGCCTTGCGCAATCAGTGAGAGCACCTCCATCTGCCGCGTGGTGGGCCACTGGGTTTGCGCAAAACGCTCGTCGCTGCCGGCATCAAACACCACTTCGCCCTGCGCCACACGCTGCAAGGCTGCCAGCACGCGGTCAATCGCCAGCGCCTTGCTGATGAAGGCGCTCGCACCGGCGGCACGCGCACGCGCGACCAAGGCCGGATCATCATCGCCAGAGATCAGCACCCGTGCCACCAATGGAAACTGCGCACCAAAACGCCGTAGCCCTTCAATGCCATCGGCAAACGACAGGCGGTAGTCGATCAGGGCAATATCCAGGTCTGGCGTTTGCGCCGCCACGGCCAGCCCCTCCTCAAGCGTGGGCGCAACCCGTGCAACGACATCGGTGCTTGCGTGTGTCAGAGCATGGACAAAGCCAATGCCAAACAAAGGATGGTCATCAACCAGCAAAATATTCATTCATTCTCTTTAACAAAGCACTACCAGACACGCACTTGCAGCGCAGCACGTTCGAACCAGAGCGGGGGTTTGCAGCCAGGGGACAAAGCACCGTGCCATTTGGGCGAGCCACCGCAGCCTCGCGCAGGTGCCGCAACTTCGCTGCAATGCTTTTTTCTACACAGCTTTTCAAACTATAGAGTGGCGCGCGTTTGCGCATCGCGGCATGGTAGGCCAGCCGCAGCACTTAAGTACATAGCACTTAGGGGCAGCCGCGTTTGCGCTGGCCAGCATACCAAAACAGCGTTTACGCTTTATTGATGCGCTTTTTCAGGCAAAAATGGGTGAAAAGCCGCATCGATATTGGGTACTCCTGATTCAACCTGGCTGATACGGCTAAATTCCACTCCTGAAACTACAGGGTTTACCTACCCTGCCCGGACGAACCCGACTTGAAAGCCAGCAAACGGCCTCTATAATTCCGTTGGCACTCACGCATGGCGAGTGCTAACAGCTACTTGATGGCTGTATCAGAAGTGTCGGCCCGGCCGGCACGCCTTTCGAAATACCACTGTAAATCTTTGATTTGTAAGGAGTTTTTATGAAACTGCGTCCTTTGCACGATCGCGTGATCGTCAAACGCATCGAGAACGAGCGCAAAACCGCCTCTGGCATCGTGATCCCCGATAACGCCGCCGAGAAGCCTGATCAAGGTGAAGTGGTGGCCGTGGGCCCCGGTAAAAAAGACGAAGCCGGCAAGATCATCGCCATGGGCGTGAAAGCTGGTGACAAGGTGCTGTTTGGCAAATATGCCGGCCAGACCGTGAAGGTGGATGGCGACGAACTGCTCGTCATGCGTGAAGACGACCTGATGGCCGTCGTTGAGTAATTCACTTTAGAGAATTTGAGGAGTTTCAAAGATGGCAGCAAAGATTGTTCTGTTTGGCGATGACGCACGCGCCAAGATGGTGGCCGGCGTCAACATTCTGGCCGACGCAGTAAAAGTCACGCTCGGCCCGAAAGGCCGCAATGTGGTGCTGGAGCGCAGCTTTGGCGCCCCCACCGTAACCAAAGACGGCGTGTCTGTGGCCAAAGAGATTGAACTGAAAGACAAGTTCATGAACATGGGCGCGCAGATGGTCAAGGAAGTCGCTTCCAAAACCTCTGACAACGCGGGCGACGGCACCACCACCGCTACCGTGCTGGCGCAAAGCATCGTGCGCGAAGGCATGAAGTTTGTGGCCGCGGGCATGAACCCGATGGACCTGAAGCGCGGCATCGACAAAGCTGTGTTGGCTGCGACCGAAGAGCTGAAGAAGTTGTCCAAGCCCTGCACCACCAGCAAAGAAATCGCCCAAGTGGGCAGCATTTCTGCCAACAGCGACAGCTCGATTGGCGAGCGCATCGCTGAAGCGATGGACAAAGTCGGTAAAGAAGGCGTGATTACGGTTGAAGACGGCAAGAGCCTGGCCGACGAGCTGGATGTGGTCGAAGGCATGCAGTTTGACCGCGGCTACCTCAGCCCCTACTTCATCAACAACCCAGACAAGCAAGTGGCCGTGCTGGAAGATCCGTTTGTCATGCTGTACGACAAGAAAATCTCCAACATTCGTGACCTGCTGCCCGTTCTGGAGCAAGTGGCCAAGGCTGGCAAGCCTTTGCTGATCGTGGCTGAAGAAGTCGAAGGCGAAGCGCTGGCAACCCTGGTGGTCAACAACATCCGCGGCATTCTCAAGACCGTGGCCGTGAAGGCCCCTGGCTTTGGTGATCGCCGTAAAGCGATGCTGGAAGACATGGCCATCCTGACCGGCGGTGTGGTGATCTCCGAAGAAACTGGCATGACGCTTGAAAAAGCCACGCTGGCAGACCTGGGCCGCGTCAAGCGCGCTGAAGTCGGCAAAGAAAACACCACGCTGATCGACGGCGCGGGCGATGGCAAGAACATCGAAGCGCGTGTGAAGCAAATCCGCGTGCAAATCGAAGAAGCCACCAGCGACTACGACCGTGAAAAACTGCAAGAGCGCGTGGCCAAGCTGGCCGGCGGTGTTGCGGTGATCAAGGTGGGTGCCGCTACCGAAGTGGAAATGAAAGAGAAAAAAGCCCGCGTGGAAGACGCGCTGCACGCCACCCGCGCAGCCGTGGAAGAAGGTATTGTGCCCGGCGGCGGTGTTGCACTGATCCGCGCTAAAGCAGCAGTGGCCAAGATCAAGGGCGACAACCCTGATCAAGATGCTGGCATCAAGATCGTGCTGCGCGCGATGGAAGAGCCGCTGCGCATGATCGTGCAAAACGCTGGCGATGAAGCTTCTGTTGTGGTGAACAACGTGACCGGCGGCAAAGGCAACTACGGCTACAACGCCGCAACCGGCCAGTACGGCGATATGGTGGAGATGGGCGTGCTCGACCCCACCAAGGTCACCCGTACAGCGCTGCAAAACGCTGCCTCCGTGGCCGCGCTGATGCTGACGACTGACGCCATGGTCGGCGAGCTGGTGGAAGAGAAGCCAGCCGCTGGCGGTGGCGGCATGGGTGGGATGGGCGGTATGGGTGGCATGGGCGGTATGGACATGTAATTGGCTGCGGGCAAAAGTAAAAACCTACTTTTGTCCGGTTCAGTTACCAAAAATTCACTGGCGGAGCCAGATGAATTTTTGAGTTCAAAAGCTACGTAAGGACGAAGCCCCGCGGCGCTAGCTGCGGGGCTTTTTCTTTTTTGCCATCTTGCGGTAGGCTGTGCGTGAACTCAATCATTGGTCAATTTGATGCTGGAACGCACCGCGCCGGAGCAACCTTCACCGCAAGCATCCGCCGCTGCGCCGCCGCAAGAAGCGTTTGTTCAGCCCCCTGATCTTCCCGCCGACGCCGCCAGCGTTCAGGCACCAGAGCAGTTTCGGTTCAAGTTTTCTGGTGACGGAGCGGAATACTTTCGCATTTGGCTGACCAACATGGCCTTTACGGTCATGTCGCTGGGCCTGTATTCGGCCTGGGCAAAAGTACGGCGTCTGGAATATGTCTATCGCAATACCCGCCTGGCGGATGCGCACTTTATGTATGACGCGCAGCCCTTTGCCATCTTGCGCGGCCGGCTGATTGCCGCCGTGCTGTTTGTGATTTACTACTTTTACACCGAACTGCCGGCGTGGATCGCCCTGGTCGTGCTGGCGCTTCTTGCGTGTGCATTTCCGTACCTGATGTGGTCCGGCCTGCGCTTTAAAGCAAACCGCGCGCGGCATCGCGGCCTGCGGTTTATTTTTTCCGGCAGCTTGTCAGAAGCGTATCAAATGTACCTGCCGCTGATTGCTGTGATCGTCGGCCCAACAGCGGTAGCGCTTGCAACGGTTGGCTCCGTCTGGGAAGAAGGTGCCACCGCACTCATTGGCTTTGGATCGCTCGTTATGTTTGTGTTCTTGCCCTGGGTGCATGCCCGCTTGCGCCGCTGGATTACTAACCACACTTGGTATGGGCAGAGCAAATTCTCAATCGATGTGCCGACCCGTAAGTTCTACGGCCTGTACATCAAGACCATCTTCGTGGCGATCGGTGTGGGCATTGTCGCAACCTCTGCAGGCGGGCTGTTGTACTCGCTCGCGTCCATGCTGATTGCGGGGAGACCGGCGCCGCTGAATTTTGCGGTGTTTCTGATTTCCGCGGGCTTGACCTATTCCGTGGTTGTACCGTTCTTCGTGGCCAAGCTGCAAAATCTCACGTGGCAGGCCACGCGCTTGGAAGGGGTGGGATTCGATTGCCGGCTTTCAGCCGGCGCACTGATTTGGCTCACGATCAAGAACTTGTTTCTGATTCTGGTCACGCTGGGGTTGTGGCGGCCGTTTGGTTGGATTCGTGTGATGAAAATGCGTATCGAAAGCGTCGCTTGGCTAGGTTCGGCCGCACTGCTTGCGGCGCATCAAACGCAAACCAAGGGCAGCACTGCTGGATCGGAAGCAGCTGACTTTTTTGGCGCGGACTTTGGCCTATGAACACCGGCGCTCAATACTCGCCTGAACTGCCAAGGCCATTGCAAGGCACGTTGTTCGACGCCCAAAGCGCGGAGGGAACGCCCGTGGATGTTCTGTTATTTGGCAATCAGCTCATTCTTGAACCGACGGATCTATCCAGCAACGCGCAGCGCATGAGCGTGCAGTTGCGGCAAGCGCGCCTGCGCGAAGTGTTTACCCGCACGTCGCTCGCCATTGATCTGCCCGGCGGAGCGCTGTGCGAAATAGATGCTTTGCAAGACGCGCGCGCAGCAGCGGCATTGCGTAGCAAGCTTGAGACTCCGCCGGGTATTGTTACGCGCCTGACCCGGTCAAATAGCGGTCTCGCATTTGTTGGGCTGACGTTTGCAGCGTTTCTTGTGTTTGCATATTCCGTATTGATTCCGCAGCTCGCAGTCGCATTTGTCAGCTGGATGCCGCAAAAGTACGCGGACAAATTGGATTCGGCCGTGTACAACGCAATTGCGAAGGAGTATCTGCGGCCGTCTCAACTGAGCGGCAACTTGCAGGCAGAAATATTCGCGCGCGCTGAACAGCTCAAAATTCCTCCACCGCTGCAAGACATCGCGCGGCCGCTGCGGATCAAGCTGCATCACGCACCAAAGTTGGGGCCCAATGCCTTTGCACTGCCAGGCGGCACCATCGTGGTCACGGATCAGCTCGTTAGGCTGGCGCCCAGCACAGATGCAGTTCTAGGCGTGATCGCGCACGAAATGGGCCATGTGTCGCATCAACATGGCCTGCAGAACATCGCCAAGAGCACAGCGCTTGGGCTGTTCTTTGCGGTGTATATGGGCGATTTTTCCGCCGTGGGTGCGGCAGCAGGTACGTTGATCACGCAGACCAAATACTCGCGTGACGCGGAGCGCGAGGCCGATGAATATGCACTCGCCGTCATGCGTGCAAACGGCATTGCACCCATGGCAATGGCGGATATGTTTCGCAAATTCCTGGAAAAAGAGCGTGAGAGCGATCCCATCCCGGAGTTTCTGCTGACTCACCCGGCGACTGAAGACCGGATCAAGACGTTTGAAAGTGCAAAATAGCATTGCTTGGGTGTTCATCAGTGTTTTCGGGGTGTTTGTCGCAGCAATCCAGGCCTGTTGCAACGAATTGGCTAAGCTTCACGCTATCGCGCAGCACTTCCTCGCATGGATTCCTCAACACCTAATTTAAACAAACCGCTGCCGCCGGACGTCGTATTTCTCGGCCTGGGCGGGTTGACGAGCTACCGGATGTACCCGGTCTTTAGCCTGCGCTGGATGCGCGGGCGGTTTGTGCTGTTTACCGGGGTTGCAGCGCTGTGGGCTCTTGTGACTTTTTTGGGCAACAGCAATGACTTGGGTTGGGGCCCGGCAGGGAATATTTCAGCAGCGTTCCTGTTCGCAGTGTTGATCATGTTGTTCTTTGGGCCAGCACTTGCCACGGCGGTGCGCTATTCAAAAGTGTCCGCGCGCAAAGAAGCGATCGGTGTCGTTGCGGCAGTGATTATCGGAATCGGATTGTCGTGGGTGGTGGATTATTACTCCAGCAATTACATCCTCGAACAAGCCGGCAAAAAAGCGGAGTACGACGCGCGCCAAGCAAAGCTCAAGGACGCGCCCAAGTTACAGCGGATCTCTGCGCATGTTGCCGCCAGTATCAAAGGTCTGCTGATTTACGGTTTGCTCGGCGGCGGCTTTGCGCTGTTTGCCTACTTTCGCGAACGCACACGGGTAGAAGCTTCTGTGCGCAGGCGCGAACTGGCGCGCGCCAACGATGCGCGGCGCGAGGCGGAGATGCGCCTGTCGCTGCTGCAAGCGCAGGTGGAACCGCACTTTCTGTTTAACACGCTGGCGGGTTTGCGCAGCATGATCGGGCATGACCCACCGGCCGCGCAGGCCATGGTGGACAAGCTGGTCGATTATCTGCGCGCCGCCATTCCCAAAATGCGCGCCGATGGCGAGCAAGAGGCACCAACGCTTGGTGATCAGCTGGATATCGTCAAGAGCTATCTGGATTTGATGCAGATTCGCATGGGCAAGCGCCTGGCTTACGCCATTGATGTGCCAGAGTCGCTGCGTGAAGCGCAGTTTCCGCCGCTGATGCTGATCAGCCTCGTAGAAAACTCGCTCAAACACGGGCTTGAGCCAAAACCTAGCGGTGGCACACTCGCAATCAGTGCCAGCAAAGCCGGCAAAATCTTGAGCGTCTCTGTGCGCGATGATGGCGTGGGCTTTGGCGGCGCGGCAACTTCCGGCAGCGGCATTGGCCTGATGAATATCAAAACACGGCTTGCACAAATGTACGGCGACCGCGCGAGCCTGACGCTCAAGGCCGTGGAAACGGGCGGCGTAGACGCCAGCGTAACGCTCCCGGCCAGCCCCACGAGTGCGATGTGAATAAAAGGGAGAACGAATGACGACCGCAATGATTGCCGAAGACGAAGCACTGCCGCGCGCCGATCTAGTCAAGATGCTGGCCGAGCTGTGGCCGGAGCTGAAGATCGTCGCGCAGTGCGAAAACGGGTTGGAAGCGCTGGACGCCGTGGCCGCGCTCAAACCCAACGTGGCGTTTCTGGACATTCGCATGCCCGGTGCCAACGGGCTTGAGGTCGCGCGCGCCGCCAGCGGGCAGTGCCATGTGGTATTTGTGACCGCTTACGATCAATATGCGATCCAGGCCTTCAACGCCGGTGCGGTGGACTATGTGCTCAAACCGGTGCAGCGCGAACGGTTAGCGCAAAGCGTGGAGCGGCTGAAGGAGCACGTGTCCGCCCCACCGCCGGACTTGACCGCGCTGTTGCGTGCGCTTGGTCAGCGCAACAAAGCGCAGCAACTCAAGTGGGTCAGCGCCAATGTGGGCGACACGATCAAGATGTTCGGTGTCGAGGAAATTCTGTATTTTCAATCAGAAGACAAGTACACCAAGGTCGTCACCGCGAACGACGAAGCGCATATCCGAAAAACCTTGAAAGAGCTGAGCGACGAACTGGATCCGGATGAGTTCTGGCAGATTCACCGCTCAACGATTGTGCGGGCCGATGCGATTGCCCGCGCGCACCGCGATGATCTTGGAAAAATTACGCTGTCACTCAAAGCGCGCAGCGACAAGTTGCCGGTGAGCCAGGCGTTTTCTTATCGGTTCCGCGGGATGTAAATCACACGGGCCGATCAGCGTGGATCGGCCCGTGTAGGTTGGATTGAGAAAGATTCAGCATGCAGAATCCAACTGCTGCAATGGCTTTCTTACCGCCCGTATGCCGCCACAGACATCTCAATCAGCGCGCGGTCCTCGAGCGAACGGTCTACCGAGGCACCAGTGCTGCTGGGCATTGATTTCGTCAAGGCCACTGGGCTGTGTACCGGTGCTTCAGGCTGCGGCGCTGAACCCTGCGTGGCCAGCGCAAATGAGCTGATGCCAAAGACAGCGATCACTAAAGTCTTTGCAATACTGGGCATTACGCCGCTTTTGCTATCAAATTGTTGTTGCATGTCGTTCCCCTCTCCTTTTGCCCGCACGCATGCGGGGCTTACATGAATAAACTCGCTTGGCCTCCCAACGCCTTGCGCCTAAACATCGACAGCGACTACTTTTAATTCATGCAGCGCAACGAGTTGCGTTATGTAAGATGCGCCGCATGCTGCTTAATATGCAAGTGACATGCCGAATTTGAGGGAAAGCTCTAGATGAGCACAAAACGTCGCTTGATTAGGTGATCGATTGACGAAAGCGCATGAACGCTGAGTGATCAGAAGAATGCCGCGACTACAGAAGAACCAATGCCTGGTTTTGTGGAGGTTCTGTGCGCTGCTAAGGATGTATTCAGGTTTTCTGGAAACCGCTACGTAATATCCATGCGCCTTTCCAGACAATTTTGCCTGGAAAAGCGCATGGATATTGCGCATACCTATCGGCTAAGCGAAAGAAAGCTGCAAAGCAGCTAGAGAAACTTCTGACAGAATCAAGCCGCTTGCAACGCGCTGCGCGCATGAACGCGGCGAATAAAACCCATTGACTCCAAAGCGCTGAAAATGCCGGGCATATGTGCCA
Source organism: Burkholderiaceae bacterium (assembly GCA_051649325.1). Lineage (GTDB taxonomy): Bacteria > Pseudomonadota > Gammaproteobacteria > Burkholderiales > Burkholderiaceae_C > JBJOQV01. The sequence goes on along the minus strand of JBOFGW010000227.1, from coordinate 14,796 downwards.
GCCCTGGCAACACTTCGCAAATCCGGCCCACAGTTGTGCGACCGTCAATCAATACCAGCAGGCTGCGCATGCGCTGCGGCATGTGCGCGTCGGGGTTGCTGATGGCCAGCGACCCTTCAGTCGTGCGTATGTACACGGCGTTGGAATCCATATTCTCTCCAGATACTCTTTGTCTTCTGATCTTGTCTTTTGTGCGACACCAAGCTCGCAAGGTGCATGCCATGTATTGAGTATGCGTGTAGTTCTTTTCAGGACGATGAACTGGAAGCGACGGCATGCCCGAACGTAAGTCGTGTTCAAGCATGCGATTGGTTCAAAGATTGTGCAGGAACGGCAACGCTCAGCAGCGCGTGCGTTGTGTGAGTGTTATGCGCAAATTTGCGTGCAGGATTGCCGCGATTTGTCAGTTCTGTTGATGCAGATGCAGCGTGCGTTTCTATCCCTGGCGCAGTTTGAATCGCTGCAGCTTGCCAGTTTCCGTGCGCGGCAATGCATCCAAAAATTCAATTACGCGCGGGTACTTGTAGGGTGCGATTGACTGTTTGACAAACTCTTGCAATGTTTTAATCATGTCAGCGTTCTTGGCGTGGCCGGGCTTGAGCACCACAAATGCCTTGACGATTTGCCCGCGCTCCTCATCGGCCACGCCCACCACGCCGCATTCGGCCACAGCGGGGTGCGCAAGCATTGCTGACTCCACCTCCGGCCCGGCGATGTTGTAGCCCGCAGAGATAATCATGTCGTCGCTGCGCGCCTGGTAGACAAAGTAGCCGTCCGGCTGCATCAAAAATGTGTCGCCGGGCAGGTTCCAACCGTTCATCACATAGTTCTGCTGCCGCGCATCGGCCAAGTAGCGGCAGCCTGTCGGACCGCGCACGGCAAGCTTGCCTACGGTATTGGGTGGCAGCGGGTTCATCGCGCTGTCCACAATCATCGCCTCATACCCCGGAACCACTTTGCCGATGGCGCCCAGCCGCACATCCGCGCCCTGGCTGCTGATGAAGATGTGCATCATCTCCGTGGCGCCAATGCCATCGGTCATTTCAATGCCGGTGGCGCTGCGCCAGAGCGCGCGTGTGGCATCGGGCAGCGCTTCACCGGCAGAAACAGTTTTCTTCAAACTGCGCAAATCAAACTTGGGCATCATTGCCGCCATCTGCCTATAAAACGTGGGCGCGGTAAAGCAAATGGTGGCGCGGGTTTGCGCAATCGTGGCAAGCAAAGACTCAGGCGTGAGCTTTTCCATCAGCACCGTGGATGCACCGGCCCAGAGCGGAAACGTCAGCATGCCACCCAGCCCAAAAGTGAAGGCGAGCGGCGGCGTGCCGCAAAACACATCTTGCGGTGTGGGCTGCAGCACATGGCGCGGAAATGCGTCGCACATTGCAAGAATGTCGCGCTGAAAATGCATGCAGCCTTTAGGCTCGCCGGTGGTGCCGCTGGTGAAGGCGATCAACGCCACATCGTCCTGCGCGGTATCACACGCGGCAAAGTGGCCGCGCTTGCGATTGGCCAGAGCATCAATGTCATCTACCGCGTCGCTATTGAAATGCTTGGTTTGCGCCAGTGTTTTGCAAAAATGTTCGTGCGCGGGATTGATGCAATTGGCCAGCTCTTGCCACAGCTTGATATCGCACAGCGCGGCCTGTACCTGCGCTTTGTCGATGATCTGCTTGAGCTCCTTGCTGCGCAGGAGCGGCATGGTCGCCACGGCCACGAGGCCGGCCTTGATGATTGCCAGCCAGCACGCCGCCATCATGGGATTGTTAGGCCCGCGCAGCAGCACGCGGTTGCCGGGCACAAGCCCCATGTCTTCAATCAGCACGCGGGCGATTTGATTCACGCGGGTCTGCAGCTGCGCGTAGCTGCACGTGATTGTCTTGCCATCGATGATGGTGTGGATACACGGCGCGTCACCGCGGCCAGCGGCGACATGCGCATTCAGTAAAGCGCTTGCCGCGTTCAAGCGCTCAGGGTATTGATACTCTGGCCGGTCCAGCAAAAAGTCCGGCCACTGCGCCTTGGGCGGCAGGTTGTCGCGAGAAAAGGTATCAAGATGTCCGGTGCGAAACATGGATGCTCTCAATCAAGACTACGCAATATCCATGAGGGTTTTGGAGCAATTTGCCGTGAAAAACCGCATGAATATTGCGTCTATGCCTTCAATAGCTCTCTGCCAACGATCAATTTCTGCACTTCTGTCGCGCCTTCATAAATGCGCAGCGCGCGGATTTCGCGGTACAGGCTTTCCACCACATTGCCGCGCTGCACGCCCGCGCCACCAAAGAGTTGCACCGCGCGGTCAATCACCTGCTGCGCGCCTTCAGTGGCGGCAAGTTTGGCCATCGCGGCCTCGCGCGTGGTGTTTGCGCCCTGCACGTCACGCATCCACGCCGCGCGATAGGTGAGCAGCGCAGCCGCATCGATGGTGGCCGCCATTTCGCCCAGCGCAGCTTGCGTGAGCTGAAGATCAGCCAGTACGCCGCCCAGCATCGGCCGCTGTTTGACATGCGCCAGCGCTTCGAACAGCGCCCGGCGTGCAAAACCCAGCGCCGCCGCGGCGACGGAGGTACGAAAGATATCCAGCGTGCGCATTGCCAGCTTGAAGCCTTCGTTCTCTGCGCCAAGCACGGCAGCATCCGGCACGAAGCAGTTTTCAAACAAGAGCCGCGCCAGCGGATGCGGCGCGATCACGTCAATGCGATCTGCAATCGAAAACCCCGGCGCATCAGCCGGCACCACAAACGCGGTGATGTCTTTCGTACCACGCGGCGCATCGCCGCTGCGCGCGAACACGGTGTAAAAGTGCGCGATACCGCCGTTGGAGATCCAGGTCTTCTCGCCATTGAGCAGCCAGCCGCCAGTGGTGCGCGTGGCTTTGCACTGCATGGCGGCCACATCGCTACCCGCATTCGGTTCAGAGAGCGCAAACGCCGCAATGGCCTGCCCATTGGCCACGCGCGGCAGCCACAGGCGCTTGAAATCCTCAGTGCCGGCAAGGGCCAGCGCGCCGCTGCCAAGGCCTTGCATGGCAAAAGCAAAATCGGCCAGGCCATCGTGAAACGCCAGCGTTTCGCGCGCTGTGACAAGTGCGCGCGAAGAAATGTGTTCGCGCACACCGCCGTACGGCGCAGGCACGGCATGCTTGAGCACGCCCTGCTCACCCAGCACCGCCACCCAACGCTTGCACGCGGCATCGGTATCCGTGTGGTCAATCTGCGCAGCGTTTGTCTGCGCGATTGCATCAATTGTCTGCGCAAGCGCGGCATGCTCGGCATCAAAAAACGGTAGCGCAAAATGTGCGAAGCGCGAGTCCACGCTCAATCGCCCTGAAACACGGGTCTTTGCTTGGCCGCGAACGCCGTGTAGGCACGCTGAAAGTCCTGCGTTTGCATGCAGATGGCCTGCGCCTGCGCCTCAGCCTCGATGGCTTGCTCAAGCGTCATGCTCCATTCTTGATGCAGCATGGTCTTGGTCATACCGTGCGCAAACGTGGGGCCTGCTGCCAGTTCATGCGCGAGCGCGTGCGCTGCGTCGAGTAATCCGCTCGCAGCCACCAGGCGATTGAAGAAGCCCCAGCGCTCACCTTCTTCCGCGCTCATGCTGCGGCCGGTAAACAGTAGCTCGCTTGCACGGCCCTGCCCGATCAAACGCGGCAGCAATGTGCATGCACCCATATCGCAACCGGCCAGTCCCACACGCGTGAACAGAAACGCAGTCTTTGCTGCTGGTGTACCCAAACGAAAATCGCTGGCAAGCGCCATCATCGCCCCAGCGCCGGCGCACACGCCATCGATAGCGGCGATGATGGGCTGCGGGCACTTGCGCATCGCAAGCACGAGATCGCCGGTCATGCGGGTGAAATCCATCAACTCCGGCATACTCATCTGCGTCAGCGGACCGATGATTTCATGCACATCGCCGCCGCTGCAAAAATTGCCGCCGCTGCCGGTGAGCATCACGGCCTTGACGTCAGTGGCGTAAACAAGCGCGCGGAAAAAGTCGCGCAGCTCAGCGTAAGACTCAAACGTCAGCGGGTTTTTGCGCTCCGGCCGGTTCAGAACCAATGTGCATACTTTGCCGTCTTCGCTCATGTGCATCCCAAAATGCCTAGCCTGATAGCCGGCCATAGGTTGCTTGTGCTGCTGCATAGGATTCATACTGGGTTTGCCATTTCGCTGTTGATTGCGGCCGCTTTGACGCGCGCCAATAGGCGGTACAGCGTCGCACGCTCGCTGGCGGTCAATTCCCCAAACAGCGCAGCGATCCACTCTTCATGTTCGGATGCCATGGTCGCGAACCACTGGCTGCCTGCGCGAGTCAGGCGGATTCTGATGGCGCGCCGGTCGTCTGGGTCGTCAAAACGCTCTACCAAACCTTCCGCTTCGAGCTGATCAACGAGGCCCGTTACGTTGCCGCCTGTCACCATCAAGCGGCGCGATACTTCGCCCATCTTCAGACCATCCGGCGCGCGCGCCAACTGCGCGGCGAGATCAAAACGCGGCAACGTCGTATCAAAGCGCAGCCGCAACCGCGCACGCACATGCGATTCGATCAGATTGGTGCAGGTCAACAGCCGCAGCCACAGACGCAGTGCCTCGTGGTCTGACTGCTCGACGCGTGCTTCCATGTCCATGCGATGATCCATTAGCTCTAAATAGTTCAAACCTCAACTAATTGTGCATGCTGCGCGTAAAAAAAGAAAGGCCGCGATAACGCGGCCTTTCTCAACCTTGCAAACCAAACAGCAGCGCTACGCGAGCTTGCCGTGGCAGTTCTTGTACTTCTTGCCTGACCCGCATGGGCATGGATCGTTGCGGCCGATTTTGTCGCCAAAGCGCTTCATCGGTATTTGCTTCTGTTCAACTGGCGGCTCGTCTGTGCCAGGGTCTCCGGCGGCGACTTCTTCCAGATCATCAAATTCGGCATGCTGGTACTGCATTTTCTCGATTGCCGCGCGCTCCTCTAACTTCTCTTCCGCCTCTTCAAGCTGCTCAGCGGACTGAACGCGAACGGTCATGGTGACCTTGGTGACCTCGTTTTTCACAAGATCAAGCAAGCTGGAGAACATTTCAAACGCTTCGCGCTTGTACTCCTGCTTGGGATTTTTCTGCGCATAGCCGCGCAGATGGATGCCTTGACGCAAGTGATCAAGCGCCGACAGATGTTCACGCCAGTGCACATCGATACTCTGGAGCAGCAGGCTGCGCTCAAAATTGTTGAACGGCTCACGCCCAACCTGATCTACCTTGGCTTGATAGTTGGCTTCCGCTGTTTCCAGTACTTTCTCAAGCAAAGCAGCGTCGTCCAGATCGTCGCGCTCCACGAGTTCTTTCAGCGGCACATCAAGCTGCCATTCGCTGGCAAGCGTGGTCTGCAGACCCTCGATATCCCACTGCTCCTGAACAGATTCTTCCGGAATGCCGTTACGAAACACCTCTGTCAACACGCCACGCCGCAGATTGCCAATCATCGGGCCAACATCTGCAGATTCAAGAATATCGTTGCGCTGCTGATAAATCACCTTGCGCTGATCATTGGCAACATCATCGTATTCAAGCAGTTGCTTGCGGATATCGAAGTTGCGCGCCTCTACCTTGCGCTGCGCGGTCTCAATCGAACGCGTAACCATCCCGGCTTCGATCGGCTCACCGCGTGGCATCTTGAGCCGGTCCATGATGGCCTTGAGCCGATCACCGGCAAAGATGCGCAGCAGAGAATCGTCCATGCTCATGTAAAACCGCGACACACCTGGATCGCCCTGCCGCCCTGAACGGCCGCGCAACTGGTTATCGATACGCCGGCTCTCATGCCGCTCCGTGCCAATGATCTTCAAGCCACCGGATGCAATCACCGCATCGTGCAAGCTTTGCCACTCGTCTTTGAGCTTCTGCGCACGCGTCTGCTTGTCGGCATCGGTCAAATTGGGATCAGCGTTGATGAATTGAATCTGCTTTTCAACGTTACCGCCCAGCACGATGTCAGTTCCACGGCCGGCCATGTTGGTCGCCACCGTAATGGCCTTGGGCTTGCCCGCTTGAGAAATAATCTCCGCCTCTTTGGCGTGCTGTTTGGCATTAAGCACCGCGTGCGGCAATTTCTCTTTCTTGAGCAGTTCAGACAGCAGCTCGGAATTTTCTACGCTGGTGGTGCCGACCAGCACGGGCTGGCCACGTTCGTAGCAATCCTTGATGTCCGCCAAGATGGCTTCGTACTTTTCTTCTGGCGTGCGGAATACCTGATCGTTCAAATCGCGCCGGATCATCGGGCGGTGCGTGGGAATCACCACAGTTTCCAGGGTGTAGATCGACTGGAATTCGTACGCTTCGGTATCCGCCGTGCCAGTCATGCCGGCAAGTTTGTTGTACATGCGGAAGTAGTTCTGGAACGTGATAGAAGCGAGCGTCTGATTCTCGTTCTGAATCTGCACGCCTTCTTTTGCTTCCACTGCTTGATGCAGGCCATCGCTCCAGCGCCGCCCGCTCATCAAGCGGCCAGTGAACTCGTCCACAATGATGACTTCGCCGTCCTGCACCACGTAATGCTGATCTTTGAAAAACAGCGTGTGCGCGCGCAGCGCAGCGTTGACGTGATGCATCAACGTAACGTTCTGCGGGTCGTACAAGGAGGCGCCCTCCGGCAGCAGGCCAAGGCGGGTCAGTATCTGCTCAGCCTTTTCATACCCGCGCTCGCCGATATAGACCTGATTCCCCTTCTCATCCACCCAATAATCGCCCGGGGGTTCGGGTTCTGTTGGCTTTGGCTCCGTCGCCATACGTGAGAGCAGTGGCGGCAAACCATTCACGCGCATGTAGACATCGGTGTGGTCTTCTGCCTGGCCACTGATGATCAAGGGTGTGCGGGCTTCGTCGATCAGGATAGAGTCCACCTCATCCACAATCGCATAGTTCAGCGGCCGCTGCACCCGGTCGGCTTTGTCGGTGACTAGATTGTCGCGCAGATAGTCAAAGCCAAACTCGTTGTTGGTGCCGTAGGTGATGTCGGATTTGTAAGCGGCTTGCTTCGCATCACGCTCCATCTGGGACAGGTTGACACCAACGCTCAGCCCGAGAAAGTTGTATAGCTTGCCCATCCATTCGGCGTCGCGCTGCGCCAGATAGTCGTTGACCGTCACAACATGCACACCCTGCCCAGACAGGGCATTGAGCACCACCGCGAGCGTGCCCGTCAGGGTCTTACCCTCACCCGTGCGCATCTCAGCAATCTTGCCGTCATGCAGCACCATGCCACCGATCAACTGGACATCAAAATGCCGCATGCCAAGCACACGTACGCTTGCTTCTCGAACGACTGCAAACGTTTCCACGAGTACGTCATCAAGCTTGGTGCCGGACGCGACCTGGCTCTTGAGCTGGTTGATCCGTGCCCGCAGATCGTCGTCTGAAAGGGTCTTGATTTGGGGCTCGAGCGCATTGATGGCGACGACTTTGCGGCGGTACTGGCGCAGCAAACGCTCGTTTCGGCTACCGAAAATTTTCTTGAATATGGCTTGAATCATGGACGCAAAATAAAAGGCTCCGGCAGGACGCGCCTGGGCCGAAGCCTTGTGAATAGGATTGGTCTTGGCTACTAGGAGTTTACACCCGCGTGCAACCTATGAAATGAGGGCAGAAACGAGTAGCACAAGGCTTGGACTGGCCGTGCTTACTGGCTCCTTGCTTTGTCTGCCGCAGCAATAGCCGCACCAACGTTGTTGCCCGCTGACAGAAATTTCATGGGATCCTGCGCGACGCCCCGGACATGTACTTCAAAATGCAGGTGCGGGCCTGTAGAGCGGCCAGTGGAGCCGACTTCCGCGATTTTCTGACCGCGCTTCACAATGTCACCCGCCTTGACGAATACTTTAGAAGCATGTGCGTAGCGCGTTACTAGATCATTGCCATGATCAATATCGACCATATTCCCAAAACCAGGATGCATTTCGGACGCAACTACCACTCCCCCGGCCGCGGCATAAATCGGCGTGCCGGCAGGGGCGTTGAAGTCAATACCTTGGTGCATGGCCGACCGCCCGGTAAAAGGGTCGATACGCCAACCAAATCCAGAGCCATTAAAGCCTTCGACCGGTTGACTGGTAGGCAGCAGCTTGCTGCGTACACGTTGATTCATCAATTCAGACTCGATCAGATTCAGCGCATCTGAGCGACCATCCAGTTGAGTGCCTACTTTGTCAATCTCTTTGGCGAGATCATCAACCGAGAGCTCTTTGCTCAGCGATGGTGATATACCGCCGCGGCCGGGTAGCTCTCTGAAATTGATATCACTGACTTTCACACCGGCAAGACCAGAAACCCGCTCACCCAGAGCTTCAAGCCTGAGAATTTGCGCTTGCATCTCCCCAATGCGAACCGCCATCGCATTCAGGTTTTCACGCAGAAACCGGTCTTTCTTGGATTGTTCCTCACGAGTAGCTGTCAGGAAAAGCTCTCGAATAAACGGCAGTTTGATTTCTGCGGCGTGCCGAAATGTGAGGTAATACAGAAGCGCCGAGCACGCAATCATGAAAATCACCATGCCCGCCGCTAGAACTACTAAATGCTTTGCAGTAACGTTGAATGTCTTGGCCTGTGCCAAACGACTATGTACCAAGATGAGCTGCATCAAAACTCCAGTATTTTCTTATCGACATCTATCTTTTTATCGACATCTGCTCGTGACTCACTTCGCATGAGCGCTTTCTCACGCAAAAGTTCCTCCATCAAGAGCGTTGGCCAGTGGCTTGGCGAAGCCACGGCTTTATCTACCATTCAGCAAGCGCGCCGCCTAATTCAGCTAGAACAAGACTGGCTACTCGCGGTACAACATCGCCTTGGCCCCCAAGCAACTGGCAAACACCTAAGATTCGCCGGGCACGTTGCTGGACTTCACAACGGGGAGTTGATCGTCCTTGTAGACTCATCCGCAACCCGTGCCAAACTCAAGTTGCTCGCTCCGGAGCTTGCCAATGCTTTGCAAGCACGGGGTTGGCAGGTTAACGCTATTCGTACCCAGGTGCAAGAATCTGTGCCGAGTAAGCAAGCAACTTCCGTTCCCAATCCCAGACTTATAACCGATCAGTCGGCGCAACAGATAAGCTCCGCAGCCGACAGCGTGACGAATATGAAACTGCAACAAGCACTGAAACGGCTGGCGCACTCTAGCGCCAAAAGCGGCAAATCTTAAGCCCAGTTCTGGAAAACGAGTACCGCAAAAAACAGTACAAGGAGGGCGGCAACGGACAAACCAAGCCGCGTTGCCATACGCAGGTACTGCTGTTTACCAGAGATCAAATACGCGGCCATCAGCCCCACAAACACGAGGGCGACCAAAATTAAAAGGATCCGTGCCGCAAGCATCTCTATGCAAAATGCCGAAACGTCAACACTTGAAACACCAGCACAAGATTATTGATCACGCCGCCGCCAGTTCCCAAGCAGCGATTCTGGGGGCTTGCGCTTCGTTTTCAAATGCCACCACCTCGTACGCACTTTGATCAGCAAGCAACGCGCGCAATAAGCGATTATTCAGCGCATGCCCGGATTTAAACGCTGAGAACTTAGCCAACAACGGGTGACCGGCCAAATACAAATCACCAATCGCATCAAGCAACTTGTGTTTCGCAAATTCGTCGCCGAAGCGCAATCCACCGTCGTTGAGTACCCGGTATTCATCCAGCACAATGGCATTGTCCATCGAGCCGCCGCGGCCTAACCCGCGCGAATGCATCGCTTCAACTTCATGCATAAAACCAAACGTGCGCGCTCTTGCAATGTCACGTGCATAGGAAGACTCTGCAAAATCGAACACCACCGTTTGCCCAGTAGCGCTAACAGCCGGGTGGCTGAATTCAATGGCAAATTCAAGGCGAAATCCGAAATAGGGCTCGAGTTGCGCCCATTTGTCGCCTTCTGCTACGCGCACAATTTTCTTAACGCGTAGATAGCGTTTAGCAGCCTTCTGGACGCTGATGCCTGCGGATTGAAGCAAATACACAAAAGTTGACGCGCTACCATCCATGATGGGCACTTCTTCTGCGGTAAGGTCAATGTACAGATTGTCGATGCCCAGTCCTGCACAAGCAGACAATACATGCTCAACCGTCGACACCCGCGCGCTGCCACTCACAAGAACGGAGGCAAGTCGCGTGTCACCTACCGCCAGCGCACTTGCAGCAAAGTCTACTGGTTGGGGTAAATCAACCCGACGAAACACGATGCCAGTGTCTACAGGCGCGGGCCTAAGCACCATCTCGACCCGCAAACCCGAATGTAACCCTACCCCTGTGGTACGGACGCTTTCGTTGATGGTTCTCTGCAAGTGCATAGCCGTCACTTTACTTGAATTGTCACTTGAAGTCCGCTTACGGTCTGCATGACTAGGCGATGCAGGCCTTGCCTTTTCAGTTTCATGCGCTACAACATAACTACGCGCTCAAAGCGCGTTTTCCGAGCACAGCTTGATTGGCTGTGCCAAAGGCCGGTCAGTTGCACTTTCGTGCCTGAACCGGCCTTACTTTTTGCTCGGTTGCGTGAGCGGCTCCACTATCTGGCTCTCTCGTCACCTGCACATTTGGGCCATCAGCGACAAAAATTGTCCGGCCTGGCCACCAAGTGGCAGCTAGGCCAGACAACCTCAATCCGCCTGTTTGCGAAGAAAGGCCGGGATATCAAAGCGGTCCATGCCGCTGTCTTCCATTGCGGCTACGCGCGCAGCTGCTTCCCCGCGGCCACTGCGCCAAACGGCGGGTGTGTCATAGCTCTCAAAGCTCGGCGCGGCAAGCGATTGACCGCCCGCACTACCTACTTGAGCGCTCTGTGCAAGAGGCGCGGCAGGCGCATCGTAAGTACCCGTGCGCAAGCCCGTTTGCATTGCAGGTTGCGGCGTGACCAGGGTCATCTTCTTTGATCGTCCCAGCCCCGTGACTACTACCGTCACGCGCAGGTCGTCAGCCATCTCATCGCTGTAAGCCACGCCGTGAATAACCAACGCATCCGGCGCGCAGAAATTGCGAACCGTGTTAAGAATCTCGCTGACTTCGGAGCCCTTTAGCGTGTCCTCATGGGCGGTGATATTGACCAGCACACCGCGCGCGCCGGATAGATCAATGCCTTCCAGCAATGGACTGGCCACGGCTTGCTCCGCCGCGAGCCTTGCGCGGTCTGCGCCGCTCATGGTGGCCGTACCCATCATGGCCTTGCCGCGGTTGTCGCTCATGATGGTGCGAACGTCGTTGAAGTCAACGTTCTGATGGCCGGACACATTGATAATTTCCGCAATCCCGGCAACTGCCTTATTCAGCACATCGTCGGCTTCGCGATACCACTGCTTCATCGTCGCGTCTGGGAACACCTCTTCAAGTTTCTGATTGAGGATGACGATCAACGAATCTACGTGCTGGGCAAGCTCCTCAGCGCCATCCACTGCGGTATCCATCTTGCTAGGACCTTCGTAGGAAAACGGCTTGGTCACGACGCCCACGGTAAGCGCGCCAACTTCTTTAGCGATCTCAGCAATTACAGGTGCGGCACCTGTTCCTGTACCTTTGCCCATACCCGCGGTGATAAACACCATGTGTGCACCGTCCAGCGCGTCTTTCAGACGTGTCCGCGCTTCATCCGCGAAAGCACGCGCAACATCGGGCTTGTTGCCTGCACCCAAACCGCTGCTGCCGAGCTGGACTTTTACGTCTGCAAGATTAGTAGACAGTGCTTGTGCATCGGTGTTGGCGACGATGAACTCGACCCCCCGAACGCCAGTTCTGATCATGTGATTGACCGCGTTGCCCCCTGCGCCACCGACACCAACGACTTTGATGACTGTGCCGCGTTGTTCCGTTTCGATTACTTCGATTGCCATGATGCTCTCCTTCAGTCACAGATAGGCAGGGATGCGACGGAAAACTTCAGAAGAGCTCTTGAAAAGCCTTCCGACGCGCGCCTGCGGGTTGCGAGGCACGGCTTCACGCCGTACCTCGTATTTCAAAATGCCTTCAGAATCCAATCTCTCATCCTCTTGACGATGGACGCCATACTTCCCGTCTGTGCCGCGACCCTGCGGCCCTTCGCAGCGCCATCGCGGGCGTGAATGAGCAAACCAATAACGGTTGCATAGCGCGGTGTCCGCACGACATCAGCTAGATTTCCTTCGTAGACCGGCATGCCAATACGCACTGGCTTCATGAATACGTCCTCACCCAGCTCGACCATTCCCGGCATCAAGCTCGTTCCACCGGTGATCACTACTCCAGAACTGAGCAATTCTTCATAGCCGGACTCGCGGATCACTTGGTGCACCAGCGCAAACAATTCTTCAACACGCGGCTCAATCACTGCGGCGAGCGCTTGTCTGGACAGCATGCGCGCGCCACGATCACCCAGCCCGGGCACTTCAATGCGGTCGTCCGGAGAGATCAGCACTTGTTTGGCAGCCCCATGCCGAAGCTTGATATCTTCTGCATCCGGCGTGGGGGTGCGCAACGCCATTGCGATGTCATTGGTAATTTGATCGCCGGCAATAGGAATAACAGCTGTATGACGGATCGCTCCGCCAGTAAAGATCACAATGTCACTGGTACCACCACCAATATCCACAAGAGCAACGCCCAGATCTTTCTCATCCTGCGTTAGCACAGCGAACGACGATGCAAGGGGCTGCAATACGATGTCACTCACCTCCAAACCGCAGCGGCGGACGCATTTCACGATGTTCTGCACGGCGCTTACGGCGCCAGTCACGATATGCACTCGTACTTCGAGCCGCACGCCCGACATGCCGAGCGGATACCGGACATCGTCTTGTCCGTCGACGATGAACTCCTGCGGCAATACGTGCAGAATCTGTTGGTCGTTAGGAATAGGTACGGCCTTGGCGGTTTCTACAACGCGCGCAACATCCGCATCGGTGACTTCTTTGTCTTTGACAGCGACCATACCGTGACTATTCACACTGCGGATATGGCTACCAGCAATGCCCGTATGCACCTGCGTGATCTTGCAACCCGCCATCAGCTCCGCTTCCTGCAGAGCTTTTTGAATTGATTGGACTGTTGCTTCGATGTTGACGACCACCCCTTTGCGCAGACCATTGCTCTCAGCCTGTCCGATGCCTACCACCCGTAGCGCGTGATCAGCATTCAACTGCGCCACCATCGCCACAATCTTGGACGTGCCGATATCCAGTGCCACCAACATATTGTTTTCGTTTGTCATCAAGTTCCGGCCTTTCTCTCTGGTGCACCGATCCGCACTCCAGGCGCTTGCACTGCAAACCCGCCTGCGTAGCGCAGGTCTACCCGGCTCGGGCTGCCAACGCTTTGCAGCGCGCTTACCCAGGTCGAAGCAAGCCTCTGCGCCCGCTCGCGCACCGTCGTCTGCGTCACATCGCGACCAAACTCGATGGCAACACCATTAGCAAGCACTGCCGTCCAGCTCAAACGGTCTGACAATGTCAGGCGGCGAACCGGCGAACCAATTGGCGCTAGCCAAGCATTTAGCTCGTCATAGCGGGTGCGCATCAATTGAGCTGTTGCCGCTGCGCCTACAAAAATGGGCAGCGTCTTGAGTTGATCTGTATCGGTCACAGCGACACTGAATGCCTCACCAAAGCTATTCACAAGCTGATCCGCATTCAACCGAGCAAACGCAACATGCTCCTCAATGTCAATGACTATGGTGTTCGGCCAGCTGCGCGAAACTTGGGCGCGCCTGACCCACGGCATTGCCTCGGCCAAGCGCTTCACTTCGCTGAGGTTGGCAGTAAAAAAAGTGCCTCGCATGGGCCGAATGACCGTTGTGCGCACCACTGCCGCATTCAAATGCGTAGCTGCTCCTGTGATCCGCACTGTCTGAATCGCAAACACAGGATGCATTGCGATCCAAAGAATGACCGCGTAGGCCGCTCCCACAACTCCGACCACAACAAAGGCGGCGCTCGCCCACCGCATCAAACGCAAGGGCGTGGAGTCGACCGTTTGGCGGTCGATTGCCGAAGGTTGTTGAGGCCGTTTCATTGTTTTGCGCTGCCCTTTATCTTCAACCGCGCACTACTCAGAATTTCGATGCAAAGGTCTGCGTAGCCAATACCGGCCGCCTTCGCCGCAATCGGAACCAGAGAATGACCGGTCATTCCGGGGGACGTATTGATTTCAAGAAGAAACGGCGCTTGATCCTGGTTACGCAGCATGACATCAACGCGGGCCCAGCCCTCGCAATCGATCGCGTTGTACGCTTGCAAGCTCAGCGCCTGGACGTGCTGCGCCAGTGCTGCCGGCAAAGGGGCCGGGCAAAGGTAGCGTGTGTCGTCACTGACATACTTGTGGTGAAAATCGTAGTTCCCGCCCGGGGCTTCAATCTCCACAATCGGAAGACAGCGCGCATTTTTTCCGTGCCCAAGAATTGCAACCGTCAGTTCGCGGCCAGAAACGAATTGTTCCGCGAGCACTACGTCTTCAAATTTGCGAACCTCTGCAAAGCCGGACTTCATGTCGGAGTAACCCTGGATTTTGACAATGCCTAGTGTTGAGCCTTCGTGTGGTGCTTTCAGCATCAACGGTAATCCAAGCCGGTCGGGCACTTCGCGCAATACGGCGTCATCGCTCAGCTGCATAAAGTCCGGCGTTGGCAGCCCGTGACTCACCCAGATACGCTTAGTCATCAGCTTGTCCATGGCGATCGCTGATGCCATCACACCACTGCCCGTAGAGGGAATTCCCATCAGTTCAAGTGCGCCTTGCAGACTTCCATCCTCGCCGTGCCGTCCATGCAGCGCAATAAACACGCGGTCAAACTTTTCCTCCGC
>JBOFGW010000226.1:0-2140 GCA_051649325.1 Burkholderiaceae bacterium | reverse complement strand
TATGATCTGTGGGTCGTTCCCGGACAAAGCCAAGTGTTTACATGGAAACCGACCGGCATTGCTCTGGAATCACGCGGTGCGGGTCAACAACTGCCCGGCGATACCAGTGTTCGAAAAGTTGCCTTTGGTCGTCTTTATTCTCGATTAGGTGTTAGCGATATCGAGACCAATTCACTAATAAGTAGTTTTGTTCCAGTTGCGAACGAATGCATGTTTGAAGATTTCAGTCTCGCCACCGCTTCAGAAGGTGTCGGTGTGTGCGTTCGCGATCGCAGTGGTAGTGGTTCGGATTTGGATTGGCTATTCACCCATGCGGCCCAGACGTCCGTTCAGACACCGTTCGTCCGCGGTAAACAGTTTGCGCTTCGAGATAATCGTTATAACAGGACCTATGTCGGAACCTTGGCCTATTCCAATACCGGTGTAGTTGCGTATCAACAAGGTTCCCCTGCAGATGGAATAGGGTTTGTTTATCTCGTTCGTGCGCCCAAGTAAAGGCGGATGTGCAACTTATCCAGATCATAACGGGCTGACGGCTATGAACTTGTTGCTGGGCGAACCCAGAACTACGCCGGCTGCGGCCGCACCTTCGATGAAGTGACGCGCTGGACCGGCATGCCCGTGATTGAAAAGCGCACGGTGTAGCGGCGCCTTACTGCAGAAGGCACTTGGCTGCGGTTTACGCCGCGGTATGCAGATCGGTTGGTGGAGAAGGCCTCGAGCAAGTACGCAATACCATGCGCTTTTTGGAGCAAAACTGGCTCGAAAAGCGCACGGATACTGCGTATTCACTTTCTATTTCTATCGCCAAAAATCAACCTTGCATACCGTTGATGCGTAAAGTACGCCCAGCCCCATTCCATCAGCACGATCAAGCGGTTGCGAAAACCGATGAGAAAGTACACGTGCACAAATAGCCAGAACAGCCACGCGGGTAGGCCCCAGAAACTAAACGTCGGTAGCTGCACCACAGCGCTTTTGCGGCCGATGGTAGCGAGCGCGCCGTAGTCCACGTACTTGAACGGCTGGGCGCTTTGGCTACGCAGGCGGGCGAGGATGTTTTTTGCGGCGGCGCGGCCCATTTGCTTGGCGCCGGGGGAAACGCCGGGCACGGGTTTGCCGTTGCTCATGGCACTTGCTGCGTCGCCGACTACATAGATATCTTCGCGGCCTTCGATGTTGAGCGTTTCATTGACGGTGACGCGCCCCGCGCGATCAAGCGGCACATCGAGTGTGGCCAGCAGCGGCGAGGCTTTGACGCCGGCGGCCCACACGACAGTTTTGGCAGCGATGTGCGCTTTCGCATCGCCGGTGCCAATGGCGATGCCTTGCGCGTTGATGTCGCTCACGCGCGCGTTCAGGCGCACTTCAACGCCGAGTTTTTCCAATTGCACGCGCGCTTTCTCGGATAGCTTTTCAGAGAACGTGGGCAGCACACGCGGCCCGCCTTCTACGAGTAGCACGCGCGCTTTGGCGGGCACGATGCGGCGGAACTCGCTTGTCAGCGTGTGGCGCGCAATCTCGGCCATGGTGCCGGCCATTTCCACACCGGTGGGGCCGGCACCGATGACGATGAAGGTGAGCCAGGCATCGCGTTCATGCTCGTCTTTTTCAGCCTCTTCAAAGGCGCGCAGCATCTGGCCGCGGATGGCAAAGGCGTCGTCCAGCGTTTTGAGGCCGCGCGCATGCTGCGCCCAATGATCATTGCCAAAGTAACTGTGCGTCGCGCCGGTGGCGACGATGAGCGCATCAAACGGCTCCACGCTGCCGTCATCAAATATCACGGTCTTGGCGGCTTTATCGATGCGCACGGCGTCTTTCATCAGCACGGTGCAGTTGCGCTGCTTGCGGAAAATGTGGCGCGTAGGCGCGGCAATCGCGGGCGCAGCTAAACCGGCGGTGGCCACTTGATACAGCAGCGGTTGAAACAGGTGGTGGTTGGTGCGATCGATCAGTACCACTTCTACGGGCGCGCCGCGCAGGGCTTTGGCGGCTTCGAGTCCGCCGAAGCCGCAGCCGAGGATGAGGATGCGTGGGGAGTTATTCATTGTGGATTTAAGAGAGATCGTGGCATTTCACCCTCACCCTAGCCCTCTCCCTGCAAGGGAGAGGGAATAAACTCCTTCTCCCTTGCAGGGAG
>JBOFGW010000225.1:0-2503 GCA_051649325.1 Burkholderiaceae bacterium | reverse complement strand
ATGCGCTTTTCCGAGCAAAAATGCTTGGAAAGGCTCATGAATACTGCGCTTAGTACTTTAAAGAACTACTTGGACAATACCACTCGCATTAATTCAGCGACGGTATTGACGTTAAGCTTAGTCATGATGGAGGCACGGTGCGCTTCTACCGTCTTAATTGAAATCGACAGGTCATCCGCAATTTGTTTATTCAAGCGGCCAGCCATAATGCGCTCAAGCACTTGCCGCTCGCGCTGCGTCAAGCGCGAGATTAAGGCTTCATTACGCGCTTTGACATTAGCTTCGTCCCGGCTAGCGCGTGCCAACTCGGTCATCTTGCCCACCAAATCACGCAGCAGCGCTTCGTTAAATGGTTTTTCAATAAAGTCTGCCGCGCCTAGCTTCATGGCGGTGACAGCCATTGGCACATCGCCATGGCCCGTGATAAAAATGATTGGCAGCAGACTGCCGCGTTGATGCAATGTCTCCTGTAGTTCGAGCCCCGTCATGCCGGGCATGCGAATATCCAAAATTAATACCGCGGCAGCGAGTGGATCATACCGGTCTAAAAATGCTTCCGCAGATGCAAAACCAATCACCCGGTAACCGCTGGCTTCAAGCAACCATGCGAGTGAATCTCGCACAGCTTCATCATCATCAACAACATAAACAAGGTTTGGCGATGCATTCATAAGAGTGGTGTTGTAGTAAGTTGAGTGGAAGAAGAAGGTAAAGCGCTTTGATTAGGTTGTGCTGCCGCCGCTTGCACGCCCGTACTGCGCGGTAGAGAAAATTTAAATACTGCACCACCGCCAGGGTTATCTTCAACGCTTAAGCGGCCATGATGAAACTCAATAATCGTGCGGCAAATATTCAGCCCCATGCCCATGCCATCTTGCTTGGTAGAAAAGAAAGGCTCAAACAGCTTAGTTTTGAGCGCATCGGGTACGCCATGCCCACGGTCGCGCACGGCGAACTCTACCTCATGCGGGCGATCGGTGACTTGTAGATTCAACTGGCGCTGACTCTCAGGGATTTCACGCATCGCGTCAATGCCGTTCTTTAAAAGGTTAAGCAATACTTGCTCAATCAAGATGGCGTCGGCAAACACAAGTTCAAGATGCTCCGGCATATCAACCTTAACAATAACGCTCCGGCGCTTCGCATCAATCTCGGCAAAGCCTACTGCATCATCGACAATCGCGCGCACATCGGTCAGGCTGCGGTTAGGTTCACTGCGTTTTACAAATTCACGGATGCGTCGGATGATGGCGCCGGCGCGCTGCGCCTGTTCGTTGGCTTTTTCAAGCGCAGGCAGCAGCGTTTCTGCAGTGACGTTGCCGCTTTTCAGGCGTGCGACTGAGCCCATGTTGTAGTTGGCAATCGCGGTCAGCGGCTGGTTCAGTTCATGCGCGAGCGATGAAGCCATCTCTCCCATCGTAATCAAGCGGCTGGTGAGCTGCACTTTTTCTTGCTGGCTGCGGCTCATCTCTTCGGCCACATGCTGAGTAGTGACGTCGGTAGCGACCTGCAGGCGCGCGGTGCGCCCATCCACCCATGCAATCCAGCGTTCACGCACCTCAAACCATGTATTGGAAGGCGCATAGAACACGGCGCTGCTGTGCAAATTCTCGCGCACGGCATCGCGGCTGAGCGCGCGGTGCGCCTGCGCGCTATGGCCGAAAAGTTCTACATACGTACGGTTGGCAAATAGCAATTCATCGCTTGCGCTGCCAGCGGCGTTTGCGGCGCTATGCATTGATCGCACCGACACAGCAGAATCAAGTTGCTCGAGCACTGCGGTAAAGCGTTTATGCGCCGCGGCCAGCTCTTCGCGTGCGCGCTTGGGTTCAGTAATGTCTGTCATGGAGGTGAGCCAACCGGTCTGAACGTTATTTTCATCCACCAGCGGCGAGACATACATGCGGACAAACACGCGCTGCCCGTTGGCATGCGCTACCTCGGTTTCCAGCCCCTGGGGTGGCGCTGCGCCGCTGAGGATCATATTTAGATTCTGCTGCGCCTCTTCATGCTGTTCTTTTGGCCAGTAGGGAAAAGGCGCAGTCTTGCCGAGCAGATCTGCTTCTGCCCAACCGACCATATCGCAAAATGCACGATTCACGTACGTAATGCGCCCGGTCAAATCAAAGGTGCGCATGCCAGTGATGAGCGATTCTTCCATCGCGCGGCGAAACCGCGTTTCTGCAAACAAGGCGCGCTCTGCCACATTGCGCCGCTGCGTGTGGCGCCACAGCGTACCCAGGCTCCACACAATCAGGCTGGATAAGCCAATCACGATCCCGATCAGCATGTTTTGCAGCAGCGCGCTATCGCTGGTAAAGGCTGATAAACGCAGTTTCAAACCGCGGCCGGGCGGCGTGAGCGGTAAGTCGGCCGTGAGATTATTGTCATGCGTGAGCGCGCTGGTGGTACGTGCAAGCACTGCGCCAGCTTCATCGGTAAACGCCATGCGGTATTTCCCTGCCAGGGTTGGGGGAATCAGCGCGGTAAGCATGCGGTCTAC
>JBOFGW010000224.1:0-9894 GCA_051649325.1 Burkholderiaceae bacterium | reverse complement strand
TAAGTGCGACGCGCTCATCAAACACAAAACAGCTACCTTTGTAATGCGCGCCGCCTTGCGATTCAAAGTAGCCCAAAATTCCGTCTTGCAACTGATAGGTGTTGGCAAGGCCGTGCGCCTGCATCCACGGTACGGCTTTTTCGCAGCGCACACCACCGGTGCAAAACGCGACCACGGTTTTGCCTTGCAGTTGATCGCGCAATTGCTCCACCGCGTGCGGAAAATCCGTGAACTTGCGAATGTTCGGGTTGAGTGCGCCTGCAAACGTACCCATCGCCACTTCTTCAGCGTTGCGCGTGTCCAGCATCACAACCGGCTGCCCAGCATCGTCCACACCCGCGTCCAGCCAGCGCTTAAGCGTTGCGGCATCCACGCTGGGCGCAGGCGGTGGATTTTGCATGTCGAAGGTGATGATTTCAGATTCCACCCGCACCTTGAGCTTGCGAAACGGCACGTGCTGGCTAAAACTTTTCTTCACATGCAGGCCGGCAAAGCGCGCATCTTCACCAAGCTGCGCGAGAAAGCGGTCAATCGATACTGCATCGCCCGCCAAAAACAGGTTGATGCCTTCCGGCGCGACCAGGATCGATCCCTTGAGCGCGCATGCCTGCGCTAGCGCTTCTACCTGCTGCGCCACTTGCGCAGCATCAGCAATCGCAACGAAGCGATAGGCGGCGATATTGACAACGTGTTCCACTGAAAAGCTCCACATGCTATAGATCTGGATTGTAGGTCCGCGGCAGCCCTGGCACCTCCCGTAGAATGCACGCATGAGTTCGCCAAAATTTGTGCATCAGCGCGTGCATTCCGAGTATTCCATTGTGGATGGGCTCACGCGCATCCCGGACCTGATCAAAGCGGCCAAGGCCGATGGCGCCGGCGCAGTAGCGTTGACCGACGCCGGCAATCTGTTTGGGCTGATCAAGTTCTACAAAGCCGCGCGCGGCGCAGGCATCAAGCCGGTGGTGGGCGTGGACGTAGGCGTGAGCAATCCGAAGGACCGCGACCATCCCAGCCGCTTGCTGCTGCTCGCGCAAAACCATGCCGGCTATTTGCAGTTATGCACGCTGCTGACTCGCGCGTTTCTTGAAAATCAAACCAAAGGCCGCGCGGAGCTGCAAGCGGAGTGGTTGACGCCTGATACCACTCAAGGATTGATCGCGCTGTCCGGTGCAATGCAAGGCGAAATCGGGCTTTCGCTCACTGCAGGTGGCGATGCGCGCGCGGTGGCGCAGGCTTGGGCAGCGCGCTTTCCCGGTCGCTTCTTCATCGAACTGCAGCGCACCGGCACTGCGGAGTCGGCGCGTTACACGCAGCAAGCGGTGCAGCTTGCTGCAAACCTTGCGCTGCCTGTGGTGGCAACGCATCCTGTGCAGTTTGTGAACAAAGAAGAGTTTCGCGCGCATGAGGCGCGGGTCTGCATCGCTGAAGGTGAAATTCTGGGTAACCCCCGCCGGCCCAAGCGATTCACTGAAGAGCAGTACTTCAAATCGCAGGCAGAGATGGCTGCGCTGTTTGCGGATGTGCCTTCTGCGCTGGCCAATTCTGTGGCAATTGCGCAGGCGTGCAATCTGAGCTTGAGCCTGGGCAAAGCCATGTTGCCGGCGTTTCCCACGCCTGAGGGCGTCACGCTGGACGATTATTTTGTGCAGCTGGCCAAAGAGGGGCTGCAACTGCGCATGGCGCAGAATTTTCCAGAACCTGCCAAGCGCGAAGCAAAGCGTGCGCAGTACGAAGATCGGCTGGCCACTGAGTGCGCCACCGTGATCAAAATGGGCTTTCCAGGCTACTTTTTGATCGTGGCCGACTTCATCAACTGGGCCAAGAAAAACGGTGTGCCGGTGGGACCGGGGCGTGGCTCTGGCGCAGGGTCGCTCGTGGCGTATGCGCTGGGCATCACCGATCTTGATCCGCTACCGTATGACTTGCTGTTTGAGCGCTTCTTGAACCCCGAGCGCGTGTCGATGCCAGACTTTGATATCGACTTTTGCCAAGATAACCGCGACAAGGTGATCGACTACGTCAAGCAAAAGTATGGCAAAGACAGCGTGAGCCAGATTGCCACGTTTGGCACGCTGGGCGCCAAGGCGGTGATCCGCGATGTTGGCCGCGTGCTTGATCTGCCCTACAAGTACTGCGACGGCTTATCCAAACTGATCCCGCACGTGCCCACCGATCCTTGGGATCTTGAGCGCACCTTGCGTGAAGAGCCCACTTTCAAAGAGCGCGTGGAAAGCGAAGATGAGGCCAGGCAACTGGTAGAACTTGCGCGCCCGCTGGAGGGGCTGACGCGCAACGTGGGCATGCACGCCGGCGGTGTGTTGATCGCGCCGGGCAAGCTCACCGATTTTTGCCCGCTGTATTGCCAACCCGGCGCGGAAGATGCTGCGGTAAGCCAGTTCGACAAAGACGACGTTGAAACAGCCGGCCTTGTGAAGTTTGACTTTCTCGGCCTGCGCAACCTGACGATTATTGATCTGGCTGTGCGCTATGTGCAGCAGTTCAATCCCGACAAAGCAAACTTTAGCTTGGAAGAGCTAGCACGGTTTGATGACCCGGCAACTTACAAGTTATTTGCAGCCGGCAACACAACCGCGGTATTTCAGATGGAAAGCCGCACCGCGCGCGATTTGTGCAAAAAACTGAACCCTACAACGTTTGAAGACATCGTCGCGCTCAACGCGCTGAACCGCCCCGGCCCGCTGAACTCCGGCATGGTGGACGATTACATCGCACGCAGCAAAGAGCAGCGCCAAACCGGGCGCGGCAAGCAGGACTGGTACTTTCATCCCGAGCTAGAACCGGTGCTGCGCGGCACCTACGGTGTGATGGTGTATCAAGAACAAGTGATGTTAGTAGCGCAAATTCTGGCCGGCTACACACTGGGCGGCGCTGACTTGCTGCGCCGCGCGATGGGTAAGAAGAAAAAAGAGGAGATGGACAAGCAGCGCGAGACTTTCACCTCTGGCGCAGTAGCGCGCGGTGTTGATCCTACGCTGGCCACACATTTGTTTGACCTGATGGCCAAGTTTGCCGACTATGGCTTTAACAAAAGTCACTCTGCTGCGTATGCTGTGGTGGGTTATCAAACGGCTTATCTCAAGTGCCATCATCCTGCGGAGTACATGGCCGCCACGATGTCTTCCGATATGGATGACACCGACAAGATCCAGATTTTTTATGCAGACACGCTGGAGCAGGGTGTCAAAGTACTGCCGCCCGATGTGAATGCGTCTGGCTATCGGTTTCTGCCGGTAGAAGACGGCAATGTTCCTCCACGGACTATCCGCTATGGCCTAGGCGGGGTCAAAGGCACCGGGCAGGCTGCCGTGGAAGCGATTGTCAGCGAGCGTGAAGCCGGTGGCCCATACAAAGACCTGTTTGATTTTTGCCAGCGCGTGGACAAACGTGCGGTCAATCGGCGTGCGATCGAGGCGCTGATCCGCGCCGGCGCGTTTGATTCTCTCAACGATCATCGCGCGCAGCTGCTGGCAAATCTAGATACCGCGCTGGCTGCGGCCGAGGCCGCGCAAGAAGCCGCTGCGCAAAACTCCTTGTTTGGCGATGTGATGCAGGCCGCGGCCGATTTGCCGCTTGTACCTGCGGAGCGATGGTCTGAGCGCACGCGCTTGGCAGAAGAAAAATCCGCGCTGGGTTATTACTTTTCCGGCCATCTGTTTAACGCTTATCGCAATGAAGTGCGCAAGTTCGCACCAAAATCATTGGATCGGCTGGAAGACAGCCGCGACGTACAAGTGATCGCCGGCATCGCAGCATCGGTGCGTGTGCAGATTGGCAAGCGCGGAAAAATGGCCTACCTGGTACTGGATGACGGCAGCGCAAAAGTCGAAGTCGCCGTGTTTGCAGAGACCCTGGAACGCGTACGCGGCTGGCTCAAAGAAGACGAGCTGCTCGTAATCGCCGGTAAAGTACGCAACGACGACTACTCAGGCGGATTGCGTGTCAGTGCGGATGAAGTGTGGAACCTGGATGAAGCTCGCGCACGATTTGGCAAAGGCTTGCGCCTGAAGATCCCCACCAGCGTGCTGCCGAGCCGCTTGGTGGAGCTACTGAGCCCGTATCGCACGGCGGCGGGATGCCGCGTGCGCATGGAAGTCGCCGCGCCACCTTGCGCGCTGGATCTTGCCGATGCGTGGCGTGTTGCACCGAAGGATGAGATGCTGCACGCGCTGCAAAAGCAGGGGGTTGAAGCGGAGTTGTTGTACCAGTGAAGCTTGATCGCACGGGAACTAGTGATCGACAAGGCAAAAATGGTTAGCGGTTGGCGAGCTCCGTCCTAAGAAGCATCAGCCTAGCCACACTAATACCGAGTAGGGTTTGCCATGCAACAGTCGTCGGTGTCCAAAAGCCTATCACATCTGCAAACCCTGCCACGAGTATTAGCATGCAGAAGAATAAATGGAGTGCAAACGCCATGCGCAGGTTTTTACTGTCTGATGTAGAGCATCTTGCAGAAGTAAAAGACGGTCGGCTCACCGCAAACCAAAAGATAAGATAGAGAAGCAGGGCAGGAAGTCCGTAGGCTCCCAGCAGCTGCAAGTAGTCGCTGTGCAGGTGCTCATAGGGGTAGATAGAGGGTATCTCGGGGCTGCGAGCTTGGATCAATGCGACGAACGAGCTTTGAACCCCGCCGACCGACCAACCGAGCAGAGGGTGTTGATCAAAGTTGTTGTAGATCCATCTCCATGCATCTAGACGTACGCCGAGTGAGGTATGGCTATGCCCCGAAAGATACTTGACCCAGTCTCGCTGAATTTCAAGCAATCGGTCTGCGTAAAGTGCGATCCAGATAGTGGCTAGTCCTGCGGAAGCAGCGATCCAGCCTAGCCTGGGCTTCACGCCAAAGACAACAGCGGTAAAAAGCGCCGCGACAACAATCACAACCAGGGGAGCCCGCGCCGCATTTATCGTTACGGCAGCTAAACACAAGGCGACACATGAAAAAACGAGCCAGAGTGTTCCTTTGCTATGGGGTGACGCCAACAGCAGGTTAGTAGCAACGCACCCTGTGAGGGCTACCAAAGTACCAGTCAAGACATTGTGCCCCAGTCCAGGCGGCCGGGGTATTCCTAAGAAAAAACGCTGCCAAACAATGGTCCCGAAAACCACGCAAATGACAAGTAGCAGCACATGGGCTAGCTTGAAAATCCATGCACGTTCCCTGGTTGCAATGGCGTAGACCGCTGCCGCAACAGGAATCCAGACTAGAAAGTGGAGTAGTTGACGAACGCCTGCTCGTGAAAACCCATGTGTAAGTTCGCTTACAGCTATCCAAGCTGAGAGCGCGATAGTCGCATAAACAGCAAGCTTGTTCGAGCGAATAACGTCAAGCAGGCCAAGCCGGCCAGAGCGACCGAGACCAAGCAGCATTAACCATGGCAGTAGTGTCAGAAACCGGGATGACTGGAAATCCTCCCAACCCAATGCCAACAGGCAGATTGAACCGGTACAGAACCAGATTGCCATTTTTGGCGACCGTGTGTCTGGAGTAGGCTGCATCACTGGTGATCTAACCATGTTGTTCCGGTTTGATTCCAAGTCGGCTCAGGTAGAGCTGCAAGTACTGATCAGCACACCTATCCCAGTTATAAGTTTCTGCATGCGCGACCACCTTTATTTCTCTTTGATTAAAGCTGTGTTCGGTAAGCCCCGATTCAACGATTCGTCGCATGAGCTCAGGCTCGAATGAATGCCAGTAATACGCTGCATCACCGCAGATTTCCGGCAAGCAAGTGCGATCGGAAACGAATACTGGTTTACCAAAGTACATGGCTTCAATTGGAGGCAGCCCAAAACCCTCCGCGAGTGAAGGGAACATAAATGCCTCGCAATTAGCGTATAGCCACGCTTTTCTTCCATCATTGATGTCAAGTTGAAACTCAACATTACGCAAACCGAGTCTCTGGACAATCGCAGCAATTCGTTTTGCGTCCTCGCCTGCGGCACCAGCAAAGACAAATAGCTTTTCTGGCCATATGCGTGCAAGATCAACAATAGATTCGACGTTTTTGTTGGGAGCCATCCTGCTTAAATGGAAGAAGAACTTTCGATCAACAAGATCATCAATTGGTTCTTGCGGCAGCAGACGTAGGTCAGAAGATCCGTTGTAGATCACGCGTGATGGACCTGTCCAGCCGAGATGTTTTTGGACATCCAGGAGTGCGTAATTGCTAATTCCTACTAAGCTATCTGCATGCGCCAATATGCCCAGAAGTTTTTCTTTCTTTTGTTCGACAGCTCTTTTGTCATCAACATAGAGAAAATTTAAGTCGTGCACCGTCAAGACACACGTGTCCGGCTGATCTGCAGGTCTAGTGGTATTCAATTGATGAAGTGAGTGCCAAAGACTGAAGTGGGTCAAGCTAGGGTTCCACAAACGGTGCAAGCGGGAGCAATGACGGTACTTGACCTTATCGCCAAAAATCCCGTGTAGATGCCGCCGCATATGAAAGTGGAGTTGGATCTGATGCACCTCTGCAAGCTCTGGCGCCTTTGCCGCTAAGCGAGAGCCAAGCTGAAATGCGAACTCACCAAGCCCTTCCGACAGCCGCTTAACTCGGCCTACGCTGATACCGATGTGTTTTTGGAAGGGTTGCGCCATCGTTTGTTACTCAGAACTTACTAGTAATTGATAGTTACGCCGGCGCGTCGAAGGATATCTACTATCACGCTAGTTAGTAGCACCAACGGCCACGAGCTTCGAGAGCAGGGCACCGAACTTACGAAGCAATCATTTTCTCCATCACTCTACGATACTTTTCGATCACGACAGGCCAAGAATAGTTGGTTTCTACATAGGCACGCCCGCAGTCAATCAAATACTTTCGGTCTACTTCCTGCATTTCCAGTAGTTCCTGCAAGACTAGTAGGAATTCACTGCGATTGGAGTAACTTCTACCGGCTTTGCTATCGACCACATGGTCAGCCAAAACTTCGCAGCAGGCATTGACTATTACAGGCGTGGAGAGCGCGAGGCTTTCTAGCAGGACGAGCGAAAGACTCTCAAAGCGTGAAGGTATGACCAGCGCTATCGCACCTTTTATCAGTGCGTTTTTAATCTCATCATCGATGAAATCGGTGAAGACGAAACAATCCTCTTTCGGCAGAGGCATCGACGCGCGGCCCACCACCACAAGTTTGACTGGCTTCTCTGATTTGCGGGAAAACAGCAAAAAGTCCTCAAAAAGCTGTGCACAGCCTTTTGCTTTGTTGATGCGCCCAACGTAGATGAAATAAGGCGTGGTCAATCCGTACTTATTCAGCGATCTGACGACCATTGAGTCTTCTGGAGGAGTTACCTCTATGCCAACACCGCACACCTGTCCAGGTGAAATATTGTTCCCATAGAGCCGGTGCGCTAGGTTCATTTCTGCCCGAGAGTTGTACATGATCCAGCGCGGGTACCTGAAGACCCTGTGGAAGTAGGACCGGTACATCGACTTTTCATCATGCAGGGTTGGTACAAGTATTGCGCGCGTTGGCACAGCGGAAATCCCAATCGCGGTTGGATAGAAAAGAGCTGTAAAGAAAATCACAGCAGAGTATCTCGTTGGGTTTTTTTCGAGATATGAGATGAGCGATGCAACATGCGGGCCTTGCGCCTCAAGCCACCGAAGAGTGTGCTGATCGTTTGCAGTCGAAGGAGGTAAAACTAGTGGGAGTGCGTTTAACCTCTCTAACAGTTTTCGAAAAATAAAGCGTAATCGTGGGGCAAGCGGGAGGCGCCGCAAGCTGCTGCGTGTTCGGGCAGGGTGGCGAAACCGGTGCACTACGTAGCCATCGACCTCTTGCTGGCCTTCAGGAAAGTGCATGTCCCAGCTGCTGTCTTCCAGGGCGCAGGATGTGAGAATCTCTATTTCGTAATATGAGCGCAATGCCTCTGCGAGTCGCCGAGCATGTACTTCAGCGCCACCATTGATACTTGGTCCGTAGCGCTGAACCACGATCGCAACTCGGTCAGCTGCAACGCTATTCATTCCAACGCATTCCCGATTGCATCGGCGAATTTAATCGCTTTACGAGTTACGTCTTCCGGTTCGGGCCATATCGGATAGCTTTGCACAACACGCACGGTTGGTCCCCACGGCGCCCACTGCTCCACCTTGGTTGGCCCCAGCACACTCAAGACCTTTGATCCAATTGCTGCTGCCATATGTGCAGGGCCAGTGTCATTCGATATCACAATAGACGCGCGGCGCAGTATGCCAAGATATTCACCCAGGTTAAGTTTTTCAAGAACAATGGTCCCAGGATAAGATTGCTTTACGACTTCTTCTTCACCAGGCCCTGGACATATCACTACCGGAATCCCAAGTTCGATAAGCTTTGCGTTGCATTCGGGGAAATTCGGCCATGTCTTATCGAGCTTCTCGAATGTGCCGCCAGCAAACGGACAAATACAGAAGAAACGACTTGGCACTTGTCTGTCAGCCAATAGCAGGTCCGCGCGGGTTTGTTGATCAGGTTCAATGTTTAGATCTATGGTTGCTGGCGGCGGGAGATTGGTTCCTAGGAACCTATTGGTGAGGTTCCAGTAGCTAACCATGGCGTGGATGCCATACTCAATCGGTTCGGACTTCTTTAGAAGAAAGCTTCTGGCCTCCTGCGCATACCCGATGGATTTTAATCCAGCTAAGCGCATTTCTAGTGCACTCGAAAACGAGGTCGGAAAAACAACTGCGTTCAGGCGACGATCAAAGGTGGGATCTGCGCCCGTCATTTCGTGCCTGAGCGCTCGCAATTGAGCAATGCTTGTCCTAAGCGTTTTGGGCTTGGTGTGTACCTTCCATGGATGCCCCGAGAATAAAGACCTCGCCCAACCTTTGCCAATCAGTTGTAGATCGAATCCGTGCTTTTCCAGCAAACGCAATGAAGGTGTAAGCAGCACCACATCGCCTACCCAGTTGCGC
The DNA here is from genome assembly GCA_051649325.1 of Burkholderiaceae bacterium. GTDB lineage: Bacteria > Pseudomonadota > Gammaproteobacteria > Burkholderiales > Burkholderiaceae_C > JBJOQV01. Next base: position 964 of record JBOFGW010000224.1, on the reverse strand, counting down.
AATCTAACAACAAGGGGTTTCGCCATCAGGTCAGTTTCTAAAGTAGCGTTTGCAGATTGAGTCAAACGTCTGCAACACCGTACGGATCGAGAATATTGCTATCCTACCAAATGAGACCGAAATCTTAATGAGTGCGAATTGAACGATCGCTACATATCAAGCAATGTGCAGACTTCTGCTTTGCGTAGGCTGGCTCAGCGACTGCGGTCATACGGATTTGCGCTTGCGCTGGCGGTTATATGTTTTGCTTGCATAGCGATCACCGAAATGCTGTTGCCGGCATTGATGAAACCCTTGCTTGACAATGGCTTTGCAGGGACACACCCTCACTATGTGTGGCAAGCACCGTTGGTTATTGTCGGAATATTTGTGGTAAGAGGTATTTTTACATTTACCAGCCACTACGTTCTGGCCTGGGTCAGTAATCGCATGCTTCTTGACTTGCGGTCGGAAATGTTCAGTCAGCTTCTCAAATTGCCGGATACCTACTTTAAGAAGACACCTGCTTCTGAAACGCTGAATAGGTTTCTCGGGGACGCCCAAAACGCTTTGAGTTTGGCTGCAGAAACAGCTTCCTTGGCAGTTCGAGACACATTCGTGATCATTGCATTGCTTGGGTATCTGCTCTATTTGAACTGGCAGCTTACGTTTGTCGCGCTGGCGATCATCCCCTTGGCAGCAATCGTGACCAGACTGTTTGCAAAGCGCATGACCATCATTGCGCGTAGCACGCAGGAAATGAATATTGAGCTTACCCAGAGCGTGCTTGAAGGCAATGACGCGCAGAGAGTAATCAAGCTTTACGGTGGTTACGACTATGAAAAAAGCAGATTTGATGCAGTAAATGCTAGGTTGCGGCGCTTGGCAATGCGCAATGTTATTGCTGGTGCTGCAACTGTGCCAACTACGCAGATCATTGCCTCTGTAGGGGTCGCCATCGTTGTAGCGATTGCTTTGACTCAGG
>JBOFGW010000223.1:0-10511 GCA_051649325.1 Burkholderiaceae bacterium | reverse complement strand
AGAGCGGGAGATTTTGTTTGGCAAAGCGCAGCTAGAGCGGCGGTAAGCGCGTGCGCTTTTCCAAACTGCCTTGGCCTGCTGTGATTGGCCTTGCCATCGCAATCGCTGCGGCAGCGTGGTTACTGCTCACCGTTGCTTTTGGAGTGATCGGTTAAAACGGCTGTACGCAATATCCATGCGCCTTTCCAAGCATTTTTGCCCCAAAACCCGCGTGGATATTGCGTAGAAGCACTTAAAACCTAGTGCAAAGTCCGCTTCACTTCCCGAAACTCAGGGCCATCGTCCTCTGCGTCATCATCCTCATCGTCCTCTTCTTCTTCCGGCGCGGATTCGACTTTGAGCACTTGCATTTCAAAGCGCAGCGCCATGCCGGCCAGCGGATGGTTGCCGTCCAGGACCACGGTTTCTTCAGTGATGTCGGTCACGCGAAAAATTGGCGGATCGTCCTCTTCTTCCTCCGCAGCAGGGTCTTCATCGTCGTCGATGCTGCCTTCAAACTGCATGCCGACCTCTAACTCATCGGGGAATTTGCTGCGCTCTTCCACGCGCAGCAGCTGCGCGTCATAAACGCCAAAATGATCTTCTGGCTCCAAATAGGCCGACACGGTGTCGCCGGCATTCTTGCCGGCCAGCGCATCTTCCAGCCGGGCAAAGATCTCGCCCGCGCCGTGCACGTACACCATCGGCTCTTCCGGCGCGCCCACCAGCTCGCCTTCAGAGTCGTACATTTTCAGTTGCAGGCTGACCTGCATGCCACTTGTAATCACCGCTACTCCATCCGATCTTTCGCAGGCTGATTTTCAATCAGCCTGCGCGGGTTGCTCCCCTCTACCGCCTGCGGGAGAGGGGTTGGGGGTGAGGGTTGGGCTTTGCCATTCACTCTTTCGGCAATTCAAAGCCCAATACACTGTGGGCTAAATCGTACCGCTTTCGCAGAAACTCATGCCCGCCAAAAGCCAAAATCAAACGCCTACCGTACTGCTGGGTGGCATTTCGCCTGACGAATTTTGCAGGGCGGTGTGGCACAAAAAACCACTGCTGATCCGCCAAGCGATTCCAGGTTTTTCACCACTACTTTCGAGTGCAGAACTATTTGAACTTGCACATCATGAAACAGTGGAAAGCCGCTTGATCACAGCGTTTTCAAATAAATGGCAAATGAAGCACGGCCCATTTACCAAACTGCCTGCGCGCGGCAAACCGGGCTGGACGCTGCTGGTGCAAGGCGTAGACCAGCATAGCGATGCGGTGCACGCGCTGATGGAGCGCTTTACTTTTATCGAACGCGCGCGGCTGGATGACGTGATGATCAGCTACGCCAGCGATGGCGGCGGGGTGGGCGCGCATTTTGATAGCTATGACGTGTTTTTGCTCCAGGCTGCGGGCCGCCGGCGCTGGCGCATCAGTACGCAGAAAGATCTATCGCTGGTCGAAGGCATGCCGCTGAAGATTCTGAAAAACTTCAAACCCTCGCAAGAATGGGTGCTGGAGCCAGGCGACATGCTCTACCTGCCGCCGCACGTGGCGCACGAGGGCGTGGCGGTGGGTGATGATTGCATGACGTATTCCATCGGCTTTCGCGCCGCCGGCCGTCAAGAAACCATGAGCGCGCTGCTGGACGATTTGCAAGATGTCATGCAGCTTGAAGGCCAGTTTGACAACGCGCAGCGCGTTGCAGCCACGCCAGAGAGCACGGCCCGCCTGCCGGATGATTTGCTCGATCAGCTTGAAACGCTGGTCAAACGCCAGTGGCCCAGCCGCAGCGTACTCACGGATTTTTTGGGCCGCGCATTGACCGAGCCCAAGCAAAGTGCGGATTTTCCAGCGCGCCGTGGCAGCCTGAAATATGGTGTGGCACTGGCCCGCGCCACGCGTGCGCTGTTTGCCCCCGGCTGGTTTTTTATTAACGGCGAAAGTTGGAAAATGGCGGGCGATGACGCCAAACGGCTCACGCTACTCGCGCAGCAGCGCGCGCTTTCTGCGGCACAGCTGCAAGGCGCATCCGCAGCGCTTTCTGGATTGCTTGATGAATGGAGACAGATGGGATGGATCGTTCCAGCCAAAACGCGTTCACCGCAAAACCCAAAAGCATGGTCGCGCTGAGCGAGCTGCCGGCGCTCGTGTGCGCCGCGCTTGCGGCCAGCCCGCGGCAAATCACGCTTGCCGCAGAATCGCCGGCGGAGATGGTGTGGTTTGATACACCAGAGTGCGTGGAAGCGCTGCGCGCCTGGCTCAAAAACACGCCGCATGCGCGGCTGCGCCTGCTCATGCGCGCGCCGCGTGATCTGGCACCGCTTTGGCCGCGCACCTGGAACGCGCTGACGTGGTACGCGCACCAAGTGCAAGCCTTGGTGCCGGCGCGCGAGACGATTGCAGAATTGGATGGCATCGTGTTTGAAGGCCACAGCGTGATTTACCGGCGGCGCGATGCGATGGATTGGCACCGCCTCACGCTGCCGCGCAATGCAGTTGCGATGGCCATGGCAGAACAGTTGTTAAGCGGAATTGAGTTCGCCTCTGAGCAAGGCCTAGGTACCACGGGGCTTGCGGGTTAACCCTAGCTTAGCGACAACCATGATGAAACCATTTGATCTTAGAGCGGTCTACCTATGCATAATCACATCAAGGAGTGGCCCGGGTGGCGAGTGAATTGCACCTCAGGCTATAATCTTGGGCTGGTGTTGCTTTTCGATAGCGCAGTATTCAACTGCAGAAGGCGTGTTCATGACGCGTTTTTCACTCGAGGAGGGGCAGCCCGATTTTTTACACTACCGGTAGTTATTCAAATCTCGTAAAGGAAATCCTCATGACCAAGTCGCTTCTCGTTGCATCCTTGCTGGCCGTGGCCTTGACCGCCTGCGGCAAGAAAGAAGAAGCCAAGCCTGCAGCTGCTCCTGCTGCCGCTCCGGCTGCTGCTGCTCCTGCACCGGCTCCTGCCGCTTCTCCTGCTGCTGACGCTGCCGCTGCTGCTGGTACCGCTGCTGCTGCTGCTGGCACCGCCGCCGCGACCGCTGCTGGCGCTGCAACCGACGCTGCCAAAGCTGCTGCTGGCGCCGCTGCTGACTCTGCTAAAGACGCAGCCGGCAAAGCAGTTGACGCTGCCAAAGACGCCGCTAAAGACGCTGCTACCAAAGCTGCTGAAGCTGCTAAAGCCGCTACTGAGAAGAAGTAATTCTTCCGCTGAATTTGCGGAAAACTTTCGCGGGCAACCGCGGAATGCAAAAAAGCCACCTTCGGGTGGCTTTTTTTCTGGGTTTTGTTGCATTTACGCGGCATTTGAATGGGCTTTACGCAATATCCATGCGGGTTTTGAGGCATTTTTGCTCGGAAAGACGCATGGATATTGCGTATCGCCTTATGGAATTGGCCCCTACACCCCGACCCACTGCCCCGGCGCATCCTGCTCCAGAATCCCAACGTCTTCAGCAGACGTACCCAGCGCAGAAGCCAGAGCCGCGCGCGCCAATTGCGGCGCATTGTTTTGGCGCGACAGGTGCGCGCCATGCACGCTGCGCAGGCGGCTGTTGTCCAACCCGGCCAAAATCGCTGCAGCAGCGTCGTTGGATAGATGGCCAAAGTTGCCGCGGATGCGTGCCTTGAGCATGGCCGGATAAGCAGACTGCTCGAGCATCTGCGCGTCGTGATTGCACTCCAGCACTAGCGCATCGCAGCCCGAGAGCACTTTGGTCACATGCGGCGTACCGCAGCCGATGTCGGTGAGCACACCCAGCTTGCGCGTGCCATCGGTAAAGGTGAATTGCGTCGGCTCGCGCGCATCGTGCGGCACCGGAAACGGCATCATCTGCAGCGCGCCAATCGCAAACGCGGTGTGGCTGCAGACAACCTGCATGTCCACGCCATCGGCATCGCCGCGTGTAGCGGAAAACGTGCCGTGCGACGCGTAGAGCGGAATGCCAAAGCGGCGTGCGAACTTGTAAGCGCCGCCCACATGATCGCTATGCTCATGCGTGACCAGAATGCCGGAAAGGTCGGCTGGCTCTAAACCCACAGCAGCCAGACGCGCGACGCAATCGCGCAGGCCAAAGCCGCAATCCAGCAGCACACTGGTCTGGCTGCCCGGCACGCCCGCGCGCACCACGGTGCCGTTGCCCTCGCTGCCGGAGCCGAGGGCGACAAATTCAAGCATGAGGGGGTCTGTTCTGTTACTTCAGCTCATCCACCAGCAGCCGCAAAATGCGGTTGCCCGGCTCCGCAGCGGCAGCGCCATCTTTATTCAGCACAGCCACCTGCGTCTTGTCGGCTTGGGACTTGACCGAGATGCGGTATTCATCCGCATCCACAGCCTTGCCGCTGCTGAATAGGCGCGAGAAGAAATTGCCTTCTTTGTTTTCTTTGTTTGGGTCCACCGTGCGCACAAAGTACGTGCCCTGCGTGCGGTCGCGGTCTACCACCGTGTAGCCCAACCGGTCCAGCGCCAGACCGACACTGCGCCACGCGCGGTCAAACGCTTCATCCACCTGAACCACGCTGGCGCCACCTTCTTGCACCAGGCGTGCGCGCGGCGCGGTTGTAGACGCTGCAGCTGTAGCCCCAGTTGCAGCCGCGGGTGCAGCGCCCTGCGCCACCACCGCCTGAGCTTTGGTCTCTTCAAGGCCAAAGCGCACCAGCAGGCGGCGCAAAAATTCGTTTTCCAACTCGGTGTCAGTGGGGCGAATGTCCCAACGGGTTTGGTCTCTGAGATTGCCGATCACCACTTCTTGCATGCCGCGGTGGCTGATGTAAATATCGGTGCCGCCATCCGTACGGCGTTCCAGCCGGGTGCGGAATTTATCGCGCGTGCCGGAGTCGTACAGCCCGTCCAGCACGGTGCCGAGCAGACGACGGATGCCGTCTTTGGGAATGTTGGCGCGGTTCTCGTTCCAATCGGTTTCCAAAATGCCGGTGCCAGGAGAATCGACCTTCAGTGCGAAGCCCACGTCGCCCCAGAACTCGCGCACGATCGGGTACACCTTGTCTGCCGGCGCGCTCACGGCGAGCCAGCGTATGTTGCCGGCGCGCTCAATTTTGGCGTTTTTGAACTCAGGTAATACGGCGCTGCTTGCTGCAGCAGTTGACGTGCCCGCAGCTGCTACACCAGGCGTTGTAGCCGGCGTACCGGTGCGCGCCGCCAGATCAGATGCGGACACCACGCCGCGCTGCTGCACGGCAAAGCGGTCTTCACGCGGCAATTGCGTCAGATCGGGCGGCACTTCGAGCGTGGACACCTTGGTCACGCCGCTCTTGTAGTCGATCTTTTCACCTTCCATCAGTTCATTGATGGAGCTGCAGCCGGCCAGCACTGCGAGAGCGGCAAGTACTGCGCCGCGTGCAACAACACGATTGATCATTGATTCACTCATGACAGAAAACTTTCAAAGTACGCCGGCGTCTTGCAGCGCCCGCTCAACCACCGGCTCGGCCGCCTTGGACAGCGGCACCAGCGGCAGACGAATGCCGCTGCCGATCTTGCCCATGCGATGTAACGCCCACTTGGCCGGCATCGGGTTAGCTTCGACAAACAATTTTGTGTGTAACGGCATCAGGCGCTTGTTCAGTGCGCGTGCGTCGTCCAGCTTGCCAGCCCTCGCTGCCGCGATCATGGCGCTCATGGCGCGCGGCGCGATATTGGCAGTGACACTAATCACGCCGTGCCCGCCCGTCAGCACATAGGCCAGAGCAGTATCGTCATTGCCCGTCAGCATCGAAAAACCTGTAGGCAGGCGCATGGTCAACTCTACATGGCGTACCAGATCGCCGGTCGCATCTTTGATACCGGTGATGCCCGGCACCTGCGACAGGCGCACCACCGTGTCGTTGGAAAGGCTCACCACGCTGCGGCCCGGCACGTCGTACAAAATGACGGGAATATCCACCTTCTCTGCGATGGTCTTGAAGTGCTGGTACAGCCCTTCCTGCGTGGGCTTGTTGTAGTACGGCACCACAGACAGCGATGCGTCGGCGCCCACCTTCTTGGCATATTCGGTCAGTTCAATTGCTTCGCGCGTGGAGTTGCCGCCGCTGCCGGCAATTACCGGCACGCGCTGGCGCGCGGCTTCTACCGCGACCTTGATCAGCTCGCAGTGCTCTTCAACTGTCACGGTGGGCGACTCGCCGGTGGTGCCGACGGCGACGATGCCGCTGGTGCCTTCTGCGATGTGCCAATCGATCAGTTTTCGATAGCTGTCCCAATCGACCGAGCCGTCTTCAAACATGGGCGTGACGATGGCGACAATAGAACCGGTATACATAGACAAAACGCTTTTTGGACAATCCCGCGATTCTATTCGATTGCGGCGTGTTTACCCCAGCCAGCTACTCGGGCAAGTGGTAACGCATTGCAACTGCAGAGGCACTTTCGCGCACCGCCACCACGCGCTGCACAAAACGCTGCGGGTCAATCAGGAAGCCGTCTTCGTACGCAATCACCCGCAGCGCGCCACTAACCGCTGAAAGCAACTCGCCCGGCGCAAGCAAAAAATTGGGATTAGAGGGCTTACCCACGGTTTCATTGCCGCGCGCAAAGGTTTCATAGATCAGCACACCGCCCTGCGCAACACTGTCCACCATCACCGGCAGCAAGCTGCGCCACAGGTAATTGGTGACAATCACCGCATCAAATGCGCGGCCCGCAAGCGGCCACGGGCCGTTTTCAATATCGGCTTGAATGATCTCGCACTGCACATCAGCCAGCGCCGCAAGCGCCTGCGGGTCACGGTCCAGCGCGGTGACCGCGCAACCGCGCTGCGCGAAAAAGCGTGTGTGGCGACCGTAGCCGCAGGCTAGATCGAGCACGGTCGCACCTGGTTTGATCAGGTGCGCGTGGCGGGTGATCCAGGGCGATGGGGGTTCGGTGCCGTGCATGAATATGGATGGCTAGCGAAAGGGAGTTTGAACGCAGCTTTTAAAGTATTTCAAGCACTCTACGCAATATCCATAAGCATTTTTGGCTGGAAAGGCGCATGGATATTGCGTAGTGCCACTTGAATTCACTGTCATTCCGAGCAAAGCGAGGAATCTCGCGCTACGAATGCAGAGATTCCTCGCTTTGCTCGGAATGACAACATATGAGAGCTGCAAGCTCTTTTCGCTACTCGTCACGCTTCACGAATACGCCAGACCCATCACCTCGCGCACATCCCGCATGGTTTCCTTAGCCAACTCACGCGCCTTGTCGCACCCATCGGCCACGATGTTTTTCACCAGCGTAGGATCATCCAGATACTTCTGCGCACGTTCGCGCATCGGTGTGAGTTCGCGGATGATGCTGTCGATCACGGGTTGTTTGCATTCCAGGCAGCCGATGCCGGCGCTCTTGCAGCCTTTCACCACCCAGTCACGCGTCGCGTCGTCTGAATACACCTGATGCAACTGCCACACGGGGCACTTTTCCGGGTCGCCCGGATCGGTGCGTTTGATGCGCGCGGGGTCGGTGGGCATCTTGCGGATTTTGTTTGTGATTTCTTTGGGATCTTCGCGCAGCGCAATGGTGTTGCCGTAGCTCTTGCTCATCTTGCCGCCGTCCAGGCCCGGCAGGCGCGGCGTTTCGGTGAGCATGGTGGCCGGTTCCACCAAAATAATGCGGCGCGATCCTTCCAGGTAACCAAACAAGCGCTCGCGGTCCATTGCTGCGATGTTCTGCGCTTCGGCCAGCAGCGCGCGACCCTGCTCCAGCGCGTCTTCCAGCCCTTCGGTCTGATATTTTTCGCGTAGCTCGCGGTAGAGCTTGGCGCGTTTGGAACCAAGCTTCTTGGCAGCCTCCAGCGCTTTTTCTTCAAAGCCGGGCTCGCGGCCGAACAGGTGGTTAAAACGGCGCGCAATCTCGCGCATCATTTCGATATGCGGCGCTTGGTCTTCGCCCACCGGCACTTGCGTGGCGCGGTAGATCAGCACGTCGGCTGCCTGCATCAGCGGATAGCCCAAAAACCCGTAGGTGCCCAAGTCTTTATCTTTGAGCTTTTCCATCTGGTCTTTGTAGGTCGGCACGCGCTCAAGCCACGACAGCGGCGTGCACATGCCTAGCAGCAAAGATAGTTCCGCATGTTCGGGAACGCGGCTTTGAATGAACAGCGTCGCCTGGCTCGGCTCCACACCGGCGGCGAGCCAATCCACCATCATGTCCCAGACGTTCTGCTCGATTTCCTTTACGTCGTCATAGTGGGTGGTGAGCGCATGCCAGTCGGCGGCAAAGAACAGGCACGGCACTTCGGACTGCATGCGCACCCAGTTTTTGAGCGCACCGTGGTAGTGGCCAATATGCAGCGCGCCGGTGGGGCGCATGCCGGAAACAACACGTTCAGGAAACATGAAAACCAGTCAACTAAAGAGATTGATGATCCAAAAACCAACTGCGTAAAACGGCGCCAGAAAAAACCCCAGCGTGCCGGTGACCAGCAGCGCAATCAGTATCCACATGCCAAACGGCTCAACGCGCGACAACGCCACTGCCGCATTGTGCGGCAACAACCCGACCAGAATGCGGCCACCATCCAGCGGCGGCAACGGCAGCAGATTCAGCGCCATCAGGCCGATGTTCACCACAATGCCGGCCTGGCACATGGCCAGAAAGAACTTTTCTTCCACGCCGACGAGCACCAGAATTTTGGCCAGAATCGCCCAGGCAATTGCCATCAGCAAATTCACGCCCGGCCCGGCGGCGGCCACGGGAATCATGTCGCGCTTGGGGTTTTTAAGGTTGCCAAAATTCACCGGCACCGGTTTGGCCCAGCCAAACAAAAAGCTTGGCCCGCCCATCGCTTTGCTGGTGAGCAAAATCAACAGCGGCACCGCAATCGTGCCAATCGGGTCAATATGCTTGAGCGGGTTGAGCGTAATACGGCCCATCATGGCCGCCGTGTGGTCGCCATACATACGCGCCACATAGCCGTGGGCGGCTTCATGCAGGGTGATGGCAAATAGGACGGGGATAGCGTAGACCGCGATGGTCTGGATTATTTGTTCCACAGTGCGATTGTATCAACCGGGAGTAGCGCGCCACGGTGTTTTGGATGCGGATAGATAGGGATTGAAATCAGAGTACGCAATATCCATGCGCTTTTTGAGCCATTTTTGCTCCAAAACCCGCATGGATATTGCGTAGAGCATGTTGAGCCACTGCTTTTTTACGCAATTGCTGCACCTTGCCTATGCTTTATCGGCAAAAGTATCGGCCAAAAATAGCTCAGTCAGGTCATTCAAAAATCGTAGCCCCTGCTCTGTTGGCCATGCGCGTTGATGGTCGCGCGCGAGCAGGCCTTTTTGCTGCGCTTGATCCAGCACCGCGAGCACGGCAGTCAGCGGCAGACCGGTGCGCTCGGTGAAGAGCCGCAAATCAAAACCGCCGGTCAGGCGCAACGTGTTCAGCATGAATTCAAACGGCAAATCGGCCGCGGTGAGCATGCGTTCTTCCTGCACCGCGTTGCCGGCGGCCACCGCGTCCAGATACGCCTTGGGCTGCTTGTAGCGCACTGTGCGCACGACGCGGTCGTGAAAACTCAGCTTGCCGTGCGCGCCGGCGCCGATGCCGATGTAGTCGCCGAAGTGCCAGTAGTTCAGGTTGTGTTTGGAGCGGTACGGGCTTGCGCGCAGCGCCATCTGCCCCCTCTCCCCTCCAAGGGAGAGGGCGGGGGGGCGAGAAAGGGAATTCGAGACGCCTGCGTCGAGCCTTTCGAGCGCCTGCGGCCTACCAGCCGCAGGCGAGGGGGCGATGGTGTGATTCGATGCGGCCAGCATTTCTTGCGATGCCCCCACCCCCCGCCCTCCCCCGCTCGCTGATGCGGCGGGAGAGGGAGCTTGTCGCGCAAACGCCGAGACCTCATACCTGTCATAGCCAGATGCCGCCAGCTCCGCATGCACCGCATCCTCAATCTCCGCCGCCGCATCTGCGTCCGGCACACTGGGCGGATAGCGCGCAAACAGCGTGTTGGGCTCCAGTGTGAGGTGATAAGCGCTCAAATGCGGCGGCGCGTGAGCGATCGCGGCGCGGATGTCGGCCAGCGCTTGTTCCAGCGTTTGATTGGGCAGCGCGTACATCAAATCGATATTGAAGTTACCGACCGTGCGCTTGGCGATTTCAATCGCGGCATGCGCCTCATCGCTGCCGTGGATGCGGCCGAGCACCTTGAGCTTGGCATCGTCAAAACTTTGAATGCCGAGCGAAATCCGGTTGATGCCGCTGGCCACATACGCAGCAAAGCGCTCCGCTTCCACCGTGCCGGGGTTGGCCTCCAGCGTGATTTCTGCATCCGCCTCCAGCTGCAGGCGTGCGCGGATGCCGGCGAGCAGTTTGTCAATGGCCGCGGCGGAAAACAAACTCGGTGTACCGCCGCCGATAAACACGGCGTGTACGCGCCGGCCCCACACTTGCGGGAGCACGCTTTCTAAATCTTTGAGCAGCGCATCCACGTACGCGACGTCGTTCAGCTCGCCCTTGAGTTCATGCGAGTTGAAATCGCAATACGGGCACTTTTTCACGCACCAGGGCGTGTGTACGTAGAGCGTGAGTGGCGGCAACG
>JBOFGW010000222.1:0-1570 GCA_051649325.1 Burkholderiaceae bacterium | reverse complement strand
AACCAACGGAGCGCAAGGTGCAAGTCCAATCTGAAGCGTGGGCCAAGCAGCAAGGCATTCGCTACGTGGTTTTGGCCGAGGTCAATGAATGGCGCTACAAAGTGGGCGTGGACGGAGAACCCGCGGTGGGCCTGGTGTTACACATCAAAGACCTGTATACAGCGCAAACGGTGTTTTCCGCCAGCGCAGCGCGGGCCGGCAGCAGCCGCGAAGCTTTGGCCGCACTTGCGCAAAAATTAGCCCTGGAACTTGTGAGCCCCCTGCAGTTTGACCAACGCCCAGCCGCCAGCCCCGCCAAACCCTGAGAGCGGCCCCGCCGCCGCCCAGAACAACGAATTCGTCGCCGTTCAAGCCAAGTTTGAATTTGCCGATGAGGATTCCCCGCGCGCGGCCATGCGCCGCCGGGCGCAGCAGCGCATGCCGCAACCTTGGCAAAAACTACCTTGGCACCAGCGCGTCCCCACGGTGGCCTACCTTTGGCTGCGGGTGGCAGCTGACTATGTGCGCGGCGTGTTCATGGGCGCGCGCTGGCTCATTCGGCAGTGGCTCAAACGCCATCCCGGCGCTGCATGGCGCATTGCTGAAACCCTGCTTTGGCCAGCGTTCTTCATCTACATCAGCTGGGTATCGAACAGCGACAACCCGTTCTATGTGAATGAAGGCTTCCCCTGGCCATGGCTTGGGCCCTGGCTGATTGCACTGCGCTACGGTACGGGTTACGGCGTAGCGGCCAGTTTGTTACTGCTGGCTGCATGGAGCGTGTGGGGCCAAAACGCGCCTGATGTTCGTCTGTACTTTTTGGGCGGCGGCATAGTGACTTTGATTGCCGGTGAATTTGGCAGCTTTTGGAGTGCACGGCTGAGCAAGCAGCAAGGTGCAGCGCAGTACCTGGAAGACAAGATCGAACGCCTGACGCGCAGGCTGTACTTGCTCAAACTGTCGCACGATGAGCTGGAATACGAAATGGTGGAGCGGCCAGGCACCTTGCGCGATGCGCTCGCCGACTTGCGCCGCCGCTTGGAGGGTATGGATGGGAAGGACGAACGCCTGCCTGGTGCGCGCGAAATGATGGAATTCCTGGCCCTCTACGGACAAATTGAGGTTGGCGGTTTGTATGAGTATGTGGATGGCCCACGGCCGACGGTTCGCAAGCGTGCGAGTGTGGGCGTGAGTGAGGCGCCCGACCCCAATCACCCCATGCTCAGGCGCGCCATTGAGTCTCAACAATCCGTGCACTTGTTGGATCAACTCGCAGATCGTTTGTCAGAACAAGAGCTGATGGCGGTCATGCCGATGTTCGATACCCAAGGCCAGGTTTTGGGCGTGCTCACCATCAACCGCTTGCCATTCATGGCGTTCAACGCAGACAACCTGCGCAATGTTTGGGTTTTGCTGCAAGCGTACGCAGAGTTCGCACGCCTGCGATCCGGCGATGGCGTGTTGCACAAGCAGTGGCCAGAGGCGCCGGTGGAGCTGCGTCAGGAATGGCTGTGGCTTTCGCGCATGCACAAAGAGCACGGCGTTCCCAGCATTTGCGCGGTGTGGCAACTGTCCGGCGCGCAGGCACAGG
>JBOFGW010000221.1:0-2310 GCA_051649325.1 Burkholderiaceae bacterium | reverse complement strand
TCTCCCTCCCCTTCAAGGGGAGGGTCGGGGTGGGGATGGGTTTCGAACTGCATTCAAAATCACTTCCACCACCGATTCAATCTCACTCAATACTTCGTTATTCCAAAACCGCAGTACCTTGAATCCAGCGGCTTCTAAGTCGGCGGTTCGCTGCTGGTCGTATTTAGTTTGCTCAGCATGCTGACCGCCATCTACTTCAACCACCAACTTAATTTCCAGTGCAACAAAGTCCAATACATAGTCGAGCACAGGGTGCTGGCGCCTAAATTTCACACCGAGTTGCTCGCCGCGCAGCCTCTGCCAGAGCTTGCGCTCGGCATCGGTCATACCTTTGCGCAATTGCCTTGCAGGTGGTGCTAGGTTTGCGGCGTAGTGCTGCACTGTCACGCATCCCCATCCTAACCTTCCCCTTGAAGGGGAAGGGATCTGGTTAGAACATCTCCGCCGGCATCGCCATCAACGTTGCGGCGCCCGCGCGTGCCTTGCGAATTTCTGCAGCCGTCTCCGGCAGCAGCTTGGCAAAGTAAAAGCGCGCGACGTGCAGCTTGGCGGTGTAGAACGGATCAACCTTCTCGCCTTCTTTGGTCACTTTATCGAGTGCGATGATCGCCATGCGCGCCCAGAAGTAGGCGTACACCAGGTGGCCAACGACGCGCAGGTAGCTCACTGCGGCGGCGCCGGCTTCGTCTTGATTGCCAAAGGCTTTCATGCCCAGCTCAGTCGTGAGTTTGGTGACTTTGTCGCCCAGGTCTGCCAGCGGATTGACAAACTCCGCATACGTATCTTTGGTGCCGTTTTCTTCAATGAACTCCTGCACCATCTTGCCGAATTTTTTTAGCTTGGCACCGTTGTCCATCAGCACTTTGCGGCCCAGCAGGTCAAGCGACTGAATCGTATTGGTGCCTTCATAGATCATGTTGATGCGCGCATCGCGCACCAGCTGCTCCATGCCCCATTCTTTGATGTAACCGTGGCCGCCAAATACTTGCAGGCAGTCGCTGGCGCATTGAAAGCCGTTGTCGGTCATGAAGGCTTTGACGATCGGGGTCATCAAGCTCATCATATCGCCCGCGTCTTTGCGTGCGTCTTCATCCGGGTGGCTGCGCTGAATGTCGGCTTGCATTGCAACCCAATAGCCAAACGCGCGGCCGGCTTCTGCGTACGCGCGGGCGGTCAGCAGCATCTTGCGCACGTCTGCGTGCACGATGATCGGGTCGGCCTGCTTCTCAGGCGCCTTAACGCCGGTGAGTGAGCGGCCTTGAATGCGGTCTTTCGCGTAGGCCACGGCGTTTTGGTAGGCCGCTTCAGTCAGGCCCAGGCCTTGTACGCCTACGCCCAGGCGCGCGCCGTTCATCATCACGAACATGGCGTTCAGGCCTTTGTTGGGCTCGCCCACCATCCAGCCGCTCGCGCCTTCCAAAACCATTTGGCAGGTGCTGTTGCCGTGGATACCCATCTTGTGCTCAATGCCGCCGCAGTAGATGCCGTTGCGCTCGCCTTTGGTGGCGGATTCACCCGAACCATTCGGTTTGAACTTGGGCACCACAAACAGGCTGATGCCTTTGGTGCCTGCGGGCGCGTCCGGCAGGCGTGCCAGTACCAGATGCACAATGTTCTCGGCCATGTCATGCTCGCCGGAGCTGATGAAGATCTTGTTGCCGGTGATCTTGTAGCTGCCATCGGCCTGCGGCTCTGCCTTGGTGCGCAGCATGCCAAGATCGGTGCCGCAATGCGGCTCGGTCAGGCACATGGTGCCAGTCCATTGGCCGCTGCCCATCTTGGGCAAATAGGTGGATTTGATTGCCTCGCTCGCATGCGTGTGCAGGCAGTCGTACGCGCCAATCGTCAAGCCGGGGTACATGCTCCAGGCTTGATTGGTGGAGTACTGCATCTCGTAAAACGCAATCTGCAGAATCTCCGGCAGGCCTTGGCCGCCGTACTTGGGGTCGCCTGCCAAGACTTACCAGCCGGCTTCACAGAATTTGGCAAACGCTTCTTTAAATCCGTCCGGCGTTTTCACTTCATGCGTGGTTTTGTCATGCGCGCAGCCTTGTGCATCGCCGCTCGCATTGATGGGCAGCAGTACCTCGGCGCAGAACTTGCCGGCTTCTTCCAGCACCTGGTCCATCGTGTCTGCATCCACGTCTTTGAACGCAGGAATTTCTTTGTAGGTGTTCTCTACCTTCAGCAGCTCATGAAACACAAACTGTTGGTCGCGCAGGGGCGGGGTGTACGTCGGCATGAAAAACTTCCTCTTTCAAAAAACCAGATGATGTTCAGATAAAAGTGCTAAACCAGCTGTGCCGCGCG
>JBOFGW010000220.1:0-2246 GCA_051649325.1 Burkholderiaceae bacterium | reverse complement strand
AGTTCTTTGATGCCATCCAGCACGTCCAGCTTAGTGATGCACAGGCCGGTGGTGCCATTGATGCGGTTGCTCCTGCGCAGCGCCGGAATATCCAGCCAGCCACAGCGACGGTAACGTCCCGTCGTTGTGCCGCGCTCTGCACCCACGTTGGATAGATGATGGCCCACGGTACCTTCGGTAAAGATGTCCAGTTCGGTCGGAAACGGCCCGCCGCCCACACGCGTGCAATAGGCTTTAACGATGCCCAGCACATAGTGCAGCATGTGCGGCCCTACGCCCGCGCCTGCTGCAGCGTTGCCGGCCACCACATTGCTGGATGTCACGTACGGATAGGTGCCGTGATCTACGTCCAGCAAGGTGCCTTGCGCGCCTTCAAACAGCAAGCGCTCGCCGCGCGCATTGGCGTGATAGAGCAAATCGCTCACGTCACTACACATCGGCAGCAGTTCTTCACCCAGCTTGAGCGCTTCATCAATCACCGGTTGCACTTCAACGGCAGGCGCGTTGAGCCACTTGGTCAATACAAAGTTGTAGTAGTCCATCAGCTCGCGCGCATGGTCTGCAAAGCGCGACGGGTGCTTCAAGTCTTGCACGCGCAGCGCGCGGCGCGCCACTTTGTCTTCAGAGCTCGGGCCGATACCCTTGCCCGTGGTGCCAATTTTTTCCACACCGCTTTTTTCGCGGAAGGCCTCGCGCGCCACGTCGAGTGCGGCATGAAACGGCAGAATCAGCGGGCAGGCTTCGCTGATGTGCAGGCGTGGCCGCACGTGAATTCCGCCGGCCTCAAAATTCTTCAGCTCTTCCAGGATCTTGGCGGGCGAGAGCACCACACCGTTGCCCACGTAGCACTGCACGCCCTCGCGCATGACGCCGCTGGGCAGCACATGCAGCGCGTATTTTTTGCCTTTGATCACCAGCGTGTGGCCAGCGTTGTGCCCGCCTTGAAAGCGCACAACGCCCTGGGCTTGCTCAGTCAGCCAATCGACCAGCTTTCCTTTGCCTTCGTCACCCCACTGGGCGCCGACGACGACGACATTACTCATGATTCTCTTTCAATCAATGCTTTGAAATTACAGTCCAGCGGCCATCGGCATGGACAAGCTGCCGGTCGCACGCAAATTCGTGATGCTCCTGCACTTCGCCGGGCAGTTGCACCACCACAATTTCTCCGGCTGCGCGCAGGCGCGCAACCTCTGCCGACCACGCGGCTTCATCATGCCAATGGGCCAGTACCGCTTTGCCAGGCGGGCGCTGCGGCACAAAGCGCGCCAGCTCGCGCAGATCCAGCGAAAAGCCGGTCGCGGGCCGGCTGCGACCAAAACTCTGGCCAGCAGTGTCGTAGCGGCCGCCACGCACAATCGCGCCCGGCGCTTGCGGCAGATAGGCCGCGAAGACGAGGCCGGTGTGATAGCCATAGCCATGCCCATCGGCCAGATCAATCAGCAGATTGGCACGGCCGGCAAGCCGTGCACAGGTGGCAGCCAGTACGTCCAGTGCTTCGCCCGCGCCCGGCACGCTGCTCAGTGTCTTGCGGGACGCGGAGAGCACCTTGTCTGGTGCGCCGCAGCCGGCGAGCACGGCCTCGCACAGTGCAAACATGGCGGGATCGCGCACCACGTCTTGCAGTGCGCGGGCATCTTTGTTTTGCAGCGCATCGGCAGCGGCGGAGCGCTGCGCGTCATTCAGGCCGGCGCTTTGCAGCACGCTGCGCGTCAGGCCGGAATGCGAGATGGAGAGCGTCACGCCGCCGATACCCAGCGCTGCGAGCGTATCGAGCATCAGGTCAAACATCTCGCTGTCGGCCTCCAGCCCCGCATGGCCGTACAGCTCGGCGCCTAGTTGCAGCGGTTCGCGGCTGGCGAGTGCACTGCGCGGCCGCGTGTGCAGCACCGGGCCGCAGTACGCCAGGCGCGACACGCCCAGACGATTGAGCAGGTGCGCATCGATCCGCGCCGTCTGCGGCGTATGGTCGGCACGCAGGCCCATGGTTTTGCCGGAGAGCTGATCAACAAGCTTGAAGGTTTGCAGATTCAGATCGCTGCCTGCGCCGGTGAGCAGCGAATCCAGGTATTCGAGCAGCGGCGGCTGCACCAGTTCATAGCCGTAGCGGCGCAGTACATCCAGCGCGGCGCGGCGCAGCTCTTCGAGCACGCGCGCTTCCGCGGGCAGAACATCAGCAACGTGGTCGGGCAAACGCCAGGTGGGCATGTCGTGTGTGAAAATTCAGAAGCGCAAGAAAAACGGCC
>JBOFGW010000219.1:0-8307 GCA_051649325.1 Burkholderiaceae bacterium | reverse complement strand
GGCGCGCCCGCGTCGGTGGGCGGGCTGTCATGGGCGCTGGGGCTGGAACAGCTGCGCGCGCGCAGCATTGAGATCGAGCGGGCCGACGCTTCTGCGCTCGCAAGCTATCGCTTTTCCCCGCAATGGCTGGTTCAGGCCGGCGTGCACCGCGCGTCGCTGAAAGACGATGCCGCGGGCACCGATCAAAACACCAATTTCGCGCAGGCGAAGCTGAGCTACAACCCGCAAGAGCTCAGTGCGCTCACGCTTTCGACGCAGGTTTGGCATGCGATTGGGGCTGAAGACGACGGCCGCTTGAGCTTCAACGCAGACTACGCGCTTGAGGGTGGCGGGCGGCTGTACGCGGGCACGTCACCGCGCATCAGCCTGCTTTCCGGCGGCGGTTTGCAGGCGAGCCAGACCTTTGCGCACGTGGTGGGTGCGCAAACCCCGCTGCCACGTGGCTGGGGTGAGGCCTTCGGCGAGTGGCGCGGCAAAAGCCTGCTTGATGCGGACGATCAAGTGCTGACTACCGGCTGGCGCAACCGCTTTGCATTGCCGGCGCGCTTTACCGGCGAGCTGCGGCTGGAGCACACCGAACCGGTTGCCGGCAGCAATCCGCAGCGCATTAATACGGTGGGCGTGGGCGCAAACCGCCGCAACGTGCCGGAAAACACCATGGGCACTTGGCTTGAGTACACCCGCGCTGAAACGGAGCGCAGCATGTTTGCTTCGGTGAAATACACGCAGCGCGTCACCGATAACGCGGTGTTTACGGTGCGCATTCAGGGTGAAGACCAGCGCCCTGCCCAGGGTGTGGGCGGTAAGACGGATGTGAAACTTTCCAGTGGCATGGGGTGGCGCGAGCCGGATGATCGCCGTTTGGCCACGCTGTATCGCTACAGCTACATCAACAAAGACGCACGCGATGCTGGCCACAATACGGGAGAGTTTGACCGCGCGGCGCATGTAGCCTCAGGCCAGTTTCAGTACACACTTGCGCCAAACACCAGCGTTGCCGCGCGCTACGCGGTCCTCTGGGCGCGTGAAGATGGCGCGGCAGGGTTGACGAGCCGCAGATCGCATTTGCTGGCGGCGCGCCTGATTTGGCCGCTGCACCGGCGCTGGGACTTGAGCATCCACGCCGCCGCGGTGCGCGATCCGATACTGACACCCAAAACCGCGTTTGGCGCGGAACTGGGCTTTCGGGTCAGCAGCAAAGTGGTGCTGGCGCTAGGGGCGAACCTGCGCGGTTTTGCCGACGGCGAGCTGGAGGCGGAAGACCGTTTCCGTAAAGGCAGCTACCTGCGGCTGCGCTTTGCGATCGAAGGCTTGATCGCGCAGTGGCTGGATGCGCCACGCCGCAGGGAGCCGGCCGCGCAATAACGGCGGGCTTTGCAGGGCATTTTAAGTGCTCTACGCAATATCCATGCACATTTTCAAGCAAAAATGGCTGAAAAAGCGCATGGATATTGCGTAAAGCATATCTTTATTGGCCCAAAAACCGCGTTGTTTACACCCCGGCAGCTTGCGCTAACTGATTGATTACAAAGCGGTTTTCTTGATATACTAGAAAGCTCCGCGCATGGAATGGCAACGCCTGCATTTGGCCGGGGAAGCAAAGAAGTCGCAGTGAGAAGTAGCAATACAGGTGCCGGTGTGCTCAGGTGAGCAAACACTGGTTTTGTTTAACCCCACCCGCGCAATCACGCAACGGTGTGTTTTGAAAGTTGAAAATGTCTCAAGCTCAAGCAGCAGTTGAAAGTTTTGGCGGCGAATCGTTTGCCGCAATGTTTGAAGAATCGCTCAAGCGCGCCGATATGCGCTCTGGCGAGGTGGTGACCGCCGAAGTGGTGCGGATCGACCAGAATTTTGTGGTGGTGAACGCGGGCCTGAAGTCCGAAGCGTTCATCCCGGTAGAAGAGTTTTACAACGACGCCCGCGAGCTGGAAGTGCAAGTGGGCGATTTTGTTTCCGTCGCGATTGACGCGCTGGAAAACGGCTATGGCGACACGATTCTGTCGCGCGACCGCGCCAAGCGCCTGGCCGCGTGGGTGAGCCTGGAGCGTGCGCTGGAAGACGGCGCGCTGGTCTCCGGCACCGTGACCGGCAAGGTCAAGGGCGGCCTGACGGTGATGACCAACGGCATTCGCGCGTTCTTGCCCGGTTCGCTGGTAGATATGCGCCCGGTCAAAGATACGTCGCCGTACGAAGGCAAGACGATGGAGTTCAAGGTCATCAAGCTTGACCGTAAGCGCAACAACGTGGTGCTGAGCCGCCGCGCTGTGATGGAAGCTTCGATGGGTGAAGAGCGCCAGAAGCTGATGGAAAACCTTAAAGAAGGTTCCACCGTCAAGGGCGTAGTGAAGAACATCACCGAATACGGCGCGTTTGTAGACCTGGGCGGTATCGACGGCCTGCTGCACATCACCGATCTGGCGTGGAAGCGCGTGCGCCACCCAAGCGAAGTGGTGCAAGTCGGCCAAGAAATCACTGCCAAGATCCTCAAGTTCGACCAAGAGAAAAACCGCGTCTCCCTGGGCGTCAAGCAACTCGGCGACGATCCATGGAGCGGTGTTGCACGCCGTTACCCGGTGGGCACCCGCATGTTCGGCAAGGTCACCAACCTGACCGATTACGGCTCATTTGTTGAGATCGAAGACGGCATTGAAGGCCTGGTGCACGTGTCTGAAATGGACTGGACCAACAAGAACGTTGATCCCAAGAAAGTCGTGGCCCTAGGTGACGAGGTTGAAGTGATGGTGCTGGAGATCGACGAAGACCGCCGCCGCATCAGCCTGGGCATGAAGCAGTGCCGCGCCAATCCGTGGGAAGAGTTCTCTGCCGGCTACAAGAAGAACGACAAGGTCAAGGGTCAGATCAAATCGATCACCGACTTTGGCGTGTTCATTGGCCTGCCGGGCAACATCGACGGCCTCGTGCACTTGTCTGACCTGTCCTGGACTGAGACCGGCGAAGAAGCCGTGCGCAAGTTCAAGAAGGGCGATGAAGTAGAAGCGATTGTGCTGGCCATCGACACCGAGCGCGAGCGCATCAGCCTGGGCATCAAGCAGATGGAAGGCGATCCGTTCAACAACTACGCTGCCATGAACGATAAGGGCGCGATGGTGCACGGTACTGTCAAGAGCGTGGAAGCCAAGGGCGCAGTGATTGCGCTGACCGATGAGGTGGAAGGCTATCTGCGCGCCTCTGAAATCAGCCGTGACCGCGTGGAAGACGCAACGACGCGCCTGAAAGAAGGCGACAAGCTGGAAGCGATGATCATCAACATCGATCGCAAAACACGCTCGATCCAGTTGTCGATCAAGGCCAAAGACAGCGCGGAAACCACCGAGTTCATCTCCAAGCAGGAGGGCAGCGGCAACGCGGGCACCACTAGCCTGGGCGCGCTGCTCAAAGCCAAGCTGGACAACAAACAGTAAGTGGCAACGCGCCGTGGTGTCGCTCGCGCGATGCCGCGGTGCCTTGTGTAACTATGGCTGATGATCATCTCACCAAGTCGGAACTGATTGCCAAGTTGGCGGAACGCTACCCGCAGCTGGTGGCCAAAGACGCCGACTTTGCCGTCAAGACCATTCTGGATGAAATGTCGCGCACGCTCGCGCTGGGCCGCCGCATTGAAATTCGCGGCTTCGGTAGTTTTTCACTGAACATCCGTCCGGCGCGGCAGGGGCGCAATCCAAAGTCTGGCGCAAAAGTGGTGGTGCCTGAAAAACGGGTGCCACACTTCAAACCGGGTAAGGAATTGCGTGAGCTGGTAGACATTTCGCACAGCAAGGTGAATGGTTCTTAGCTTTTTGTTGAGTGCTGATTCGTAGCGAAAAAGCGGCCGATGGCCGCTTTTTTATTGTGCTTTTTCAAATTCGACGCTGCAGCCTACACTTAGGCCCGCGCGCTTCGGCGTGCAAGGCGCTTGGAATCAAGAGTTCAAAGGAATGTGGATGCGGGTACTTGCCTGGCTTTTCTGGCTGCTGATGGTGGTGCTGTTTTTCTGGATTGCGCTCAAAAATGCTGATCCGGTCACGCTGCGCCTGACGGCAGAGACCGCGCTAACGGCGCCCTTGATCATTGTGATCTTTGTCACCTTTGCGCTGGGGGTACTGCTGGGCATCATCACGGCATCGCCGCGGTTATTCAAGCAGGGGCGCGAAATTAGGCGGCTGAAAAAAACGGCGCAGCAGCCGGCCGATACAGGGCCTGCTCGCGGGCCGCTGAATCCGCCCGACGTGCCTTCGCTGCGGAGCTAAGCGTTGGAGTTTGAGAACTGGTGGCTACTTGCCGCGCCGATCTTGTTTGCACTGGGCTGGATCGCCTCGCGGATTGATCTACGTGAAGTGGTGCAGGAGAGCAAGCGCCTGCCGCGCTCGTACTTCAACGGGTTGAATTTTCTGCTCAATGATCAGCCGGACCGCGCGATTGAAGCGTTTGTCGAAGTGGTCAGCCTGGACCCGGAAACGATCGAGCTGCATTTTGCACTTGGCAGCCTGTTCCGGCGCCGTGGCGAGACAGATCGCGCCATCCGCCTGCACCGCAACCTGCTGGAGCGGCCAGACCTGCCGCCGCAGTACCGTGACCAGGCGCTGTTTGCGCTCGCGCAAGACTATCTCAAGGCCGGGCTGCTGGACCGTGCAGAAAGCGCGTTTGTGTCGCTCAGCGGCACGCCGTTTGAAGGCCAGGCGCAGGGGTTTCTGGCCGATCTGTATCAAATGGAGCGCAGCTGGACCAAAGCGATCGACGCTGCAACCGCTCACGCCAAGGCCACCGGCGCGCCACTGCCGCGATCGGTCGCGCACTTCTGGTGTGAGCTGGCGGCTGATGCCATGGCCAAGGGCGATCTTGCGGCTGCGCGCGCAGCGCTGCGATCCGCCCGGCAAGTGGATGACCGCCTCGTGCGTGTGCTGCAAATGGAGGTCGCGCTGGCGCAAGCAGAAGGGCGCGATGAAGAAGCGCTGCAAATGATCGACCTTGCAGTACAGACGCAGCCCGCATTTGCGGCGCAGTTGGTCGCGCCTTTGCATGAGTTTGCCAAACGCCGCGGTGATGCAGCAGCAGAGCAGCAGCGCTTGTCGCAGTGGTTTGCAGCGGCTCCGTCTGAGGCGCTGGCAGGCGCGATTTCGCAGCATCTAGCCAAGCATGCAGATCCTGCTGCGGCGCAGCAATTTTCGCGCGATGCGTTTGCAAAGTTGCCGGGCCTCGCGTCTGCGGCGGGGCTGACGCAATCGCTTGCTCCGCAATCACCTGATATGGCTGCGTTGGCGGGTGTGCTGGGTGCCGAAGCAGCGCGGCAGCAGCAATACATCTGCGCCAATTGCGGCTTTAAGGCGCGCCAGTTCTATTGGCAATGCCCCGGCTGCAAGCGCTGGGAGACGCTGCCGTATTCGGCAAGCGCAAGGGCCGGTTAAGCCGGCGCATAAAATGTCAACGCGCACCGCAAAAGGGCGTTTCTAGGGTACGCGGCAAAACGCCGTCGTGTTCTGTCAAAAAATGAGAGGGATACATCAATGTTCAAAAAACTGTTGCTTTCGCTCGCTGCATTCATTGCAACGATGGGTATCGCCTTCGCGGCGGTGGACGTAAACAAGGCCACGCAGGCTGAGCTGGATGCCGTCAAAGGCATTGGCCCGGCGATTTCCAAGGCCATCGTCGATGAGCGCGCCAAAGGCGGCGCATTCAAAGATTGGGCCGACTTTGAAGCACGCGTCAAAGGCGTGGGCGAAAAGTCCGGTGCCAAAATGTCGGAAGCCGGTTTGACCGTTGGCGGCAAATCCTACGCCGGCGCACCGGCCAAGGCCGATGCCGGCAAGAAGGAAGAGAAAAAGCCTGTTGCTGACGCTGGCAAAAAAGAAGAAAAGACCGCTACGGCCAAGAAAGATGAAGCCAAGCCTGTCGCAGCCGCAGCACCTGCAGCCGCCGCTGGCGCAGCCGCAGCACCCAAGGCCGCTGAAGCCAAAAAAGAAGAGCCCAAGAAAGAAGAAAAGAAAATGACGGCCAAGGAAGAAAAAGCCAAGGCTGACAAAGAAGCTAAACATAAAGCCAAAGCTGAAAAAGAAGCCAAGGCAAAAACTGACAAAGAAGCCAAGGCCAAGGCAGCGTCTGACAAAGATGCAAAAGCCAAGGACGCAAAGAAAGAAGAGAAAAAGTCTTAATCAGCCTTTTCGCTTTATCAAAAAACCCGCCAATTGGCGGGTTTTTTAGCTCTACGCAATATCCATGCGCTTTTTCAGCCGTTTTTGCTCCAAAACCCGCATGGATATTGCGTAGAGGCATCTGAAAAGCACGCTATTTCTGCTTGCGTCACAATGCAAGGGCCGCGACTTTCTCATCACTCCCTTTTTAGATCATGACAGTGCACTACCCCACCATCGGCGACACCATCGGCAATACCCCCCTCGTGAGATTTGTCCGCATCCCTGGGCCGGAAAACGCGCAGCGTGGCAACGTAATTCTTGGCAAGCTGGAGGGCAACAATCCTGCCGGCAGCGTGAAGGATCGGCCGGCCTACTCGATGATCCGTCGTGCAGAAGAGCGCGGCGAGATCAAGCCCGGCGACACTTTGATTGAAGCTACCAGCGGCAATACCGGCATTGCGCTGGCGATGGTGGCTGCCATCAAGGGCTACAAGATGGTGCTGATCATGCCGGATGACTTGAGCGTGGAACGCCGCGCGGCCATGACTGCGTATGGTGCACAGCTCATCCTCACGCCCGCCAAAGGCGACGGCAAAAGCGCAGCCACCGGCATGGAATACGCGCGCGATCTGGCCGAGCAGATGCAGCGCGAAGGCAAAGGCAAGGTGCTGGACCAGTTTGCCAATCCCGACAATCCACGAGCGCACATCGAAGGTACAGGGCCGGAAATCTGGCAGCAGACGCAGGGCCAGATCACGCATTTTGTCAGCGCGATGGGAACCACCGGAACGATCACCGGTGTATCGACCTATCTGAAGCAGCAAAACCCGAAGATCCAGATCATCGGCGCGCAGCCCAGCGAAGGATCGCGCATCCCCGGCATTCGTAAATGGCCTGCGGCTTATTTACCTAAGATCTACGAGGCATCTCGTGTAGATCGCGAAGAACTCGTGAGCCAGCAGGAAGCCGAAGTGATGGCGCGGCGGATGGCTGCCGAAGAAGGCATTTTCTGCGGTATCTCGGCGGCCGGTGCGCTGTGTGTGGCGCTGCGCATAGCGCAAGAATTACAAAACGCCACCATCGTGACTGTGGTGTGCGACCGTGGTGACCGGTACTTGTCCACCGGGGTGTTCAACTGAGCGGCCTAGCGCGGCAAGCTACAGCGCAAAATCCCGGTCTGCTACGCAGGCCACCGCGCCGATCAGCCCCGGGCCTGGTTGAAACGAATCGACCTCCACCGTCACAGCCCTGCCTTGCCAATGCACCGCCACACTGCGGCGGCCGGGCGCAAGCCCCGCATCCACCGCTTGCGCTTCCAGCGATAGGCCCGTGCCCAGCGCTTTCAGGCAGGCCTCTTTGCGCGTCCAACCGGTGAAAAATGCGGTGTGCCGTGCGCTATCCGTGCGCTGATGCGCATACTCTTGCTGTTCGCTCGGCGTAAAGTTGGCGCGCACAAGCGCGTCGATGTCCGCAAGCGGATGTGCATGCTCGATGTCGATTCCCACGTGCCCGCTGGATGCTACGCATAGCGCACCCATGTCAGCGCTGTGGCTCAGATTGAATGCAAGTGCAGCGTGATCGCCAGCTAACTGAGGCTTGCCGTGTTTGCCTTCATCAAACATGCAGTCGCTAGGGCCAAGGCCGAAATGTGTACACAGCAGTCGCCGCATGTGTGCATGCGCAGCCTGGTGACGTTGCTGGTCGCGCTCGAATACAAACCGCTGGCTGCGCTGCACAATGTCGCTACTTAAGAACGCGCTTGTTGCGGTATCCAGCGGAAACGCAAGCGTAAACCCCCAAATGCGCAAGTCTTGACCCGCAAGTTGCTTGTCAAGCGCAAGCATGCAGCCGCTCAATTCTCCGCAAGCCAGGTGGAGACCAGTTCAAGCATTTGTCTTTGTGCACTGAGCAGCGTGAGCGTGTGGTCAATCTCCGGCAAAAATCGCCAATCAAGGCCTGCAAGGAAAGCCTGCCCCGCAAACGACTCCTTGATTTGGTCAGCATACGAGTAGTTGTGCAGCATGCTGCCGGTAAACACCATGAACACGCGCGCGCCTCGGCTGGTAATTTTCTCCAGCCAACCCGCATAGATGGACTCTGTGATTGTGTGTGTTTCATACTCAATCACCACAGGTGGGCCGCTGTTAGAAATAGCTGCTTGTAGCTTGCGACCGAGTCC
>JBOFGW010000218.1:0-3533 GCA_051649325.1 Burkholderiaceae bacterium | reverse complement strand
CAGACCCTCGCGCCCAGGCAGGTGCGGCTCTAACAGCTCCCAAACGCGGTCAGATATATCGTGTCGATGTGCGCTCATAGTCAAATGCAGGTGCAGGCTAAGTTGTAAACAGACCGACATTATAACAACTCGTGACTACGCAATCTAGAAGAGCGGCCTGGATTCCGGCTTTCGCCGGAATGACAGCCTTTTGCAGAGATTTCGGATGGTTCTAAAACTTACTTCAACGGCTTATACCGTACCCGCTTAGGCCGCGCGCCTTCTTCACCCAGGCGCTTTTTCTTGTCGGCTTCGTACTCCTGATAGTTGCCGTCGAAGAACACCCACTTCGAATCACCTTCGCAGGCGAGGATATGGGTGGCGATGCGGTCTAAGAACCATCTGTCGTGGCTGATGACCATTACGCTGCCGGCAAACTCGAGCAGGGCATCTTCGAGAGCGCGCAGGGTTTCCACGTCCAGGTCGTTCGACGGTTCGTCCAGCAGCAGCACGTTGCCGCCAGCCAGCAGCGTTTTGGCTAAATGCAAGCGGCCGCGTTCACCGCCGGATAAATTGCCCACGACTTTTTGCTGATCGCCGCCCTTGAAGTTAAAGCGGCCGATATAGGCGCGGCTGGACATTTCAAAGCGGCCCACGGTCAACATATCCAGCCCGCCGGAGATGTCTTCCCACACGGTCTTGGTGTTAGCCAGATCGTCACGGCTTTGATCGACCACCGCCACCTGTGCGGTCTGGCCGATTTTTACCTCGCCCGAATCGGGTTTTTCTTTGCCGGTGATCATTTTGAACAGAGTGGACTTGCCCGCGCCGTTGGGGCCGATCACGCCCACGATCGCGCCCGGCGGCACTTTGAAACTCAGGTCATCAATCAGCAACCGGTCGCCAAACGCCTTGCTGACGTTTTTGAACTCAACGACTTCATTGCCCAAGCGCTCGGCCACGGGAATGAAAATCTCATTGGTCTCATTGCGCTTTTGGTGTTCATGACTGCTGAGTTCTTCAAAGCGCGCAATCCGGGCTTTGGATTTTGCTTGCCGGCCTTTCGGATTCTGGCGCACCCACTCCAGTTCTTTCTTGAGCGCCTTGGCGCGCGCCTCTTCGCCTTTTTGTTCCTGCGCAAGGCGGTCGCCTTTTTGCTCCAGCCACGAGCTGTAATTGCCCTTCCACGGAATGCCGTGGCCGCGGTCCAGCTCCAAAATCCATTCGGCGGCGTTGTCTAGAAAGTAGCGGTCATGCGTCACGGCCACCACGGTGCCGGAGTAGCGCTGCAAGAACTGCTCAAGCCAATCCACGCTTTCTGCGTCCAGATGGTTAGTCGGCTCATCCAGCAGCAGCATGTCGGGCTTACTGAGCAGCAAACGGCACAGCGCCACGCGGCGCTTTTCACCGCCAGACAGCGTAGCGATCTTCGCGTCCCAATCCGGCAGGCGCAGCGCGTCGGCCGCAATTTCCAGTTGATGGTCGCCACCTTCTGCGCCGGATGTCGCGATGATCGCCTCCAGCTCCGCCTGCTCGGCGGCGAGCTTGTCAAAGTCTGCGTCCGGCTCGGCGTAGGCGGCATAGACCTCGTCCAGCCGTTTTTTGGCCGCGAGCACGCCGCCCATGCCTTCTTCCACGGCTTGGCGCACGGTGTGTTCTGGGTTGAGCTTGGGCTCTTGCTCTAGGTAGCCGATCTTGATGCCAGGCATCGGCGTGGCTTCGCCCTCGATCTCTTTGTCCACACCGGCCATGATTTTGAGCACGGTGGACTTGCCTGCGCCGTTCAAGCCCAGCAGGCCGATCTTCGCGCCCGGAAAGAAAGAGAGCGAAATATCTTTAAGAATCTGGCGTTTGGGCGGAACAATCTTGCCCACGCGGTTCATGGTGAAAACGTATTGAGCCATAGTCGTTATCGTGTGTAATGCAGTTTTTCAATCCAATAGCTTAGCCGAGGAACCCGTATGACCATGACCACCACCGCATCCGGCCTGCAATATCAAGACACCGCCGTGGGCAACGGCGCAACCGCTGTGGCCGGCGCGAGCGTTTCCGTGCACTACACCGGCTGGCTCTACAACGACGGCGTCAAGGGCAGCAAATTCGATAGCAGCAAAGACCGCGGCCAGCCGTTTGTGTTTCCGCTGGGCGCCGGGCACGTAATCGGCGGCTGGGATGAAGGCGTGCAGGGCATGAAAGTGGGCGGCACGCGTGTGCTGGTCATTCCGCCCGCGCTGGGCTATGGCGCACGCGGCGCCGGCGGCGTGATTCCGCCCAACGCCACGCTGATGTTTGAAGTGGATCTGCTCGGTGTCTGAGCCGCGCACGCAACTGGCGGCGCTGCAGACCGGGCTGGCCCACTTTATGGCAGGCCACATAGACGCCGCGTCGCTGGCCAAGGTCTGCCGCGGCAATGCCGACATCACCACGCAGCTGCCCGGCGCGTTTGCCACCGTGCTGGACGACATCGTCATCCGCCTGGAATCCGGCGCGATGTTCTCAGAAGAAAGCTGTAGCTTTTCGCAGGACGATCTGGTCAATGAACTGCAAGTTTGGCTGGAAAAGGCGCAGCAGAAATTGGCGGTGAAGCAGGGTGCCTAGAACACAGCTTTTCAAAAGGACTACGCAATATCCATGCGCTTTTTCGAGCAAAAATGGCTGAAAAAGTGCATGGATATTGCGTAGAAGCCTTTAAGAACCTCTAAAAACTCAGCGGTTTGCCTGACAGTGGCGTAATCCACGCATTCACGGCTTGCAGCACATTCGGGTTGAACTGCGGGCCTGGCTTGCCCCACATCTTGAAGCTCTCTGCCTGATCGGCCACGTTGGCAAACGCGTGGTCAGAGCGGGTGAGCAGCGTGTAGGTTGCGGTGCCGGCGCGCTTGCTGTTGATCCAGTCCGCCATCATTTGATGATCGATCCCGGCAGTAAGAAAGTCAGCCTCGCCATACAACGTGAGCACGGCCCCACTGGCCTTGGCCCAGGTTTCGGGCAGATTGAGCTGCGCCACTTGCCGCCAAAAATTCAGGGAGCGGCCGGCTTGCATGCCGTCTTTCAGCTCGTCTTCCACAATTTCTTTCAGCGACGGATTCCGCGCAATGATCGCGGCAGGTTCCAACCCTTCGATCAAATACGCGCTGTTCATCGCAGACTTTTTTACCAGGTAGGTGTGAATCGCATCGTCTGATTCGCCGGCCAGTTTGGATTGGCGGCGCGAGTTCTCCAGGTCGTATTCCAGCCAGGTGCGGAATGTGGTGCCGGCCACCACGGTGCCGCGCAGTTTGAATTCAGTCGCCAGCACCGGCCCCCACAGGCCGCCCATGCTGTGGCCAAAGATAAATACGCGGTCGCGGTCAACATCGGGCCGCGCAAGCAAGGCTTTGAGCGCTTGCCGGTAGCCATCCAGCTCTTGCACAAAGTCCACGGTTTGCGCCGGCGCGCCTTGGCTGTCACCCACACCGGGCTTGTCCACGCGCATGGTCACGTAACCGCCGCGCGCGAAGGCGCGCACAATTTGCGCGTAGGCGTTGCCATCGGTCAGTGGAAAATCAATCGAG
>JBOFGW010000217.1:0-10578 GCA_051649325.1 Burkholderiaceae bacterium | reverse complement strand
CGGTGATCTGTCGTCGCACCACGCGCTGATCTGCAGCACCGTTCAAAGCGATTCCCGCTGGCACTTCAATGGGCCAAAGGGAGAGGAGTTAACGGTGCAGGTGAACGGGCCATTGCGATCGAACAATAAATCTGCGCTGATGGAGGCTGCCTGCAGCGGGCTTGGTATTGCAGCGCTACCTACCTATGTTGTGCACGAGTCGATTCGCAGCGGTGCTTTGGTCACGCTGCTACACGATTGGCCACTGCCTACACAAAAGATTCACGCCGTGTATCCGTCCCCGCGAATGGTGCCTGCCAAAGTAAGTGGATTCACTGAATGGCTCCAGAAACAACTGGGCGAGACGTGGTGGACGGAAGATTTCGGGGAACACTTGTGAGTCACACCTTAGTTTGCTGTTTCTCGAGCCCGCAATGAAGGTACGCAATATCCATGCGCCTTTCCAGGCAAAACTGGCTGAAAATGCGCATGGATATTGCGTAGAGCTATTTTTGAGCTGAGGCTACATACGCCCACAGCGCATCCAAATCTTCTGCTTTTAAGGTATCGCCCCACGCTGGCATTCCCCGGATGCCCTTGGTGACGGAAGTGTTGAAGCGTTCGCGCTGATCTAGCGGGAATTTGCGTAGATCGAAGAACGCGCCCCCGGTGGTGACCATGTTGATGCCATGGCAGCGCGCGCAGTTACCGGTGTAGATTTTTTTGCCGGCTGCTACGGTGGCGGCTTTGTCGGCGGTTTGGGCGGACGCGGCTTCGCTCGCCTGGACTGCGTTGCCCGACGGCGCTGCGGGCGATTGCGCGAATACGTGTTGAGATGCAGCGAAGAGCGCTGCTGTGAAAAGCGTTTTGTGCAGGGTCATTTGTAAAGCGTGAGAGCCCTCAACTTGCTCCTCTCCCGCAAGCGGGAGAGGGAATGATTTCAAATGGATTGCTGCGGCAGTAACAGATCAGTCCATCAATGCAAACGTCCACACCGAGCTGCCCGACGGTACGTTCTGGATGTTGGTATCACCAGCCAGCGCGCCCCATACTGTTGCCGAGCCGCTGGTGATGGTGATGTATTGCTTGCCACCACTTTCCCACGTAATGGGCAGGCCGGTGATGCCGCTGCCGGTTTGGAATTGCCAGAGTTTTTTGCCGTCTTTGGCATCAAAGGCCATGAACTCGCCGGTGAGCGCACCTGTGAACACCAGACCGCCGGCGGTAGACAAGACGCCGGCCCAATGGGGCGATTTGCTTGGTACTTCCCACACCTGTTTGTTGGCTACTGGGTCCCAGGCTACTAGCGCGCCGGAAATGCCGTCAGTAGGCGGCACAAAGCCGCCCAGCTCCAAGCCCAAGAACCACTGACCCTGTTTGTACTCCGGCTTGACATACTTCACTTTCATGCCTTGGTTGAGGGTGTTCATGAACACGGTGCGGCTTTGTGGGTTAAAACTCATCGGCATCCAGTTTTTGCCACCCAGGGCGCTGGGCCACACTTCGATGAAGTCTTTGGTCTCCTCGCTCTTGCGTAAAGCGGCTGTCATTTCAGTGTCCACCGGGCGGCCGCTGGCCATATCGATGCTCTTGGCCCAATTGATTTTTTTGGCAAAGGGTTGGGCAGAAATCAGCTTACCGTTGGTGCGATCTAGTACATAAAAAAATCCGTTGCGGTTGGCTTGCATCAGTACCTTGCGGGCCCCGCCAACCATGGGTAGATCGGCCAGTACCAGCTCGTTGGTGCCGTCGTAGTCGTACGGGTCGCCAGGCGAGAATTGGTAGTGCCACACCACTTCACCGGTTTTAGGTTTAAAGGCCAGTACCGAGCAGATGTAGAGCGAATCGCCGCCGCGGTGCGCGGCATTCCACGGGCCGCCGTTGCCGGTGCCCCAGTACACAAGGTCAAGCTGCGGGTCGTAGGTGCCTGTCAGCCAAGTGGGTGCGCCGCCTTTTTGATAGCGGTCCGGGTTCCAGGTCTCCGCGCCTTTTTCGCCAGGAGCAGGCGTGGTGTAGCGCGTCCAAAGTTATTTGCCGGTTTTTAGGTCCCAACCTTTGATAAAGCCGCGCGTGCCGTATTCGCCGCCGGAAATCCCAGTGATCAAGATGCCGCCGGCCACCAGTGGGGCGTGCGTCATTGAGTAGCCCAGCTTGTAGTCCGCAGCTTTGCTCTTCCAGATGGTTTTGCCGTCTTTGGCGTTAACCGCCATCACGTGTGCATCAATCGTGGTGCGGTAGAGCACGCCGTCCAGTAGCGCGGGCCCGCGGCTGTGGATGCCGCAGCACAAAAATCCGTTCACATCTGCCGGCAGCTCTACAGGAGTCTTCCACTTTTGGCGGCCGGTAAGCGCATCGATCGCGATGGTGGAATCGTGGCTGGTCACGTACATCACCCCGTCGGCCACCAGCGGCTGCGTGGACGCATTCAGCGAGCTGTTCAGACTCAGGTTCCAGACCGGTACCAAGCGTTTGATCGTGCTCGTACTGATTTGCTTGAGCTCTGAAAACCGCTGCTGATGCTGTCCCATCCCATAGGTGAGCACATTGCCGTTGGAGGAGGCATCGGCCGCTAAGTCTTTTTCTGATTGCGCGTGGGCCGCACCGGTCAACCCCAAGAGCACTATCCAAGAAGCCGCTCTCAGCGAGCGTGCAGCGAATCTGCCAAACATGGTTGTCTCCTTTGTGATGGTTGCAACAGCAACTCCGGCGGATTGTGCGTCCGCACGGTCGGTTAATGCAAGAGCGCTTGCATAAGTAATTGCGCTGCATAGCAACAAAGCACTAGACCATTTTGAGGTGATGCCTACAATACCTGTAAGGAGCATGTGCTTCTAAAGCACAATTGCGCATAGCATGAATACAAATAAATCACGTCGCCGCTTAAGGCTTGTGGGCCGTAGCCAAGCCGCCGCAGCGCCAGCAACCGCTTCCGATCAGGCCTCGGTCTCTAAGCCGCGTGCGCGGCGCGGCATTTACCTGCTGCCCAACTTGTTCACGCTGGCGGCGCTGTTCTCCGGCTTTTATGCGGTGGTGATGGCGATGAATGGTGAGTTTGAAAAAGCTGCCATCGCAATTTTTGCCAGCATGGTGCTAGATGGAATGGATGGCCGCGTTGCGCGCCTGACTAATACGCAGTCTGCCTTTGGCGAGCAGTTTGACAGCCTCGCAGATATGGTGAGCTTTGGTGTAGCCCCCGCGCTTGTGATGTATGAGTTCGCCTTGGCCGACCTAGGCCGGTGGGGCTGGCTGGCTGCATTCACTTACTGTGCGGGCGCCGCGTTACGGCTGGCGCGCTTCAATATCAATACCGGTGTGGTAGATAAGCGGTTTTTTCAGGGCTTGCCCAGCCCTGCGGCGGGCGCGTTAATGGCTGGATTCATTTGGCTATCGGTAGACAATAAGTTGCCCATCAAAGAATTGTGGATGCCATGGACCGCGTTTGCACTTTCCATCTATGCAGGGCTGACCATGGTGAGCAATGCGCCATTTTTTAGCGGCAAGCAACTCGCGCTTAAGAGCGTGCCGTTTTGGGTGATGATTGTGGTGTTGGTAGGGCTGGTGGTGATTTCAAGCGATCCGCCCATTGCATTGTTTGGGTTGTTTTGTATTTACGGGTTGTCGGGTTATGTGCTCTGGGTTTGGCGGCGCGCGCGCGGCCTGCCGGGTTCACCCAAGGGCGTCACATCTGCTGTGGATGCATCGTCATCTGCGCCGCCGCCCGCCTAACAGTTGGTTGCATAGTGCGCGACGTTTCTTGACATTTCTTTCACATTTCGTCGTGGTAGTCTTGCGCCGCAGACCTTCACTGCGTTTACAACCACAAAGTTGAGGAGTGTCCCATGAGCTTGATTTCCTTCATCAAAGACGCTGGCGAAAAACTGTTTGGCATCGGCAAAGCGCAAGCCGCAACGCAAGAAGCTGTAGCCGATCCGAGCCCCGACAAACTCAAGGCCGCCAGCGATGCGGCAGGCGACGCGATTCTTGACTACATCCGCAAGATGAATTTGGACGCGACCGGACTGACCGTCACATTCGACCCCGTGTCGAGCGAGGCTACCGTTTACGGCGTCGCACCCAATCAAGAAACCAAAGAGAAGATCGTCCTGTGCTGCGGCAACGTGGCCGGTGTGGCGACCGTCAAAGACAGCATGACAGTGGATGTGGCAGGCGAGCCAGAAGCCGTCTATCACACCGTGGTCAAAGGCGACACGCTCTCAGCCATCGCCAAGAAAACCCTGGGCAACGCCAACCGCTACCCGGAGATTTTTGAGGCCAACAAACCCATGCTCACGCACCCGGACAAAATTTATCCGGGGCAGGTGCTGCGCATTCCGGGCGGCACTGCGGCGTAAGTGTTGTTCTGATCAAATAAAAAAGGAGCTTTCGGGCTCCTTTTTTATGCCTTCACGCATATTTCATGCGCCTTTTCAGGCAAAAATGGCTGGAAAGGCGCATGGATATTGCGTGATTGGCCTTACAGTACATTGAGATCGCGAACACCGTGCCTGCGAACCTTTCAATCAAAGAAGTCACTGCCAAGACATGGCCTGACTTCGAGTCGCTCTTTGAGAGCAAGGGAGCGCCCAGCTACTGCTGGTGCATGGCGTGGCGGGCTACTGCAGAAGAGAAGAAGGGCGCAAGCAACGCAGCGCGCAAGCAGGCGATGAAAAGTCGAGTGCAGGCCAGTGTTCCGGTGGGCGTGCTGGGATACCTCGATCAGCAGCCGGTCGCCTGGTGTTCTGTGGCGCCGAGCACCACGTATCAGCGCCTACGCAAAGACGAAATGCCCAGCGAGGATGTCTGGTCAATCGTTTGCTTCTTTGTGCGCCGTGAGTACCGCGGCCGGGGCCTGACCAAGACCATTCTTGAGGCTGCAGTTCAGCACGCCAAGAAGCACGGCGCGAAAGTCGTTGAGGGATACCCCGTGGACCGCGATTCACCAAGCTATCGCTTCATGGGTTTTGTTCCCATGTTCGAGGACGCAGGCTTTCAGGAGGTCGCAAGGGCTGGTACTCGCAGGCATGTCGTTCGTCGCGACCTGGCATGAGGCCAAGGCTGCCTTGCGAACCAGCCTGCGGGCGACAGGCCGACCCAAGGCGGAAATATCTACTTTAGGCTTCAAAGTCACAAGTAGATAACGCAATATCCATGCGCTTTTTCAGGCAAAAATGCTCCAAAATGCGCATGAAACCTGCGTGTTGGCAAATAGAGTTTCTTCAGATAGAGTTCGGGTATGACTTTTTCAGCAACCATTTTGGCGATTAGCACTTTGGCCTCCAGCATTGCGCTGCTAGGCCTGCTACTACTACGCGCCCAAAAGGTTCGCGCGGTGGAAGTCAAACGTCTGAGAAAGCACTAGCAGCAAGCAACAGACCAAGTTTCCAAAGTACGGCGGACCTCTGAAAAGAGCCCGCCGTTTTTGTTTTTGTGCCCCAAGAATTTACGACCTGAGAAAAACCATGACCGACAAACTCATTATTTTCGACACTACTTTACGCGACGGCGAGCAAAGCCCCGGCGCCTCGATGACCAAGGAGGAAAAGCTGCGCATCGCCAAGCAGCTTGAAAAGCTGCGCGTGGATGTGATTGAGGCCGGGTTTGCGGCCAGTTCCAATGGCGACTTTGAAGCGGTCAAGCAAATTGCCGCCACCATCAAAGACAGCACGGTGTGCAGCCTCGCGCGTGCGAACGATCGCGATATCGCGCGCGCAGCCGAGGCGCTCAAGCCCGCCGCGCACAGCCGCATCCACACCTTCATTGCGACCAGCCCGTTGCACATGGAAAAAAAGCTGCGCATGTCGCCCGAGCAGGTGTTTGAGCAGGCCAAACTCGCGGTGCGGTTTGCGCGCACGTTTACCGATGACGTGGAGTTCAGCCCCGAAGACGGCTACCGCAGCGAGGTGGATTTTCTCTGCCGCGTGCTCGAAGCCGCCATCAAAGAAGGCGCGACGACGCTGAACATCCCCGACACCGTCGGCTATGGCGTGCCGGAACTCTACGGCGAATTCATCAAGACGCTCCGCACCAAAATCCCCAACAGCGACAAAGCCGTGTGGTCCGCGCATTGCCACAATGATTTGGGCATGGCCGTGGCCAACTCGCTTGCAGCGGTCACGATCGGTGGCGCACGCCAGATTGAATGCACCATCAACGGCTTGGGCGAGCGCGCGGGTAACTGCTCGCTGGAAGAAGTGGTGATGGCGGTGAGAACGCGCAAGGATTACTTCAAGCTTGAGCTTGGCATTGACACGAGCCAAATCGTGCCTGCCAGCCGCATGGTCAGCCAGATCACCGGCTTTGCGGTGCAGCCCAACAAGGCCATCGTCGGTGCCAACGCGTTTGCGCATGCCAGCGGCATCCATCAAGACGGCGTGCTCAAAGCGCGCGAGACCTATGAAATCATGCGCGCTGAAGATGTGGGCTGGGCCGCCAACAAAATCGTGCTGGGCAAACTTTCCGGCCGCAACGCCTTCAAGCAGCGCTTGCAAGAGATGGGTGTGGAGCTGGGTTCAGAAGCCGAAGTGAATGAAGCCTTCACGCGCTTCAAAGACCTGGCCGACCGCAAGGCCGAGATTTACGACGAAGATATTCTTGCGCTCGTAGAAGAGCAAGACGAAGCGCATCACGACGAGGCGTTTCGCTTTGTCGCGCTCACTCACAAAAGCGAGACCGGCGAGCGCCCGCACGCGCAGATTGTGTTTAACCACGCGGGCAAAGAAATTTCCGCCACCTCAAGTGGCAACGGTTCTGTCGACGCATCCCTCAAGGCCATTGAATCGCACGTCAAAAGCGGCGCGGAGATGGTGCTCTATTCGGTCAACGCCATCAGCGGGAATACCGAGAGCCAGGGAGAAGTCACAGTGCGCCTGACCAAGGCCGGGCGCATCGTCAACGGCACAGGTGCTGACCCGGACATCATCGTCGCCAGTGCTAAGGCGTATCTATCGGCGCTGAATAAGCTGTACGCGGGTGAGCAGAAAGTGAATCCGCAGCTGGAGCAGGGTGGGGAATCTGCGAAGCAGTCAACCTAGAGTACGCACATTTCATGCGCCTTTTGGGGCAAAAATGGCTCAAAAGACGCATGGATATTGCGTGGTTACTTCATAAAAGTACTGTCATTCCGAGCAAAGCGAGGAATCTCATCTTGCGCAAGAGAAGATTCCTCGCTCCGCTCGGAATGACGTGCGAGAGTTTTCAGTCACTCGTCAGCAGTCACTCGGTATTCGTCAACGCAGCGCCGCCCGCCCCGCAATATCATCCAGCGCGTAACTTGCCCACTGGCCTTGCCCATTGCGGCACATGCCAAAGCGAAATGGTGGGTCGTTGCGGCCGGGGAAGATGAAGCGTAGGTCGCGCCACCACACGCAGGTGTCTGTGCCAGCAGCGGCATCGATGCGGTAAACCTGCGGGAACATGGCAAACCATCTGAAAAACGCAAAGTCCGGGTGCGACCAG
Source organism: Burkholderiaceae bacterium (assembly GCA_051649325.1). Taxonomy (GTDB): domain Bacteria; phylum Pseudomonadota; class Gammaproteobacteria; order Burkholderiales; family Burkholderiaceae_C; genus JBJOQV01. Next base: position 3,144 of record JBOFGW010000217.1, on the reverse strand, counting down.
ACAGTGCGGGCGAGTCCTTCATCGCTACCGTTGCCAAATTTACTGAGCTGCTCCCAACGCGCCTGCGTCAGCGGCTGATAGGGCGCGGAAAAACGTTGGATGAAATTACTTTCTTCCGTAACGGTAAGCGCTTCGCTGCGACGCGTGTTGATGTGCGCCACGCGGTAACCGTTTTCAGTTTCCACCAGCACCGTCCAATTAAACGGTGAGCCGGGGCGCGGCGCAGCGTCTACCTTGGCGCTGCCCAAATTGTTCGCCTGTGCATATTGCTGCCCAAACGCGATCGCTTCGCTCTTGCCCAGCATCGTCACGCCCACCCACACCGGCAGCAGCGCGAGTGCCGCCGCAGCAGGCACGCGCGATGCGCGAAACAGGAGCGAGGCGAGTAGCCCCACAAGCACGATGCCGGAGAGCACCAAATCAATGATGAACACTGAACCCAGCCCAAACCGCGCATCGGAAAACGGTGCGAGCAGCATGGTGCCGAACTGCGTCACCCAATCCCCGGCAATGTGAATCGCAAGTGATGCAGCGGCCAGCCACGCGAAGCGTTTGAACGCATCGCGCCGGCGAAACAGCAGCGCAAAAATGCCGCCGAGTAGCGCCGCCCAGAGCGGCAGCATGATCACCGAATGCGTCACGCCGCGGTGCCCGCGCAGATAGGCAAGGTCTGAAACGTATTTAAGAACAACATCGCTGTCTGGAAACGTTGCCGCCACCAAACCCACGGTCACCGCTTGCCATACAGGCACGCGCGGGCCAAACCAGCGCAGTTCAGTGGGGCTGGGCGTTTGGGTGGGGCGGGGGCAGACGGCGCGCGCCAGTAGCGCGCCGGAGAGGGCGTGAGTAATTGTGTCCAAGAGTAGAGGAGGTGAGTTGTTTAAACAGTTTTGTCAGCACTACACAGTAACAGCGGCTCTGACTCAATTGGGGTTTGAGCGGGTTGAAGAGGCTCTACGCAGTATTGATGCGGTTTTTAAAGCAAAAATGGCTGAAAACGCCCATGAATAAAGCGTCTTGTATGTGTTTATGCAAAACCAAAAGGCGCGCGTGAAGACATGCGTTCTCTGTTTACGATCATGCGTAGGCCAGGTTTGCAGTCGTTTTGCAATCGCGCCCACGCAACACTTCATTGTGTCGCAATGTGACGTGACGGCGTCAGAGCGCACGCCGCAAGCGCCTTGCCTTAAGCTTTCAGTTTTGTTGCTGAGCGCGCTTTTTCCATCGAATATGTCCCGTCTACGCCGGCTTGGATCTTCTTTATTTTTGCTCACCTCACGTACTGCACTGCAGATGGCCTGCTTGATGGCTTTGCCGCTCGCTGCGCAGGCGCAAGTGGTCACGAGTTGCCCGGCGGGATTGGAGAGCACGCAGCTCATTAGTTTTTCTGGCGCGCCCAGCACGTTTACCGTACCGGCCAATGTGCGCAGCGTGCGCATTATCGCGGTGGGTGCAGACGGCGGCGAACGCACTGCCACCAACTTTGCCGGCGGCGCCGGTGCGCGGGCCGAGGGCACGTTTACAGTCACGCCCGGCCAAGTGATCACATCAATTGCTGGCGGCGCAGGCGCGGGCGGTGATCTGGATGCCGGCGGCGGCGGTGCGTCGGGCGCGTATATCGGCACCACCTTGGCAGTGATCGCAGGCGGCGGCGGGGGCGACGACAACACCGGCAACGGCGGCGGCGGTACGGCTGCCCTTGCGGGCGGCAATGGCACCCCTGTGGCGCCTAACTCTTGTCCGGCCGGCGCGCTGGGCGGCACTGGCGGCGCGGGCGGGCAGTTTGGCGAATTGGGCACGGCTTCGCAGGCCTGTCAAAATGGTAACGGCGGTGCAGGCGGCGGTGGGCTCAACTCACCGGGCGGCAGCAGCGCCGTACTGGGCATCCCACCCGCGCGGCGCGGCGCCACCGGTGGTGGCCAATGCAGCATTGCCGGCGCGGCCGGTGGCCAAGGCGGCATCGCCGACCCCACGGATGCCGACAATGTTGGTGTAGCCGGTGGCTTTGGCATTTGCGGCGGCGGCGGATCGGATCATCGTGAAAGCGGCGGTGGTGGTGGTTACTCCGGCGGCGGCGGCGGGCCCGAAGGTGGCCTGCCGGGCGGCGGCGGCAGCTTTGTTGATGCGGCGGCCACCACACCCACGCTCACCGCAGGCGCATCTGGTGGCGGCACCGGCCGCAACGGCTCCGTGCGGCTGTGCTACACACTGATCGCCAACGTTTCCATCACCAAATCCAACAGCGTCACCACGCTCGCGCCCGGCACGCAGACGACCTACACCATCACCGTAGCCAACAACGGCGCCGGCTGGGCCGACGGCACTGTGCTGCGTGATCCTGCTGTCGCAGGCCTGAGCTGCCCCACTGCCACATGCGGCAGCGCCACCGGCGGCGCAACCTGCCCCGCGCCCACTGGCGCAGCATTGGCAAGCGCCATGCAGTCCGTTGCGGGGGCTGCGATTCCAAGTCTGCCCCCCAGCAGCTCGCTCACCTTCACCCTGACTTGCTCGGTGAATTGAGCGGCATAATTGCCCCTTTAGTTTTGGCTCTACGCAGTATTCATGCGCCTTTTGAGGCAAAAATAGCTGAAAAGGCTCATGGATATTGCGTACGAACGTTTGAAACCACCTGTGCGAAGCGGTACAGATTATTCATACGCGTTTTTGTACTCTGAAGTCTTCAATAGTGAGCTGTGGCGGCAACACCGGCCGCGCAGCCAACTGCGCAAGCGGCCCATCCAGCCGAATGCCTGCGGCGCTGGCCAGTACGGCGTAGCCGGCACCAGTAATCTGCGGCAACCACCAGGTGGTGAGCTGGTTGACGGCATCGCCGCATAGGCTCATATCCATCACCGGGCGCAACTGCTGATCCACCACCCATTGCGCGTAGGCAAGATGTGCCACCTGCGCCACCGCCAAACGCACTGGCGCGCCGAGCGGGCCGCGCGGCAGCGTGATGTCATGGACCGCAACCGGCAGCGACCAAGTGTCTACAGCTTCTTGCGCCAGGCGCGTGGGCTCCAGTAGAGGTCGCGCGCCGCTCACCGCATCGGCCTGTGTCTTGAGCGTGCTCACCCACAGCGCACGCGCGGCTGCAGCGCCTTGACCAGCTTCGAGCAAATAGACTTTGCCGTCCACTATCCA
>JBOFGW010000216.1:0-2369 GCA_051649325.1 Burkholderiaceae bacterium | reverse complement strand
TCATTACGCAAAGCATTGCCTACCAGTTGATTGAAAAAGCGTGGCACACCGCGGACTTTGGTGTGTACAAACCCGCGCAAATCCTCTGCCAAATCTTCATTACCGGCGAGCGCGCGAAAGTCAAAGTAGATGCTGGCGGCTAGTAACGCTTCAGGGCTGCCGCTGTCAATCCATTTAGTAAATTCGGCCTGCCACTGCGTCATCGTCAGGCACAGCTGCGGGTTGCTCGCCATGACATTGCCTTTACACAGTGGGTAGCCGCAGGCATCCAGCGCGTTGTTCACGTCGAGCGCGAAGGCCAGCCACTGCGGTTTGGCGTGCTCTTGCGCATCAGTGAGCAGTAGCGCATTGTCTTGATCCGTGGCAATTGTTTGTTCTTGCCGCCCTTCACTACCCAAGGCCAGCCAGCAAAATTCGCTTTCTGGCAGCGCATGTTTTTGCAGCGTGATGGCAATGATGCGCTGGCCGATCTGATCGTTCAGATCCGTCATCAAGCGTGTGATGTGCGCTGCCCCCACACCTTGCGCCACCAGGTTGCGCGCCAGCGCACGCACGTCTTTGGCGCTGCGTGTCAGCGCTTCAACGTCGTTGGCCTTGCGAATCGCAGTGCCCGCCGCACGCAGTGACAAGCGCTGCAGCGAAAACAAATCGCGCTCAGACACCAGCCCCGCGAGCGCACCGTCACGCATGACCGGCACATGGCGAATGGCGTGCTTGGCCATGAGTAGCGCTGCCTCAGCCGCGGTTTGGCCGGCGTCCAGGCAAAGCACCGGCGCACTCATCACCTGCGACACCGGTGTAGATAGCGGCAACTGCGGCAGCACCACACGGCCCACCACATCGTGCCGCGTGAGAATACCTTTGACTTGCGCTGCGCTATCCGTCACCACGATGGAACCCACCTCGGCCTCGTGCATGCGCGCAAACACCTGCGCCAGTGGCGTATCTGCGCTGCAAGTCACGGGCAACCGCTGGATCAGCACGCCAAGCTGCGTAAGCATGTTTTGCTCGCCCGCAGTTGCGGCGGCGTAGGTGGCCTGCAAGTCACGGCGGCTTTGGTCCAGCAGCGCACCGATGCGGCGCTTGCAATAATCCAGAAACGGCGGGCTCATGCGGGTGAGCGCATCAAAATCGGCGCGCGCCAGGCGAAACACAAAGGTATCGCCCACCGCGCGATACACCGCGGTCACCGGCCGGTCTGCAAGCAGCGCGCCGACGGGAAATGATTCACCCGCGCCGGCTTCGAACACCGTATCGTCCGACTCGGGCCGCACCCCGCGCACCCGGCCTTGCTTGATGATGTAGCAGTGATCGGGCGCGGTTTTTTGCGGCGTGATGAGCACGTCTTTGTCAGCGAAGTACGCAATCTCCACCTTGGCGAGCAGATGCGTGAGCGCCGCCTCATCCATTTGCGAAAACGGCGCGTGTGCCTTGAAAAAACTCAGCAGGGATTCGTCAATCGCTTTGGTGGGCATGGCGCAATCCTACTTGCGCGGTGGCCTGCGTGTCATCTACAAATGGCCCGTGCCAATGACCAGCACGCAATATCCATGCGCCTTTTCAAGCAAAAATGGCTGAAAATACTCATGGATGCTGCGTAATTACCAATTTACCGTGCAGAATTCGTATCAAAACCCGGAGCGAACACGCGTATTCCATCAAGAGTCTTCGCCACATCGCCCGGCTTTGCTTGCTGCTGCGCGACGTTCCACAAAGCTTCGTCATCAAACACGTAGAGCGCATTTTGTTCCCACTGGCCGGCGGCAATCGCACCAGCCAATTGCGTCCGCGCTTTTTCCAAAGCCACGCTGTTCACCCGTGCGAAGTAGCCCATGTTGATCGCAAGCCCATTCGTAGCAGCAAACTGCGCAAGCTCCGCCCAGCGCTGCGGCGTATTGGCGGGCAGCACGTAGATGATCTTTTGGTAGCGCTTGGCCAACTCATTCCATTGCGGCGCTTTGAGCGGCGTTTCCCACCGCGCTTGCGAGAAGCGTTCTCTAAAGCCACCCAGCGCCGGCGCGCTGTCGCTGAACTGCGCGAGCAGGAGCACAGCGCATGCGCCCACGGCAAAGCGGCGGTTGGCATGCCGAAACAGCAGGAAAAAGATCGCGAGATAGATCAGGTAGTACACCGGCCAGAACATGCGGCCGGATGAACGGAACGCGTTGCCGATTTTGAGCGCGAACTCCGGCCACGAATACACCAAAATTTCCTGAGAACCATAGGCGACTCGATTAGACAGTGCAAAGACAAACAGCATCAACGCCGCCATGCAGATTGGCACCACCGTCGCGGCTTTGAAGTCGGCCCGTTTGAGCCGGCTCAACTCCACGCTGGCAACAAGCCCGAGACAGAGAACACCCAGGCCA
>JBOFGW010000215.1:0-23842 GCA_051649325.1 Burkholderiaceae bacterium | reverse complement strand
CGCGCTGGGCGTTTCCACTTCGCGCAGTGCATATTTGCCGCGCACGCTCGGCCCGCTGCCGCAGCTGGCGGATGCGCAGGCGATTCAGCTGCTCGTGCGCAAGGTGTCTGAGGGCGAGCCGATTGACATGCACGAGCGGCGGCTGATCGCACCCGGCGTCACATTGGGCGGCGCACGGCCCAAGGCGCTCATCGCGCTGGACGGCGCGCAGTGGGTGGTGAAGTTCTCTGATGGCGAGCCCACCGATACGCCGCTGGTGGAGCACGCCAGCATGACGCTCGCCGCCAAGGCCGGCATTCGCGTTGCGCAGACTATGCCAATCCGGCTAGATGATGGCCACGCCGTCGCCGTGCGGCGCTTTGACCGCGATGGCGGCAGGCGCTTGCACGCACTGTCTGCCAACGTCGCGCTCAAGGCCGCGGGGGAGCAGTTGGGCTACCCGCAACTGGCGCAGTTGTTGCGCCGGCGTGGTGTGGTGCAAGGCGATCTGCAAGACGCGCAGCGCGCCGAGCTGTTTGCCCGCATGGTGTTCAACATCTTGATCGACAACACCGACGATCATGAAAAAAATCACGCACTGCTCGTGAACGATGCGCAGCAATATGAGCTCTCTCCTGCGTATGACGCGCTGCCTTCCGGCCAAGCGCTGGGTTATCAGCAGATGATCGTGGGGCGCGACGCGGCGGATTCCACACTTGAGAATGCGCTGTCGATGTGCGCGCAGTTCGGGCTGAAGAAAGACGCCGCCGTTCAAGAAGCCGCGCGCGTGGCGGCCGTGGTCGATACGTGGCAGCAGCATTTTGGGCAGTGCGGCGTGAGTAAAAGCGACATTGCCTCATACGCAGAACAAATCGACCGGCCGTTTTTGCTGCAGCAGCGGCAGGCGTTTGCGCGGCGGATTTGAACCCCAGGGCGCGATTTTTCGCAGGGGAGTTCCCTGGAATCCCACAATCCGTTCGGGCTGAGCTTGTCGAAGCCCTCTGCCACCTCGAATGCGTTTCGACAGGCTCAACGCGAACGGGGTTCAGGAGTTACTCCACACTCAACTACGCAATATCCATGAGCCTTTCCAGCCACTTTTGCTCCAAAAGCGCCATGGATAAAGCGTCTTTTAATTTGAATCTTCGCCACTCGCTACACTGCATACATGGCCGTTTACACCGCTCTGGACGTTTCTGATTGCACCGCCCTGCTCGCCCAGTACGACTGTGGCGAGTATCTGCGCCATGTGGGTATTGGCGCGGGGATTGAGAACACCAACTATTTTTTGGACACCGAAGGCGCGCATCACGGCCGCTTTGTACTCACGGTGTTTGAGCGCCTGACCGCCGCGCAGTTGCCGTATTACTTGGAATTCTCTGCGCACCTGGCTGCATCCGGCTTGCCCGTGCCGGCGCCGCAGCGTATTGCGCGCGGGCCGCAGGCCGGGCAGCTATTCACCGCGCTCCAGGGCAAACCTGCCGCGCTGGTGGCGCGCGTGGCCGGCGAAGATGTGATTTGGCCCACGCTAGACCACTGCGCGCAGGTTGGCGCAATGTCTGCACGCATGCATCTGGCCGGCAAAACCTTCAAACTCGCGCAGCCCAATTTGCGCGGCCTCCCCTGGATGATGGCGCAGGTAGACCCGCTCGCCGCGCATGTGCCGGCGCCTTTGCATGCGCTGCTGCGCGATGAGCTGGCGCAGCAAAGCAGTTTTGATGCGCAGCTCGCGCGCGATCCCAAATCATCATTACCCAGCGGCGCGGTGCATGCAGATTTGTTTCGCGACAACGCGCTGTTTGAAGCGGGCCGCTTATCCGGCGTGATCGATTTTTATTTTGCCGGTGACGATGCCTGGGCCTACGACCTGTGCGTGACGCTGAATGATTGGTGCATCGATCACGCCTCCGGCGCGGTGGATGTGCCGCTCGCGCGCGCCTTCATGCGCGCTTACGAAGCCGTGCGCCCCTTGCAAACCGCAGAACGCACCGCACTTGCGATGATGGCGCGCAAAGCTGCGCTGCGTTTTTGGATCAGCCGCCTGGCAGACTGGTACATGCCGCGCGCCGCAGCGGTGCTCACGCCCAAAGACCCGTCACATTTTGAGCGTATCCTGCAAGCGCGCCGTGCCGACCCACTGACTTACCCATCGATTTCATGAGCATCAACGTTATTCAAGTTCCTGCATCAGAAGGTATTCAATGGCTGCGGCGGGCCTGGGCCATTACGCGCGCCAATCCGCTGGCGGTGCATGCCGGCATGTTCAGCTATTTACTGCTGGTGGTAATCACCGGCATCGTGCCTGTGCTCGGGCAATTTCTGCCGCTGGTAGCCGTGCCGGTGCTGTATGTGGGGCTAATGAGTATTTACCGCGCCGTGGCGCGCAAGGAACCACTGTCAATCAAGCTGATCTTCTCCGGCCTGTCACCAAAGCCGGTGGCGATATCGCTGCTGATCATGGGTGTGATCTATGCGGCGGCGATTCTGGGCATCTTTGCGGCCACCAGTTTGGTGGATGACGGTTTGTTGATGCGGGTTGTCATGGGCGAGAAAGCGCTCGACCCAAAGACGGTGGACCAAAGCTTGCTCACTACCAGCGCCGCCTTTGCGCTAATGCTGTATGTGCCAGTGTCTTGGCTGTTCTGGATGGCGCCGCAGTTTGTGGCTTGGCACGGCATGGGCGTGGGCAAGGCGCTGTTCTATAGCCTGGTGGGCTGCTGGCGCAATATCAGCGCGTTCATCCTGTTTTTTGCCACAGCGGGCGGCCTGCTGCTGGCGGCGGCGCTCACGGTCAGCCTGATCGGCATGCTGCTGGGCGGCGCGGCAGTGGCGCAAACGTTGATGCTGCCGCTCACGCTGCTGTTTGGCGTGGTGGTGTATGTGGCTTTTTACGCCAGCTACGAAAGCATGGTGCGTGAAAACACCCCGCCGCCGCTGCCGGAAACGCCAGAATCCCGACTAGATTCAGTGGATAAAGCGCCTGCGCCGCCACCGGATTCGCCCAATTCTTGACCTTTTCATTAACAATTGTCAAACAACGCCGTCTGCGTCGCTGCCATCACCACAGCCACATGGACTTTGGCTCCTTGCCCCGCTAGACTGATGGCTTTCTTGGGAAAGACCGCCGCCCGCGCGCAAGCAAAGGTTGCGGTCATGGTTCGAGGAGGAGGAGAGGCAGCTTTGCTGCCCTTTTGAAAGGCGTGTCTTTCGGGACGCGCCTTTTTTTTCGCTGACTTTTTGGCAATCTCTTTCACCGCTTCTTTCAGCCTTGGCGCTGCTGGCTACACTGTTGCGCCATATCTTCTAGCTACATCATCGGGAGCGCGTTTTGAACCTCCAACAACTGCGGTTTGTCCGCGAAGCGGTGCGCCAAAAGTTTTCTCTCACGCGCGCCGCGGACGTGCTGTTTACCTCGCAACCCGGCGTTTCCAAGGCGATTGCCGAGTTTGAAAGTGAACTGGGCTTTGCCGTCTTTCAGCGCCACGGCAAGCGCGTGTTGGGGCTGACAGCGCCGGGCGAGCAGGTGCTCAAAGTGGTGGAGCGGATTCTCAACGAAGTAGACAACCTCTCGCGCGTAGGCCACGACTTTGCGGATGAAGAGGCGGGCAAGCTCACCATCGCCACCACGCACACGCAAGCGCGCTACTTTCTGCCCAAGATTGTGACCGAGTTTCGCGAGCGCTTTCCCAAGGTGCAGGTGGCGCTGTTGCAAGGCACGCCGCGGCAAATCGGTGAATGGGTGCAGCAGGGTCAGGCAGACATCGGCGTGGCGACCGAGGCGCTGACTTTGTTCGACAGCCTCGTTACCTTGCCCTGCTATCAGTGGCAGCACGTGGTGGTGGCGCCCAAAGGCCACGCCATTCACAAGCACGCGGCTGATATCTCGCTCAAGCAACTGGCGCGTCACCCCATCGTCACGTATGAAACGCAGTTTGCCGGCCGCGGCCGGATCGACATGGCGTTTTCTGGTGAAGGCATCAAACCGCATATCGTGCTGGAAGCGATTGACGCAGACGTGATCAAAACCTATGTGGCCCTTGGGCTGGGCATTGGCATCATTGCCGGTGTGGCCTTTGACGCGCAGCGCGATGCGCCGCTCGCAGCCATTGAAGTAGGCCATTTGTTTGGCACCCACACCGCGCGTGTTGCGGTGCGGCGCGGCACGTTCTTGCGGGGTTACACCTACGCTTGCCTGCAGCGGATGGCGGTTTCAGTAGATGAGCAGCAGCTCAAAGCTTTGGTTGAAGGCGATTGAGCAAAAAATTGTGATCAGTGTTACGCGCAGGTGCTAATCTCAAATCAACAAAAGAAATTGCTGCGCTGGAGAGCAACCCATGTCGGGGGAAGTTTTGCACGAAGTTTTGCGATTTGTGCGGCCACTGCTGGCAGGCAGTTTGATGAGTTTTGCGTGCGCCGCACTGGCGTGCGACTACCGCGGCGACCTTGATGCAGCCTATTGCGACGCCAACCGCGACCTGATTGCGGATGCGCCCCCAGCGCAGGCGCAGCTCAATCCCAAGCGCCTCTCCATCGCGCTGACCGCGCTGGAAGACGAAACCAACACCGCCGATCTGTACAACCCGCTGGTGGCGCACCTGACCACCTGCGTGGGCGTGCCGTTGGATATCTCTGATCTGCGCGAAGAACGGCAGATCATTGCCGCCATGCGCGCCGGCAAGGTGCATGTAGCCAACTTTGCCACCGGCGGCATGATGTTCGCGGTGAATTTTGCCGGCGCTGTGCCTTTTGCCGGCAAAGGCATGGAATCGATCGGCAAGGTGGACGATTACGAACTGATTCTGCTGGTGCGCGCAGAAAGCCCGTACAAGAGACTGCTGGACTTGCGCGGCAAGCAAATTGCCCACACCAGCGCGATTTCCAACTCCGGCAATCTGGCGCCGCGCGCGCTGTTTACCGAAGAAGGTTTAATGCCGGAGCGCGACTACAAAGTGGTGTATTCCGGCCGGCATGACAAATCCATCACCGGACTCGCGCTGGGCCTGTGGGACGCTGCGCCGGTGGCCAGCGGTGTGTTTGATCGCATGGTGGCGCGCGGCGAGGTTAAGCGCGAACAGTTCCGCGTGATTTATCGCAGCGGCGCATTTCCACGCCGCGCGTTTGCATACACGCATGTGCTCAATACCGCGCTGGCAGACAAGCTGCGCGGCTGCTTTTTGAACTTCAAGTTTCCGCCGCAGATGGCGCTGGCGCTGGAAGCCAATAACCGCTTTTTCATGGTGGACTACAAGGCTGATTGGCGCTTGGTGCGCTTTGTAGCCAAAGCAGCCGGGCAAAAGTTTGACGCCAATGAATTTGAAAAGCTGATCAACGCGCCGAAGTCTGCTCGCTCGCCCTAGCAATGCAGGTAGTTTCTCCAAGGCTGGCCCTCACCCCCCGCCCTCTCCCGCACGCGGGAGAGGGGGCAATTGGCGGCGTTTGCGGTGGCAAACGCGTCGCAAAATCGTAATGAAGCCATTCAAGGAATGCCCGCCCGCGCAACTGGCGCAGGTGCAAGGCATTTTTACAGACGTTGACGACACGCTGACGCGTCACGGCAAGCTCTCCTCCAACACCTTCGCTGCGCTGCATGCGCTCGCAGATGCAGGCATCGCAGTCATCCCAATCACCGGTGGGCCGGCCAGCTGGGCGGACCATATCGCACGCGTCTGGCCGGTGACGGCGGCGGTGGGTGAATCCGGCGCGGTGGCGTATTGGCTGGATGCATCCGGCTACACCGTGCTGTACGCGCAGGAAGATGATGAGCGCGCCGCTAACCTGGCCAAGCGCGACGCAGTGTGGCGCGAGATTGCCAAGCGCTGTCCGCAAGCGCGACTTGCATCCGACCAAGTGTTCCGCCTGGTCGATCTAGCGATTGACCACGGGCAGGACGTGCATCTGCCCGAACATGAAGTGCAAGCGATTGCGCGGCTGCTGACGGATGCAGGCTTTACCGTGCGCATCTCCAGTATCCACATCAATGCATGGCTCGGCGGCCATGACAAGCCCGAGGCTGCGGTGCGCGTGGCGCGCGCGCGCCTGGGGCTGGATCTGCCGGCCTGCCGCGAGCGCTGGCTGTTCGTGGGCGATTCGCGCAACGACGAAGGCATGTTCGCGCAGTTTCCGCTGTCGGTCGGCGTGGCCAACATTACACGCTTTGCTGATGATTTGCGGCATAAACCCGCCTACATCACGCAGGGTAGCCACGGCGAAGGATTTGTTGAGGTTGCACAAGCTATCTTGACGCAGATTCATACATAGACTACGCAATATCCATACGGGTTTTGAAGCATTTTTGCTCGAAAACCCGCATGGATATTGCGTAATCTACTTTCAAACCTTGCCGCAGCACTCTGGAATAATGCGCCCTATCGTCAAACATTCGTTGTGAGGTTTGTCATGCCCCCGCAAACGCAACTGGTTCCCATCCACGGCCTGCACCACTTTGCCTACCGCTGCAAAGACGCTGAGGAAACGCGCCACTTTTACGAAGACATTCTCGGCCTGCCGCTGTACCACATCATTCAAAGCGACGTGGTGCCTTCCACCGGCGAGGAGTGCCCCTACACCCATATTTTCTTTCGCATGACCGATGGCTCCTGCGTGGCGTTTTTCGATCTAGGCGACGATCATGCGGCCGATCCTTCCCCCAACACACCGGCCTGGGTCAATCATCTTGCGCTACGCGTGAACACTGTGGAAGAGCTGGAAAAAACCAAGGCGCGCTTGATCGCGCACGGCATTGAAGTGCTGGGCGTGACGGATCATCACATTTTCAAGAGCATTTATTTCTTTGATCCCAACGGCATCCGCCTTGAACTATGCGCGCAGCTTGCCAGCGAAATGCAGATGATGGAAGACCAAAAGACCGCGCACAAGCGCCTTGCAGAATGGACTGCACGCAAAGAGCAGTGGCGCGCTGATCGAGCCGCAGGCAAAGGCCCGGCCACACTCAAGCCGCAGCACAACGACCGGCCTGAATACGTAGCCAAACACTGATGCGCGTCGCAATCATTGGCGCCGGTGCCATCGGCGGCGCAATCGGCCTGCGTCTGGCCAAGGCGGGGCATGAAGTTGCACTGGTGGCGCGCGGTGTGCATCTGGCCGCGATGCAGGCGCGCGGCGCGACGCTGGTAGACCATGTACATAACGAAACCGTCACGCAGCATGTCTGTGTAACTGCCAACGCACGCGAACTACCTGCGCAAGATTTGGTAGTGATTGGCCTGAAGGCGCACAGCATCGCCGCCATGCTGCCGCAGCTTTCTACCTGCGTAGGCAAAGACACGGTCGTGCTGCCCGCCATCAACGGCCTGCCGTGGTGGTACTTCAGCCGCCACGGCGGCGCGCGTGAAGGGCATGTGGTGCGCTGCCTGGACCCGCAAGGCACGATGTTCAGCCTGCTGGATACGCGGCATATTCTGGGCTGTGTGGTGCACACCGCCGGTGAAGTGCGCGCGCCAGGTGAGATTCACTGGACGGGCGGCAAACGCCTGATCATCGGCGAGCTGGATGGCACCCTGTCGCCGCGCATGACAAAGGTGTGCGACGCGCTGGACGCAGCCGGCTTTGCCACCGAGCGCGTGACCGATATTCGCAAAGCGGTGTGGACCAAACTGATTGGCAACCTGAGTTTTAACCCGGTTGCTGCGCTCACCGGCTACTTGATGGATGAAATCTGCGCCGACGAAGCCGTGCTCGACGTCATCCGCCCGATGATGGCTGAGGCAATGCAAGTCGCCGCGGCCTACGACGTGCAGATTGAAATGACGGTGGAAGCGCGTATCAATCTAGCCCGCCAACTGGGCGCCGCCAAGATCAGCATGCTGCAAGACTTGCAGGCCGGCCGGCGGTTGGAGCTGGAAGCGATTGTGGGCAGCGTGCTGGAACTGGCGCAGGATGCCGGCATCGCCATCCCCATCACGCGCCACGTACATGCGCTGATCAGCGCGCGCGCCAGGAAGCTGGCGCTTGTGTAAGCCCGCGCAATTGTCATGCGGGCGATTGAGTTTTACGTGCAGTACGGTGTTCAATAGTTCACATGAATGCACCTGCTGACATATCCGCGCCCAAGGCTGAATTCACCTTTGGCGGAAGCGGCTACACGCTGCCCACCTACCCTTTCGTTACGCCGCCCGAACTTAAAGGCGAGACGCCGGCACGCTACCCCATCGTGATCGTGGGCGGCGGGCTGGCAGGCCTCACGCTTGCGTGCGATCTGGGCCTGCGCGGCGTGCCGGTGGTGCTCTTGGATGAAGACGACACCGTGGGCGTGCGCGGCGCATCTTCGCGCGGCATTTGCTACGCGCAAAAGAGCCTGGAGATTTTTAAGCGGCTGGGCATCTATGAGCGCATCGCCGCCAAGGGCATCCAGTGGAGCGTGGGCCGCACGCTGGCCGGCAATGATGAGGTCTACAACTTTGACCTGCGCAAAAACGCTGCGCAAAGCGACAGCGAGCAACCGCCGTTTATCAATATCCAGCAGTTCTACATCGAATGGTTTTTGGTTGAACGCGCGCTGCAACTCCCCAGCGTAGACTTGCGCTGGAAAAGCCGCGTCACGCGATGCACGCAGGATAGTGACGCGGTACATCTGAGCGTGGAAACACCGGCGGGCAGCTACACCATCGCGTGCGACTGGCTGGTGGACGCGACCGGTGTGCACAGCGCGATCCGCAAAGGCTTCAACCTGAATGTGAATCCTGCCAAGGGCGATGATCGCTGGTGCATTAGCGATGTGCGCTTCAAACATCATCCACCGATTGAGCGCTGGACGTGGGTGGAGGCGCCTTTCAACGAAGACCGCGCCGTGTGGCAGCACCTGATGGCCGACGATGTGTGGCGGCTGGATTTTCAGATGGACCCGGCCTGCGACATGGAATACGTCAGCCGCGAAGATGTGGTGCGCGAGCGCCTGCAACGCCAATTTGGGCCAGACGTAGAGTTTGAAATCGTCTGGGTCGGCCCGTATTCGTACCGCAGCCAGTGCCTGGACAACTTTCGTCACGGCCGCGTGCTGTTTGCGGGCGACTGCGCGCATGTGATGAGCCCGTTTGGCGCGCGCGGCGGCAACAGCGCGATTCAAGACGCCGACAATCTGGGCTGGAAGCTCGCGCTGGTCGCGCAAGGCAAAATGCCCGCGCGGCTGCTCAATAGTTACGACGAGGAGCGGCGCGAAGGCGCACGCCAGAACATCGAGTTCACGCGCCGCACATCGCGCTACTTGTCACCGGAAAACGCGGCGGAAAAACTGTTCCGCGATGCCACCATCGCACTGGCGCGCAAGTATCCATTTGCGCGCGCGCTTGTGAATACCGGCCGCATGAGCAGCGCTAACGTGTATCCGGCCTCTGGCCTGCACCTGGGCCAAGGCGCGGGTAAGCATGTGCAAAATGTCGCGCTGACAATCGATAGAAAAATCTCAGATCTGGTTGCGCTGCAAGCGACGCGCGCGCACAAAACCTTGGTGCTTGCATTCGGTAGCTGCGCCGCGCAGGCGGCTGCATACACGCAGGCGCTGCACGGTGCACCGACCGATGTGATCGCCATCGGCACCGATGCCATCGATCATCAAAGCAAACTCGCTGCACAGTTTGGTTTAAGCGCAGACGGCGTTGCCGTGCTGCGGCCCGATCTGTACTGCGCCGGCACGGCGCAGGCGGTGGATGCGGCAACACTGATTCAAAAACTCAAGGCCTGGTTCGCATGAAACTGGACGCACATTTCACTGACGCAGATGGCTTTTACGAAGCGCTGCTCGATGCACACAAAGACCTGTCTGCCGCACAAAGTGCGGCGCTGAACGCCCGGCTGATCCTGCTGCTGGCCAATCAAATCGGTGATGCGCAGATTCTGCGTGAATGCATCACTGCGGCGCAAAACACGCACTAGAGTTCGCAATATCCATAAGGGTTTTCAGGCAAAAATGCCTCAAAACCCGCATGGATATTGCGTAGACGCCTTTAAAACCACATCAAAAAGACGCTAACGCGCTCGCTGTGCATACATCAGCAAACTGAGCGCGACCACCATGCCCACCAGCACCGGTGCCAGCGCGGTGGCAGACACCGGCCAGGTATTGAGCGCGCCCAAGTGCGAGAACAGCTTGGTGATCAAAAAGAACGTCAGGCCGAGCATGATGCCGGCAAAAATCTTGCTGCTCACGCCGCCGGCGCGCACGTGCAAGAACGCAAACGGCAAGGCCAACAGCAGCATCACCACCAGCGTGAGCGGCGCGACGACTTTTTTGGCAAACGCAAGCCGCAGCTTGTCGGTGTCTTGGCCGTTGGCCTTGAGATAGAGAATGGTGCGGCGCAGATCGGGCAAGGTCATTTTGTCGGGCGAGCGCGAGATGGCGCCAAATACCGCCGGTGAAAGCCGCGTTTGCCATTGCCAGTTTGCGTGCGGCACGATCTTGCTGGTCACGCTTTCTGCATTCAGACCGGGTTTGTGATCGACCTGCATTTCTGTTGCGGTGGGCAGTGTCCACACACCGCTCTCAAAGCGGCCGCTTGCCGCTGTCACAATCCGCAACAAGCGGTTGTCGGTGGCAAATTCATACACACGCACATTGGCCAGTGACCCGTCCGGATTCACCGCGGCAGCATTCACATAGCGCACGATGCCTTCGCCGTTCTGGGCCACATCGCGCACCCACGGGCCGGTGGAAAGATCGGCGGCGAGCGTCAGATTCATCGACACAAGCCGCAATTTGTTAGCACGCTGATCCGCCGCTGGCGCGAGGTACTCATCCACCACAAAAGTAAACGCTGCGATCGGCACGGCCAGCAGCACGCACCAGAGCATCATGCGCAAGGTGGAAAGGCCGGCCATGCGCAAAATGGTCACCTCGCTACCCGCCGCCAGCGTGGCAAAGGCGACGATAGTGCCAATCAGCGCCGCCACCGGCATGAACTCTGCGATGTGCCCCGGCGTTTGCAGCAGTACGTACAGCAGCATCTGCGCGGCCCTGTAATTGCCCTTGCCGATGTCATCCAGCTCGCCGATGATGTCAATGAACAAAAACAGCGCGAGAAACGCGAGCATGGTCAGCACGGTGTAATAAAACACCGTGCGCGCCAAATAGCGGACTGAAACGCTCACCCTCGCCTGCCCCAGCGTGACCAGAATGAAGAGCGGCGCGGCCGGTCACGCAGCCACAGCAGCCACACCGCGACGATGAATACCAGCACATGTACCAGCAGCGTGCCTTCCATAAACGGCGTCTTGCCAAGTGCAACGCGGTTTTGCATTAACGTGAGCAAGTTGACGTACAACACAAACACCAGCAACGCGGTGATAAATGGCGTGGCGCGGCCGCTGCGTGGGTTGAAGTAAGACAGTGGAATGGCGAGCAGCGCAAGCATCAACCCCACCAGCGGGATGCCGATGCGCCACATCAGCTCACCGCGGCTGTTGTTGTCGGTGCGCAGCACAAGTTCATGTAGCTGCGTGTTTTTCGGTGTGTTCAAGTCAGAGGGTGGCGGTGGCTTGCTGTCCAGCTTGATGGTGTAGCGGCCAAACTCAAGCAGGCGCATTTCTGCGCTGCCATCAGCGACTTCATAGCGCCGGCCATTGTCCAGAATCAGGTAGCGCTCTTCATTACGGGTTTCGATGCGGCCTTTGTCGGCCACCACCAGCGAGCGCGAGCCGTTTTTGATGGATTGGATAAACACGTTTTGCACAATGCCGCGGTCTTCATCGGCCCCGCCCACAAAAAACACGCGCTGCGCGCTCGCGGATTCACGAAACTGCCCCGGCGCAAATCGTGAGATATCGTCGCGCTTTTCAAACGCGTCGCGGTAAGCGGCAGTCTGTTTATTCGCCCAGGGCGCAACAAAGAAGGTGATGAACGCGCCCAGCAGCACCACCGGCACCACAAAGCGCAGCACCGGCGCAATCCATTGCGTGAG
The DNA here is from genome assembly GCA_051649325.1 of Burkholderiaceae bacterium. Classification (GTDB taxonomy): domain Bacteria; phylum Pseudomonadota; class Gammaproteobacteria; order Burkholderiales; family Burkholderiaceae_C; genus JBJOQV01. The sequence continues at coordinate 11,954 of JBOFGW010000215.1, read as the reverse complement.
CGACACGCCGGATGCGTTCCACACCACCATTTCGCTGTCGCGATACATGCGCGTGAGCACCAGCAACACGGCGGCAAACACCGCCAAGTTCAGCATCATCGGCGAGTAGTTCAGCAGCGAAAAACCCAGGATGATAAAGACCGATTGCGGATCAATCTTGCCGGTGGCCGCCTGGCCGAGCACGCGAATCAGCGCCCACGACAGCGCAATGACAAATAGCGTGCCAAACACGGCTGCGGCCGTGCCGCGCAGCTCTGAAGCGAAAGCGCGCTGATAAAGCATCAGGCGGGATATCTGCGGCGAAACAGAGAATTAACCGGGTTAGCTTTGACGGACCCCGCGCGGTGTGAAAAAATCCCAAAATTCACCCGTGCATTCCCGTCAAACAAGCGTTCGCGCTGCAGAAAGATCATCAATGAAATTTATCACACAGAGCTTCTCCACCGGAAAACTGAGCACCGCCGCCGTTATCGTGGGCGTATTTGCAGGGGCAAAAGACGTGATTGAACTCTCGCCTGCGGCGCAAGCGCTCAAGGCCAAAGGCTGGCTGGATGATGTGCTGGCTACGGGAGACGTGTCCGGCAAATCCGGCAAGGTCACCGTTGCGGCGCTGCCGGCCAAGGCTGGCGCAGCGCGTGTGGTGCTGGTGGGCCTGGGTGACGCAAAAAAACTCACCGCCAAGTCGTACACCGCCGCGGTGCGTGCGTCAGTAGCGGCTGTAGCAGGCACGGGCGCTGCAAACGCGCTTGTCACGCTCAATGAAGTAGACGTTCCCGGCCAAAGTGCGCAGGATAAGGCACGCTTGGCAACCATGGCGGCACTGGACGCTACTTACCGTTTTGACACCACCAAAAGCAAAAAAGACCCAGCCATCAAGCTTGCGCAGATTGCGCTGACGGCAGACGCCAAAAGTGAAAAAGCCGTGGCCGCCGGCATCGCGCTGGGCACTGCAGTGGGCGAAGGCCAATCCCTGGCCAAGACCCTGGGCAATCTACCCGCCAACTTCTGCACACCAAGCTATCTGGCCGACACTGCCAAGAAAATCGGCAAGCAGTTCAAAATGAATGTGGACGTTCTGGACCGCAAGCAGTGTGAAGCGCTGAAGATGGGTTCTTTCCTGGCCGTGGCGCGCGGGTCAGACGAGCCACCCAAGTTCATTGTGATCAAGCACATGGGCGGCGCTAAAAACGCTGCGCCAGTCGTGCTGGTGGGCAAGGGCATTACCTTTGACACCGGCGGTATTTCGCTCAAGCCGGGCGAGGCGATGGACGAAATGAAGTTTGATATGTGCGGCGCCGCCAGCGTGCTGGGCACCATGCACGCCGTGGGCGCAATGAAGCTCAAACTCAACGTGATCGGCATTGTGCCCACCTGCGAGAACATGCCCAGTGGCCGCGCCACCAACCCGGGCGATGTCATCACGTCCATGAGCGGCCAAACAGTTGAAGTGCTCAACACCGACGCAGAAGGCCGCTTGATTCTGAACGACGCGCTCACCTACGCCAAGCGCTTCAAGCCCGCTGCGGTGGTGGACATTGCCACGCTCACCGGCGCAATGGTCGTGGCCTTGGGCCACCACATCACCGGCATGTTTTCCAATGACGATGCGCTTGCGGGCGATCTGCTCGCCGCCAGCCAAGACGCCGTAGATGCCACCTGGCGCATGCCGCTGGGCGAGGAATATCACGAAGGCCTGAAGAGCAATTTTGCCGACATGGCCAACATTGCCGGCCGGGCCGGCGGCTCCATCACCGCCGCATGTTTCCTTGAGAAATATGTGGATGACATGAAGTGGGCACACTTGGATATTGCCGGCACCGCCTGGAAAAGCGGCGCTGCCAAAGGCGCGACTGGCCGGCCCGTGCCGTTGCTCACGCATTATTTGATGGCCCAGGCGAGCAAATAAGCCAGTAAATAAACCATCTACGCAATATCCATGCGTGTTTCGGGCCATTTTGGCCTGAAGAGGCGCATGGATATTGCGTACTCTCAAATTGAGAAGGCCGTCATTCCGAGCAACGCGAGGAATCTCTAAACACGTGACACGAGATTCCTCGCTTCGCTCGGAATGACAGTCTGGTAGATTTCTACCCACTTCAATCGTTGCGCATCGCGACTTCGCATGACACGCGTAGATTTCCACACCCACGTTGACCACCCGCTTTCGCACACCTGCAAAGTGCTGCGCAAAGCGCGCGCGGCAAACAATCAGTGCGTGGTGTTTTGCAGCCGAGAAAGCGTGCTAGACGAGCTGGACAAACTGCTCTGGACGTTCTCGCCGCTGGATTTTTTGCCGCACGTGTACGCGCACGACGCGCTGGCAAGCGCAACGCCGATTCTGCTCACCGCATCGGTGGCTGACACCGCGCATCACGATGTATTGATCAACCTAGACGATGCTTCTCCCACGTTTTTTTCGCGCTTTGAGCGTGTGATTGAAGTGGTGGGGATGGATGAAAATGCTGCCGCAGCCGGCAGAATGCGCTATAAGTTCTATAAGGAACGTGGGTACGAACTGACCCACCACAGAATGGATGGTGCATGAACAAGCCTGACGAAAGCACGATTCCGGTTCTCACCGAGATCATCGAGCTGGCGCCGGAAATCGAGCGCGCCGCCGCCGGCCCGCTGGCTGATCTTGACTTGACCGTGAGCGCACCTGCGCCGCGTGCCCTTGCCCCGGCGCCCACGCCAGCACCTGCAACGGCACCCAAGCCCGTGCCGCCAGCGCCACGCCCGCCTGCGCCCCCGGCAAGCAATCAAACCGCCGATTTTCACGCGCCACTCGCCCCACCACAGTTTTCTACCGAAACCTTTCTCGCCGCTTCCGCCGCTCCGCAGGTGATTGAAAAAATCGTCGACCGCGTTGTGGAAAAAATCGTTGAAGTTGAAAAGATTGTTGAAGTCGAGAAAATCGTAGAGGTAGAAAAGCGTGTTGAAGTAGAAAAACTTGTCGACCGGATTGTCGAGGTCGAAAAGGTTGTAGAGAAAATCGTCGAGGTCGAAAAACCCGTTGTTCAAACCAAGCTGGTGGAAGTGCCGCCTACCGATACCCAGCTTGAAGAAATTGAACGCCGCGTGCGGGAAACAGTGATCACCAGCCTTGGGCCGCGCGTGGAGCAGTTATTGCAAGAGCACCTCAAAACGCGGCTGGACTCGATCTTGCACTTCACCCTGGCCAGCCTGGAGCAAGAGCTGCGCGAGGCCATCGACGCATCGCTGCGCGAAGCCATCAGTGACTCCGTGCACGAACACATCAGCCAGGAAAAGCTCAACTTCGCCAAGCGCGAGGTTTAGATCCTTCCCTCTCTAACCAGCGAGAGAGGGCTATGGCAAGGGCGGGTTTCTATAATCAGGCAAACCTTACTTGTCTGACCCGATGAACACCCCACTCCAACAAGAACTCGCCAAAGCCTTTGAACCCGCCGCTATTGAGGCGCGCTGGGCACCGCTATGGGAGGCGCGCGGCTACTTCAAGGCCGGCAACGCACCGGACAAACCCGCGTTCTGCATCCAATTGCCGCCGCCCAATGTCACCGGCACGCTGCACATGGGTCATGCATTCAATCAGACGATTATGGATGCACTCACGCGCTACCACCGCATGCGCGGTTTCAATACGCTGTGGCAGCCGGGCATCGATCACGCCGGTATCGCTACTGAGATGGTGGTTGCGCGGCAACTGGAGCAGCAAGGCATCAAACGCAATGCGCTGGGCCGCGAAAAATTCATTGAAAAAGTGTGGGAGTGGAAGGCGCAGTCCGGCGGCACGATTTTCAAGCAGATGCGGCGCTTGGGTACTTCTGTGGACTGGTCGCGCGAAAAGTTCACGATGGACCCGGATTTGTCTGCGCTGGTCACGCACACGTTTGTCAAACTCTACAACGACGGGCTCGCATATCGCGGCGTGCGCTTATCCAATTGGGACCCGGTGCTGCACACGGTGATCTCAGATCTTGAGGTTGAAGAACGCGAAGAGCAAGGTTCGCTGTGGCACATCCGCTATCCGCTGGCAGATGGTTCAGGGCATCTGACTGTGGCCACCACGCGGCCAGAGACCATGCTGGGCGATGTAGCAGTGATGGTGCATCCTGAAGATGAGCGCTATAAGCACCTCATCGGCAAAAAAACCAAGCTACCGCTGACGGACCGTGAAATACCGATCATCGCAGACAGCTATGTGGACAAAGAATTTGGCACGGGCTGCGTTAAGGTGACGCCCGCGCATGACTTTAATGACTACGCGGTCGGGCAACGGCATAACCTACCGCAGATCAACATCTTCACTTTAGATGCGGCCATCAACGACAACGCGCCCGCCAAATATCGCGGGCTTGACCGCTACGTAGCGCGCAAGCAAATCGTGGCGGACCTTGAAGCGCAGGGGCTGCTTGAATCTGTAAAGCCGCATCTGCTCAAGCTGCCCGTGGGCGACCGCACCGGCGTGGTGATTGAACCCATGCTGACCAACCAGTGGTTTGTCAAAACAGACACGCTTGCAAAAGACGCGCTGGAATCCGTGCGTTCGGGCGAGATCAAGCTGCATCCCGAGCAGTGGGTCAACACGTACAACCACTGGCTCAACAATATTCAAGACTGGTGCATCAGCCGCCAGTTGTGGTGGGGGCATCGCATTCCCGCGTGGTATGGCGATGACGGCCGCTTGTGGGTCGCACACGAAGAGTCAGAAGCCAAAGCTCTGGCGGCTAAAGACGGATATGCCGGCCCGCTCAAACAGGATGAAGACGTGTTCGATACCTGGTTCTCCTCGCAGTTGTGGTGTTTCTCCACACTGGATTGGAAGCCAGATGGTTCCATGCCCAAAGAACTCGCGCAATACCTGCCCTCCAACGTGCTTTGCACGGGCTTTGACATCATCTTCTTTTGGGTTGCCCGGATGATCATGATCACCAAGTACATGACGGGCAAGATTCCATTCAAAGACGTGTATGTGCACGGCCTGATCCGCGACGCGGAAGGGCAGAAAATGAGTAAGTCCAAGGGCAACACGCTTGATCCCGTCGATTTGATCGACGGCATCAGCGCCGATGCGCTCGTGAAAAAACTCACCGTGGGTTTGATGAACCCCAAGCAAGCCGAAACCATTGAGAAGCGCACCCGCAAGCATTACACAGACGGAATTCAGGCGTTTGGCTCTGATGCCCTGCGCTTCACCATGGCCGCGTATGCCACGCTGGGGCGTGACATCAACTTTGATTTGAAGCGCTGCGAAGGCTACCGCAACTTCTGCAACAAGCTGTGGAACGCGACGCGCTTTGTGTTGATGAACACCGAGGGCAAAGACTGCGGGCTGAAAGAGCACACCAAAGCCGAGTGCGCTCCGGGCGGAGCATTCCACGGCTACCTGAGTTTTTCGCCGGCAGACCGCTGGATCACCGGCGAGCTGCAGCGCACCGAGGCCGAGGTTGCCAAAGGCTTTGCCGAGTACCGGCTGGACAATGTGGCCAGTGCGATCTACCGCTTTGTGTGGGACGAGTATTGCGACTGGTATCTGGAACTAGCGAAGGTGCAAATCCAAACCGGTGATGATGCGCAGCAGCGCGCCACGCGCCGCACGCTCGTGCGCACGCTTGAGACCGTGCTGCGCCTGCTGCACCCGATCACGCCCTTCATTACCGAAGAGCTGTGGCAGCGCGTGAGCGTGGTGGCCGGGCGGCGCAAAGAAGAAGATGTCACGAGCATCATGATCCAAAACTACCCGCAGGCGCAGCTGGAAAAAATCGATGCGGATGCAGATGCGTGGATGGACGGCCTGAAAAAAATGGTGGATGCCGTGCGCAACTTGCGCGGCGAGATGAACCTCTCGCCCGCCGAGCGCGTGCCGCTGCTGGCCGCGGGCGCTACGGAAGAATGCCGCGCCGGTCTTTCGCAGGCGGCACCTTACATCACGGCGCTGGCCAAACTTTCTGGCGTGGAAGTCATGGCGGAGCTGCCAAACATTGGTGCGCCGGTGGCGATTGTGTATGAGCAAAAACTCATGCTCAAGGTAGAGGTCGACAAGGCCGCAGAAAGCGCGCGCCTGCAAAAAGAAATTGCCCGGCTAGAGGGTGAAATCGGCAAGGCCAATGGAAAACTGGGCAACGCGAGTTTTGTGGATCGCGCACCGCCCGCCGTGGTTGCGCAGGAAAAAGAACGCCTGGCAGGGTTTAACGCCACGCTGGAAAAGGTGCGTGAACAATTGTCACGCTTAGGGTAAGTGCGGTCAGCTTGCCGATCGGCTGCGCCGTTTGTTTTGGCATGAACAACAACACAGGAGACTATGCATGAAAAAGCTGATGGCCTTGTTCAGTATTGCGCTGCTGCCCATGAGCATCGCGTTTGCGCAAGCAACGCCTGTGGGCGCGTGGAAGACGATTGACGATAAAGACGGCAAAGAGCGCTCGATCGTGCGCATCAGCGACGCCGGCGGCGAGCTCACCGGCAAGATTGAAAAAATCTTCTATCGCGAAGGTGAGAAAGAAGGCGCCGTTTGTGAGAAATGCACTGATGCACGCAAGGGCAAGCCTGTGATTGGCATGCAGATCATGAAAGGCTACAAAAAGACCGATGATCCGCTCAAATTCGACAGCGGTGAAATTTTGGACCCAGACAACGGCAAAACCTATCGCAGCACCTTGACGGTGATTGAAGGCGGCAAAAAGCTGCAAATGCGCGGCTATATCGGGCCGTTTTTTAGAACGCAGACTTGGATTCGCGCAGAGTAGCTCCTGCTCACACAGACAAAAAGCCGCTTTTAAAGCGGCTTTTTTTGCTTCTGCGCAATATCCATGAGCGTTTTCAGCCGTTTTTGCCTGAAAACCCGCATGGATATTGCGTGTATTACTTCTAAGATGCCCTATCCCTGAGGGAAGCGGGCTTACATCAGCGGTTGCTCAACGCCGCCGCAGATAATAAATAAACGTCTTGTCGCGCTCGCCATTGGCGATGAGTTCATTGCCGGTCTGGCGTGAAAACGCAGTGAAGTCGCGCACGCTGCCGGGATCGGTGGCAAGCACGCGCAGCACCTCGCCAGTTTGAATTTCTGCCAGCGCTTTTTTTGCGCGCAGAATCGGCAGCGGGCAGTTCAGGCCGCGCGCATCCACTTCTTTATTGAAGGGTTGGTCCAGGTTGCCGGTGGGCGGTTGGTTCAACATCACACTTCCTCTTTTGCTTCACCGCGCAGTGTCTGCTTGACGGTGTTCATATCTAAAAACTCAAACGGGATACTGCGGCGCTTAAGCCACTCTGCCATGGCTAGGCCAGTGCCAAAGGGCCAGGGGCGCAATTTCTCAGGCGCAACGAGCCGGTATTCGGCCAGCTCTTCATTCAATTTTATGCTGCCGTGCGCGGCAATGTGATAGCCAATAATCACTTCATTCTTGCGCGCAAAGTCGTAAACGCCCAGCAATTCTGTAGATTGGGTGGTCAGGCCGGTTTCTTCAAGCACCTCGCGCGCAACGCCGTGCTCCGGCGTTTCACCCGCTTCCAAAAAACCGGTGATCAGGCCAAACATGCCTTGCGGCCAGGCGGCGTTGCGGGCGAGCAGAATTTTGCCTTCCAGCTCGACCAGCGCGGCCACGACGGGTGCAGGGTTGTTCCAGTGCGTCCACTGGCACGCGGGGCAGTGCTGCCGCGGCCGGTCTGTGTCTTGCCGCTGCGCCAGGGGCGTGGCGCAGACGGGGCAGAAGTTGTAGCCGCTCACGCTAAGGCACTCCCAAGAGCTTTTCCATTTCCCATGGATCTGCAGTACCAAAGCGCGAAGTAAATGATCGCAGCTTTACGTACCCGCGCTTGAGATAGAACGGTTGCGCCGTCTTTGTTGCATGCAACCAAACGCGTTTCATGCCCTGCCGTGCAGCGATTTGCTCCACCGCGCTCAAAAGCGCGGTAGATACACCGCTGCCACGCGCGCTCGGGCTGACATAGAGTAGTAATAGTTCCGATTCAGCGCTGAGGTCTGCCACCCCCAAGATCGCGCCTGCGCCATTGTCCGCCACAAGAAACGTCTGGTCTGCCGCACCAATCCAGCGCTCAAAATACGACGGCGTTTTATTAGCCAACCATTTAGCAAGTACGTCAGGATCACTGCAATGATCTTCCACGCAAAGCTGCGTGATCGAGTCGCGCACCGTGGCCGCCGCCGGCGCCGCATCTTCAAGGCAAGCGGGGCGTACGTTAAAACTCATGTGCTCACGGGCAGTTGAGGTGGATTGGGGTGCAGCCGCGCCATGGAAATCGTATCGACATACACGCCGCCCCGCAGCGCAAAGGCGCGGTGCAGCCCTTCTTGCACAAAGCCGAATTTTTTGTACAGCGCGATGGCGCGTGCGTTTTCGGTATAAACATCCAGCTCAATCCGCAGCACATGCGCCCAGTTGTCTGCGTAGTCTGTCAGCGCAGCCATCAGCGCGCTGCCAATACCTTTGCCGTGATGGAGAAGCCCGACGCTAATGCCAAGCCCCATCACGTGCCGGCGGCGCACATGCGTGCCCGGGCCGTGCAGCCCGGCGTTGCCGGCGACGACGCCGTCCAGCTCCGCCACCAGCATGATGTCTGCGCTGCCGTCTTTGCTGGTGCGCTCAATACGCTCGCGCCAGATTTCTTCTGTGGTGTAGGGCAATTGCAGCAGACCGCCGAACACAGCTGGGTCTTGGCTCATGTGGGCGATGGCGGCAGCATCGGCGCTGCGCGCGCGGCGGACGTTGATAGGCATGACGGTTAGAGCTGTGGCAAGTAGAACTGCAGCTTATCAGCACCGCATTGGATGAGAAAACAGCGTGAATTTAAGGGCGACTACGCAATATCCATGCGAGTTTTGAGGCATTTATGCTCCAAAACCCGCATGGATATTGCGTAGAGCACTTAAAAACAGATGATTTATTGCTGAACTTCTGCAGAACGCGGCGCTGAAACCGGCTGCGTCACAGCAATCGCTTCCGCAACCGGTTCAGCCGCAGCTTGCACGGACGGCGCAGCGCTTACCGCCGCTGCTGCAGGCACTGCCACGGTCGGCGGTGGCACGCTATCCACCGCATGCTCCACGACTTTGCTCACCACTTTGGTGGTCAGGCGTGCGGTAGCCACCGCTGCGTCTGCAGACACCTGCGCTGCGGTGATGGAGGCGTTTGCCGCAGCGCCCGCGGCCCGCACGGCGACGGAGGCCGCGGTGTCCACCGCGCTGATCACAACGCAGCCGGAAAGCATCGCTGCAGCTGTGGTTACGGTTGCGGCCTTGATCAAACTCTTCACTGCGTTCTCCCTTTGCTGCACGCTGCTCGCGTTTTGTGTACGCCTTGCGTTTATTGCTCTGCGTCTGCGGCTACTTTTTCTCTTCTTCGCCGTCTGGAATCACCAGATCGGCTGCGGCGCCCACAGCTTTGCCGGTGAGCTTGGCAGCGCCCACCGCGCCATCCACCACCAAGCCGCCGGTCTTGACTACAGCCGTGGCTGCAGTATCGGCCACCGCCAGCACAACGCAGCCCGACAGCGCCAGCGGTGCCAACAATGCGAAGACAAGTGATTTGAGTTTCATGGCATTCCTTTACAACCTGCAGGCCTGATACATACTCAGACCCGCTCTTGCACGAATTGTTTCACTGATTCCAGCGCCTTGGGCAGCGCTGTTGCATCGGTACCACCGGCCATCGCCATGTCGGGCTTTCCGCCGCCTTTACCACCTACTTGCAACGCAACGTAATTGACGAGTTCTCCGGCTTTGACTTTGACCATCACGTCGGCCGTGACGCCCGCGGCCAATTGCACTTTGCCGCCATCGACCGCGGCCAGCACAATCGCGGCGCTTTTGAGCTTGGTCTTGAGCTGGTCCATGGTTTGGCGCAGCGTGCCGGCGTCTGCACCTTCCAGCCGCGCTGCCAGTACTTTGATGCCGCCCACGTCAATCGCCTGCGCAGCCAGATCTGCGCCGGCCGATGCGGCCAGCTTGCTTTTGAGCACAGCCATTTCTTTTTCCAGCGCCTTCATGTCAGAAAGCACTTGGCCGATCTTGGCGTTGAGTTCAGACGCAGGCGCTTTGAGTGCTGCGGCGGCTTCGTTCACGCTGGCTTCCATGTTCTGCACCACGGCCAGCGCGTTGCTGCCGGTCACTGCCTCTACACGACGAATGCCCGCGGCCACGCCGCCTTCAGTCACGATTTTGAAAAAACCGATGTCGCCGGTGCGTGCCACGTGCGTGCCGCCGCAGAGTTCACGGCTGGTGCCAATGTCCAGCACGCGCACCTCGTCGCCATACTTTTCACCAAACAGCATCATCGCGCCGAGTTTTTGCGCTTCGTCCATCGGCACCACGCGCGCGTGCGTGGCGGCGTTGGCCATGATTTCTGCGTTGACCAGTGCTTCGACTTTGCGAATTTCTGCGTCTGTCATCGGCGCGTTGTGCGCAAAGTCAAAGCGAGTTTTGTCGGCATCCACCAAGCTGCCCTTTTGCTGCACGTGGCTGCCCAGCACTTCGCGCAGCGCTTTGTGCATGATGTGCGTCACGCTGTGGTTGCGCATGGTGGATGCGCGCAGCACGGTGTCGACCTGCGCATTTACCGTATCACCAATCTTGATTGCACCTTTAGATAGCGTGCCGTGGTGGCCAAAAACTTCTGCCTGGATTTTCTGTGTATCGGTGACACTAAAAGCCGCCCTTACCCCCGGCCCCTCTCCCGCTGATGCGGGCGAGGGGAGAACAAGCAAACCCGAATCGCCCACCTGCCCGCCGGACTCCGCATAAAACGGCGTGCGATCAAGTACGACCACGCCGCTTTGCCCAGCCTGCATTTCTTTCACGGCAACGCCGTCCACGTACATGGCTAGCACTTTGGCAGCAGTTACTTCCAGCTTGTCGTAACCAAAGAATTCAGTTTTCGCGCCGGTGTATTCCAGCACGCGGTCCATCTTGAACTTGCCTGCAGCGCGCGCGGTTTCTTTTTGCTTGGTCATCGCGGCGTCGAACGCAGTTTCATCCACGGTAATGCCGCGCTCGCGGCACACGTCTGCCGTCAAATCCAGCGGGAAGCCGTAGGTGTCATGCAGCTTGAACGCGATGTCGCCGTTGAACACTTTGGGATTCTTGGCAAGCTCCGCTTCCAAAATTTCCATGCCGTTCTCAAGCGTTTCATAGAAGCGCTCTTCTTCCACTTCCAGCACTTCAATCACGCGCGATTCATTGCCCGCCAGCACCGGATAGGCCTTGCCCATCAGTTTCACCAGATCAGGCACGAGCTTGTGGAAGAACGGCGTTTTTTGCCCGAGCTTGTAGCCGTGGCGAATGGCGCGGCGGATGATCCGGCGCAGCACGTACGCGGGGCCGGCGCCGCCGGGGATGGTGCCGTCCGCAATCAAAAATGCGCAGGCGCGGATGTGGTCTGCAATTACCTTGAGCGAGTTATGTTCCAAATCTTGCGTACGCGTTTCGCGCGCAGCGGCTTTGATGAGCGTGTCGAACAGATCAATCTCGTAATTGCTGTGCACATGCTGCAGCACTGCGGCCAGGCGCTCCAGGCCCATGCCGGTATCCACGCAGGGTTTGGGCAGCGGCGTCATGGTGAAGTTGCCGGCGGCGTCTTTCTGCCGGTCAAACTGCATGAACACGTTGTTCCAGATTTCGATATAGCGGTCGCCATCCTGATCAGCGCTGCCGGGCGGGCCGCCGGCTACGTCTGGCCCGTGGTCGTAAAAAATCTCGCTGCACGGGCCGCAGGGGCCGATGTCTGCCATCTGCCAAAAGTTGTCGCTGGCGTAGCGCGCGCCTTTGTTGTCACCGATGCGCACCACACGCTCGGGCGGAATGCCGATCTCTTTGGTCCAGATATCGTAGGCTTCATCGTCTTCTTGATAGACGGTGGCCCAGAGTTTTTCTGGCGGGAGTTTGTAGACCTCGGTGAGCAACTCCCACGCGTATTTGATCGCGTCGCGTTTGAAGTAGTCGCCAAAACTAAAGTTGCCCAGCA
>JBOFGW010000214.1:0-28488 GCA_051649325.1 Burkholderiaceae bacterium | reverse complement strand
CCGCTGTCATCCACAATACGCATCTGCACACCAAAAATCGCACGGCCCTGCTTGCACTGCACGGCAAACTGATCGTCTTTGCTGGCAGCGAGGTGCTTGCGCTTCAGCGTGCAACTGGTGCCCAGTGGACTCATCTCCGTCATGCCCCAGGCATGCAGCACGGTAACGCCATAGGTTTCTTGAAAGGTGCGAATCATCGCCGGCGGACAGGCCGAGCCGCCTATCACCGTGCGGTTAACGGTGCTGAACTTGAGGTTGTTGCTGCCTACATACGCAAGCAGCCCCTGCCAGACCGTGGGTACGCCAGCCGCGCAAGTGACGCCTTCGGCCTCCATCAAATCATGCAGCGATTTGCCGTCCAGCCCCGGGCCGGGCAGCACAAACTTGGCCCCGGTCAGTGCCACCGCGTAAGGCAAGCCCCAGGCATTGACATGAAACATTGGCACGACGGGCAGTACCGCGTCGCGCGCAGACATGTTGAGCGAATCCGGCAGCGCCACCGCATAGCTGTGCAAGACGGTGGAGCGGTGGCTGTACAGCACACCCTTGGGATGCCCGGTTGTGCCTGAGGTGTAGCACATGCTGGAGGCATGCTGCTCATCAAACTGCGGCCAGGTGTAGGTGCTTGACGCGGCCGCCATCAACTCTTCATAGCACTTAAGGCCGGGAATTTTTGATTCCGCCGGCATGTGCGCGCGATCCGTCATCAGCACGTAGTGGCGGATGGTTTTGGCGTGCGGAACAATCGCCTCAACAATCGGCAGAAAGGTCAGGTCAAAAAACAGCGCCTGATCTTCTGCGTGATTGGCGATCCAAGCAATCTGCTCTGGATGCAGCCGCGGATTGATGGTGTGCAGCACCGCGCCTGAGCCAGACACGCCAAAATACAGTTCCATATGCCGGTCTGTATTCCATGCCAACGTACCCACGCGGTCAGAAAACTGCACATCCAGCGCGGCCAGCATATTGGCTACTTGCTTGGACCGCGTGTGCAGTTGCCCGTAGTTGGAGCGCCGAATCACGCCTTCTGTGCCGCGCGACACAATTTCCGCGTCAGCGTGATGCACCGCAGCGTGTTCAATCAATGCCGAAATCGTCAGCGGCATTTGCATCATCAGACCGTTCATCGCGTGCTGTCTCCTAAATCAGGGATTTTGTGGGGATTTGAGTAATCGATAGCTTGCGATTTTGAATGTTGAGCCAAAATAGCGCAAATGAATGCTGTAACTGCCGCTGCATCCGCAGCAAAAATCCCTTCGGCAACGTCAAGCCTGCCGCCCAGCCGTTTTCACAACCGCTTTGCGCGAGCATTTGCGGCAGAGGACCGGCGTTTCTACACCGCGCTGCCGCCCACGCCGCTGCATGACCCTTATTGGGTCGGCTACAGCGCGCAGACGGCGCAACTGCTTGGGGTGAATACGCAGCCTTCGGATGAGTGGTTGCAAATTCTTTCCGGCAACGCCGTGCCACCCGGCGCGGAGCCGCTGGCCAGCGTTTATTCAGGCCACCAGTTTGGCGTGTGGGCCGGCCAGTTGGGCGATGGTCGCGCGCTGATGCTGGGTGAAATCGAGCACGCCGGCAAGCACTGGGAGCTGCAACTCAAAGGTTCTGGCAAGACACCCTATTCCCGCATGGGCGATGGCAAAGCTGTGCTGCGCTCCTCAATCCGCGAGTTTTTGTGCAGTGAAGCCATGGCCGGCCTGGGCATTCCGACCACCCGCGCGCTGGGCGTGGTGGGGTCAGATGACCCTGTGATTCGCGAAAACGTGGAAACCGCGGCCTGCGTGCTGCGCGTATCTGAGAGCTTTATCCGCTTTGGCCACTTTGAACATTTTGCGGCGCGCAATCAGCTTGCCGAACTCAAGCAACTGGCCGATTTTGTGATCGACCATTACTTTCCCGCCTGCCGCGACGCCGCGCAGCCCTACGCCGCACTGCTGGATGAAGTGGGGTTTCGCACCGCCGAGCTGATGGCAAGCTGGCAGGCCGTCGGTTTTATGCACGGCGTGATGAACACCGACAACATGAGCATTCTGGGCGTAACGATCGACTACGGCCCGTTTGGTTTTATGGATGGCTTTAACGCCGGCCACATCTGCAACCACAGCGATCATCAGGGGCGCTACGCCTATCACATGCAGCCGCAGATCGGCCACTGGAACGTGGCCGCGCTTGGGCAAGCATTGATGCCGCTGATCGTGGATGAAGACCTGATCAAGTCCGCGCTGGATGCCTACCCCGGCGCGTTTGAAGAAGCGTTTACGCACAAGCTGCGCGCCAAGCTTGGCCTTGCCGCTGAGCAAGATCAGGACGGGCAATTCATGGGCGAGACTATGCAACTGCTGCACAAGCAGCGCGTGGACTGGACGCTGTTTTTCCGCCGGCTGGGCAGCTTGCGACTTGAAGATGCCACCAGCGACGCGCCGCTGCGTGACCTGTTCATCGACCGCGCCGCGTTCGATGCCTGGGCGCAGACGTACCGCACCCGCCTGCGCGCTGAATCCGTGCAAGACGCCGCGCGCAAAGCAGCGATGGATGCCGTCAACCCCAAATACGTGCTGCGCAACCACTTGGCCGAAATCGCCATCCGCAAAGCACGCGATGAAAAAGATTTTTCAGAAGTCGATCGCCTAATCTTAATCCTCACGCACCCGTTCGACGAGCAGCCCGAGCATGAATCCTACGCCGGCCCGCCGCCCGACTGGGCCAGCAACCTTGAAGTGAGCTGTTCTTCGTAAAAAATCGGCTTTTTAACTGCTCTACGCAATATCCATGCGGGTTTTCAGGCAAAAATGCCTGAAAACCCGCATGGATATTGCATACATTGCTTTTGGACAGCGATACCTACTGCAAACTTTCTATACTGCAACCCATGAACAAAGTCATCAAGTCTGAGCAGGAGTGGCGCGCGCTGCTGGATCCGCTGCAATACGCTGTGACACGCGAAAGCGCGACGGAGCGTGCCTTTACCGGCCAGTTCTGGGATCACCATCAAGAAGGCATTTACACCTGCGTGTGCTGTGACACGCCGCTGTTTGCCAGCGATACCAAGTTTGATTCCGGCTGCGGTTGGCCGAGTTATTTTGCGGCGCTGGACCCGGCCAACGTACGCGAGGTGGCGGACGATTCGCACGGCATGCATCGCGTAGAAATTCTGTGCAATGTGTGCGATGCGCATCTGGGCCATGTGTTTGAAGACGGCCCGCCGCCCACGGGGTTGCGTTACTGCATCAACTCCGCGTCGCTGCGGTTCACACCGCAAGCACTGGCGGGCAAGCCATGAAGGCGCTGATCGAGTTTTTGCCGGTCATCGCTTTCTTTGTGGCGTTCAAACTGGGCGATATTTTTACCGCCACGCTGGTGGGTATTGTGTCCACGGCCGCGGTGGTGGCGTATCTCAAACTTACCAAGCAAAAAGTGCAGCCGATTTTGTGGCTGGGCCTCATCATCATCACGGTGTTTGGCGGGCTGACGCTGTTTTTCCATGATGAGAGTTTCATCAAATGGAAGCCCACCGTGCTGTATTGCCTGAGCGCATCGGCGCTCTTGATCGGGTTGTATGGCTTTCGCAAAAATCTGCTGCGCTGGCTGCTGGGTCAACAGCTTGAACTGCCGCACGGCGTGTGGAATGTGCTGTCCAACGCCTGGGCCGGCTTTTTTGGCACGCTCGGCCTTGCCAATGCCTACGTGGTGCTGAACTACACCACTGAGCAATGGGTGTACTGGCGCACCTGGATCATTACCGGTGCGATATTCGCATTCGCCATCGGCGTGGCACTGTACGTTAGCAAGCACATCAAGCTGCCGGAATCAGAAAGCAGCAGCTCCTCATGAGCAGGACCGAGCATCCTCTCACCGCAGTGCTGCGCGAACGCATTACCGCACAGCTAGAGCCGGTTGCTTTGACCATTACCGATGAGAGCCATTTGCACGCCGGCCATGCGGGCGCGGAGGGTGGCGCTAGGCACTACCGGGCACACATTGTTACAAAGAAGTTCAGCGGTTTGCCGCGGGTGGCGCGGCACCGCCTCGTGTATAGTGCTTTGCAAGACTTGTTGCCGCACCCTATCCATGCCCTTGCGCTGGAACTCGCGGCCCCAGAAGAAGTCAGTTCTTCATTACCAGCCTAAGGATTTTTCGATGAAACGAGCAGTATTTTTCGCTGCAGCAGCAGTTGCGGCACAAATGGCGTTTGCGCAGAACGCCGCCGTGGTCAACGGCAAGGCGATTCCGTCCTCACGCGTGGACATCATGGCCAAGCAAATGGCCTCGCAAGGCCAAAAAGACACCCCCGAGCTGCGCAACATGATCCGTGAAGAACTCATCAACCGCGAGATCTTCACGCAAGAAGCCGAGCGCCGCGGCCTGGCCGACAGCGCAGACTTCAAATCGCAGATGGAATTTGCCCGTCAGCAGATTTTGATCCGCTCGCTGGTGCAAGACTATGTCAAGACTGCCAAGCCGTCAGACGCAGAAATCAAGGCCGAATACGATAAGCAAAAAGGTGCCATGGGTGACAAGGAATACCGCGCCCGCCATATCTTGGTCGACAAAGAAGAAGACGCCAAGAAAATTGTGACCGACCTGAAGGCCGGCAAAAAATTTGAAGAGCTGGCCAAGAAGTCCAAAGACCCAGGCTCTGCTGCCAAAGGTGGCGATTTGGACTGGGCCTCGCCGGGCAACTATGTGCCGGAGTTTTCTAACGCGATGGTCAAGCTGCAGAAGGGCCAGTACACCCAGGAGCCTGTCAAGTCGCAGTTTGGCTATCACGTGATCCGCCTGGATGACGTGCGCGCCGCGCAAATTCCGCCGCTAGAGCAGGTGAAGCCACAGATTGAAGAAATGCTGCAGCAGCAAAAACTGGCCGCGTTCCAGAAGGAACTGAAAGACAAGGCCAAGATTCAGTAAACGCAGCTTTACGGTGTACCAAAGGGCGCTCAATGAGCGCCCTTTTTCTTTGCTGCGTAGAATCATTCTGACTACAGGAGCAGCGCCGTGCCCGAGATCCGCTACATCACCCGCATTCAATTTGACTTTGGTGCGCTCGCCACGCTGCCGGCGGAGCTGGCTGCGGCAGGCATTCACAAACCGCTGATCGTGACCGACCGCGGCATTGTGGCTTGCGGCTTGATCGCGCAGCTAGATGCTGTGCTCGCAGACGCGCCGCGCGCGATGTTTGCAGAAACACCCGGCAACCCGACCGAAGCGGCTGTGCTCGCGGCGCTGGATGTGTATCGCACGCAGCACTGCGACGGCATCGTCGCCTTTGGCGGCGGTTCATCGATTGATTGCGCCAAAGGTGTGGCGATTCTTGCTGGCCATGCAGGCGCGCTCAAAGACTTTGCCACCATCGAAGGCGGCAGCCCCAAAATCACCGCTGCGGCGGCGCCGCTGATTGCCATCCCAACCACGGCCGGCACCGGCAGCGAAGTTGCGCGCGGCGCCATCATCATCGTGGCTGACGGCCGCAAGCTGGGCTTTCACTCATGGCATATCGTGCCGCGCGTGGCGATTTGCGACCCTGATCTCACGCTTGGCCTGCCGCCCGCGCTCACTGCGGCCACCGGCATGGACGCAATCGCGCACTGTATCGAGACCTTCGTCAACAAGCCCTTTAACCCGCCCGCCGAAGGCATTGCGCTGGACGGGCTGGAGCGCGCAGCCGCGCACATTGAAACCGCTGTGAAAGACGGTGCCGACAGGCAAGCGCGCAAACACATGATGAGCGCATCGATGCAAGGTGCGATGGCGTTTCAAAAAGGGCTGGGCTGCGTGCATTCGCTCAGCCACGCGCTGGGCGGCCTTGCCGGCAAACACTTGCATCACGGCACGCTCAACGCGGTGCTATTACCTACCGTGCTGCGATTTAACCGCGCAGAAGTGCCGGACAAACTCGCACGGCTTGAGCGCGTGCTGGGCGGCGCGGCTGATCAACAAATCGCTGACCTCAATGCACGCATCGGCATCCCCACCGGCTTGGCTGCGATGGGTGTGGAGCGCGGCGATTTTGCCTGGGCCATCAACAACGCGCTCAAAGACCATTGCCATGCCACCAATCCGCGCGTGGCTTCTGCGCAAGACTACCAACGGATGTTGGAAGAGGCGTTTTAGGGCCTCTGAAACACCTCTACGCAATATCCATGAGCCTTTTAAGCCATTTTTGCCTCAAAAGGCGCATGGAATATGCGTAGAGCCTTTCTATTCTTTGCCTAGATACTCCACCTCAAACTGCAGCGTCGCATTCGGTGGAATGACGGTGCCAGCACCACGCACGCCATAACCCAACTCAGGCGGACTGGTGAGAATGCGCTTGCCGCCCACCTTCATGCCTTGCACGCCTTCGTCCCAGCCTTTAATCACGCGGCCCGCGCCGAGCGGAAAGTTAAACGGCTGGCCGCGGTCCACACTGGAATCAAACTTGGCACCGCGTTTGCCGCCTTCCCACAACCAGCCGGTGTAGTGCACCTTGGCGTTTTGCCCGGCGGCCGCGGCTTCGCCTTTGCCTTCCACAACATCTTGAATCTGCAGGCCGCTGGCGGTGGTGCGCACGGGTGCGGGTGTAGCGGCGGCCGGCTTGGCGGCCGATGCGGCTGTGGCAGGTTTATCCGCCGCGCAAGCCGCCGTGGATACAACGACCAGCACACTCCCGAATAAAGCAAGCAGTCTGGTTGAGAGATGTTTGTACATGCGAGATTCTCCTTTGCGTTTCTACCTATTCAGACCACAGCACAACGCATCAGTTCAGCCATTTTCTGGCGTTTTGCCACAGACGCATCCAGGGACCATCACCTTCATAACCCGGTGGCGCCCACGAATGCTGGACCGCACGAAACACGCGCTCGGGATGCGGCATCATGATCGTGGCACGGCCGTCCAAGCTCGTGAGCGCAGCAATCGCCGCCGTGGAGCCGTTGGGGTTAAGCGGGTAGCGCATGGTCGGTTTGCCTTCGCCATCGACGTAACGCATCGGTACGAGCGATTGTTCCACCGAACCGGTCTGGCTGTAATTGGCAAAGCCTTCGCCGTGACACACCACAATCGGCAACTGGCTGCCGGCCATGCCGTCAAAGAACAGTGAAGGCGAAGCTTCAACGCCCACCATCACCGTGCGCGCTTCGTACTGCACAGTGTTTTGCGTGAATTTGGACCAGGCCTCAGCACCCGGAATGATGCTCTTCAAATTCGCCATCATCTGGCAGCCGTTACACACGCCCAGGCTGATGGTGTCCGCGCGATGGAAAAACTGTGAAAACTGCTCCGCCATCTGCGGGTTGAACAGAATTGTCTTCGCCCAGCCTTCGCCTGCACCCAGCACATCACCGTAGCTAAATCCGCCCACGGCTACCAAGGCCTGAAAATCCGCGAGCTTGGCGCGGCCGGCGAGTAAATCGCTCATATGCACGTCAATCGCTGTAAAGCCGGCCTTGTGAAATGCATAAGCCATTTCGATCTGGCTGTTGCAACCTTGTTCGCGCAATACGGAAACTTTGGGCTTAGCGCCACTGTTGATGAACGGCGCAGCAACTTCCTGCTTAGAATCGAACGTGAGCTTGGCGTACAAGCCGCGCTGCGTTTCATCCGCGATCAGTTCAAACTCACTGTCTGCACCGGCCGGATTGTCTCGCAGTTTTTGAATGTTGTAAGAAACCTTGCCCCACTCTTGCTGCAAGCTGGCACGGCTGGCAGACAGAATGCATTTTGCGTCCCGATAGACTTCGATCTTTCCAGCACCGTTGCCGCTGAAAATCGGCTTACCGATCATGTGCGTGTGGCCGGAAAGGCCGGCGGCGCGCAGAACATCCATTACCGGCGTGAGATCGTCTTTGCGAATCTGAATCACAGCGCCCAGCTCTTCGTTGAACAGCGCTTTGAGCGTGAGTTCATCACGCTGCACCTTGACTTGCTCCGGCCGGATCTTGAAATCACCCCAGTCCTTGGAGTACGGATCAATCGTAAGCATGTCGATGTTCAGATACACGCCGCAGCGGCCGGCAAACGCCATTTCACACACCGTGGCCCACAGGCCGCCGTCGCTCTTGTCGTGATAGGCGAGGATTGCGCCTTCTTGATTCAGGGTTTGAATCGCGGCAAAGAAGGCACGCAAGGTGTCAGCGCTATCGACATCCGGCGCATCGTTACCGATTTGCTGCGTAATTTGCGCGAAGATGCTGCCGCCCATGCGCTGTTTGCCTTGGGCGAGATCGATGAGCAGCAAGCATGTTTCAGTTTGCGCGACACCCCCCTCACCTGCACCCTCTCCCGCGAGGGGAGAGGGAGTTCTGAGTTGCGGCGTGAGGCTTTTGCGCACATCTGGCACGGGTGCGAATGCACTGATCACGAGCGATACTGGCGCAATCACTTTTTTGTTCTGTGCGCCTTCTTGCCACACGGTTTTCATCGACAAACTATCTTTACCAACCGGGATGCCGATACCAAGCGCGGGGCATAGCTCCATGCCTAATGCATGCACTGCATCAAACAGTGCGGCATCCTGCCCCGGCTCGCCGCAAGCCGCCATCCAGTTGGCGGACAGCTTGATATCTTCAATCCGCGCAATCGGCGCTGCGGCGATGTTGGTCACTGCCTCACCCACTGCCATACGCGCCGCGGCTTTGGGATCAAACACCGCCAGCGGCGTGCGCTCGCCCATCGCCATCGCTTCGCCTGCGTAGCCGGCAAAGTCCATCAGGCTGATGGCGCAATCCGCCACCGGCACTTGCCACGGGCCGACCATTTGATCACGATGCGTCAGGCCGCCCACGAACCGGTCGCCAATCGTGATCAGGAAGCTCTTGCTCGCAACGCTGGGGTGGCGCAGTACGGCCTTGGCTACATCTTGCAGCACCAGCCCTTGCGCGCAATCAATCGCAGGCAGCGAAGGCAACGCGCGCTGCACATTGCGATGCATTTTGGGCGGCTTGCCCAGTAGTACTTGCAGCGGCATGTTCACAGGGTCAGCGACTGGATCAGCCACGACGAGTTGCCGCACTTCTGTCACTTCACCCAGCACGGCATAGAGCGCACGCTCGCGCTTGCACAGAAAATCGAATAGCTCTAGCGATTCTGGCGCAATAGCGAGCACATAGCGCTCCTGGCTTTCGTTGCACCAGATTTCCGCGGGCGACAGGCCACTTTCTTCCACCGGCACACGCGCGAGCTGCAGCGCTGCGCCGCGTTTGGCATCGTTGACCAGTTCAGGCGTGGCGTTAGAGAGACCACCCGCGCCCACATCGTGGATCGATAGAATCGGATTGGCCTTGCCCATGCTCCAGCAGCGGTCAATCACCTCTTGCGCGCGGCGCTCCATCTCTGGGTTGCCGCGCTGCACGGAATCAAAATCCAACTCAGCCGTGTTGGCGCCTACGCCCATGCTGGATGCAGCGCCGCCGCCCATACCAATGCGAAACCCCGGGCCACCAAGCTGAATGATCAGCGAACCCACCGGCAAGCCGAGTTTTTGCACGTTGTCCGCAGGCAGATTGCCAATGCCGCCGGCGATCATGATCGGCTTGTGATAACCGTAGCGCGTGCCGCCCACGTTCTGTTCGTACACGCGGAAGTAGCCGTTTAAGTTTGGCCGACCAAACTCATTGTTAAAAGCCGCACCGCCGAGCGGCCCTTCAATCATGATTTGCAGCGGCGACGCAATGCGCTCCGGCTTGCCGTAAGGCGCTGCTGCGCTCGCCTTGGCTTGCGTGACATCGTGATCATTCTCCCAAGTCTCTTTGAGCTCAGGCAGGTGCAGATGCGATACGGAAAAGCCAGTTAAACCACTCTTGGGCTTGCCGCCGCGGCCGGTCGCACCTTCATCACGAATCTCACCGCCTGCGCCAGTAGACGCGCCGGGAAACGGTGAAATCGCGGTGGGATGATTGTGCGTTTCCACCTTCATCAAGGTGTGCGTGAGCTCTTCGCGCGGTTGGTACTGCGTGCCAAACACGATATCTGCGCGAGAACCACCAGCAGGCGCAGGATAAAACCGCTGCGCGACCGTGCCTTGCATGACAGCGGAATTGTCTGCATAAGCTACCACCGTGCCAGCCGGCGATTTGGCATGCGTGTTGCGGATCATGCCAAACAGGCTGATCGACTGTGGCTCGCCATCAATCGTCCAATCCGCGTTGAAGATCTTGTGGCGGCAGTGCTCGCTGTTGGCCTGCGCGAACATCATCAGCTCAACATCGGTTGGATTGCGCTTGAGTTCTTTGCCGAAGGCTTCGGCGAGGTATTCAACTTCATCCTCAGACAAGGCCAAACCCATTGCGCTATTGGCCGCTTGCAGCGCCGCGGCGCCTTGCCCCACCACGTCGATCGTGGCCATGGGCTTGCCTTGCAGCGGCGCAAAGAGTAGCGCAGGGTCAAAATCTGCGGGCATCACCGCCTCGGTCATGCGGTCGTGCAGCAGCGCGGCGATGGCGGTGCGGTCTGCATCTGTCAATTTGGCCGCGCCGCCGAGCAAACCGCGCTTAAGTTCAAGGCGGTAGGCGCAGCCGCGCTCGACGCGCCGCACGTTGTGCGCACCGCAGTTGTGGGCAATATCGGTGGCCTTGCTGGCCCAAGGCGATACGGTGCCGGGGCGCGGCACAACGATGAAGTGCGCGCCCTGCGCATCGCCTGCTACGGTTGGCGTGCCGTATTCGAGCAAACCCTTCAACTTAGACTGCAGCGCTTCATCCGCCGCGCTGCTGGTGGCCACATAGTGCACAAACCAGGCAGATACGCCGGTGACACTGGGGCAAACGGCATGCAGCCGCGCTGCGAGTTGATCGCGACGGAATTCAGAGAGTGCTTGGGGGCCGGGAAAGGTCAGAACGTGCTGGTCAGCGCTGGACATAGAGGGAGCAAAAGAGAATGCTGCAATGCGTAAAGCGTGAGTTTAGAAGACCCGCCTTGCAGCACCTCAAATACATCC
This sequence comes from Burkholderiaceae bacterium, assembly GCA_051649325.1. Classification (GTDB taxonomy): domain Bacteria; phylum Pseudomonadota; class Gammaproteobacteria; order Burkholderiales; family Burkholderiaceae_C; genus JBJOQV01. Next base: position 17,576 of record JBOFGW010000214.1, on the reverse strand, counting down.
TTCCAGAGCATGACTACGCAATATCCATACGCTTTTTCAGTCATTTTTGCTTGAAAACCCGCACCAATATTGCGTCATGCTGTTCCAAACCCACCGCCACCCGGCGTTTCAATCACACATACATCGCCCGGGTTCATTTGCGTACTACCCACGTGCGGCAAGGTTTCAACGCCGCCATCGGCGCGCTCTACCGTGTTGCGGCCCACCGCGCCATCTTGCCCGCCAGCCATGCCAAACGGCGCGTGGATGCGGTTGTTGGAGAGAATCGCCGCCGTCATCGGCTGCAAGAATTTCACGCGCCGCACGCCACCATCACCGCCGCGCCAGCGCCCTGCTCCGCCGGAGTCGCGGCGGATTTCATAGCTTTGCAGCATGACAGGAAAGCGCAGCTCCAGCACTTCTGGATCCGTCAGGCGGCTATTGGTCATGTGCGTCTGCACGACCGAGGTGCCGTCAAATCCATCACCCGCGCCGCTGCCACCCGAAATGGTTTCGTAGTACTGAAACTTGGCGTTGCCAAAGGTGAAGTTGTTCATCGTGCCCTGCGCGCTGGCCATCACGCCCAGCGCGCCGTACAGCGCGTTGGTAATGCAGGTGGACGTTTCCACATTGCCGGACACCACAGACGAAGGTGGATTGGGGTTGAGCATGGAACCCTTGGGCACGATCACATGCAGCGGCTTTAGGCAGCCCGCATTGAGCGGAATATCGTCATTCACGAGTGTGCGGAACACGTAGAGCACTGCCGCCATTGTCACCGCGGTGGGTGCGTTGAAGTTGTTAGGCAACTGCGCAGATGTGCCGGTGAAATCCACGGTTGCCTCACGTTTGGCATGATCCACAGCGACTTTCACCTGAATCACCGCACCGTTGTCCAGTTTGTAGGTGTAGGCACCGTCTTTCAGCGCGGTGATGGCACGCCGCACGCTTTCTTCTGCGTTGTCTTGCACGTGGCCCATGTAGGCCTGCACGACATCGAGGCCAAATTGCGCGACCATCTTTCGCAGCTCTTCCGCGCCTTTTTGATTAGCCGCGATCTGCGCACGCATATCGGCCACGTTCTGCTTGGGATTGCGTGCTGGGTATTTCGCGCCAGTGAGCAGTTGCAACAGCTCGGCTTCACGAAAGCGGCCTTGATCCACCAGCTTGAAGTTGGTGAGCAGCACGCCCTCTTCTTCAATCGTGATGGAATTGGGCGGCATGGAGCCAGGTGTCAGCCCACCAATGTCTGCGTGATGGCCGCGCGAGCCGACGTAAAACGTGGGCTGCGCATCGTCCTTCAAGTACACCGGTGTGATGACGGTCACGTCTGGAATATGTGTGCCGCCAGCGTACGGGTCATTGAGTACATACACATCGCCGGGATGCATCCGGCCGGTGTTTTCACGGATCACTGTCTTGATGCTCTCCCCCATGCTGCCCAGATGCACAGGCATGTGCGGCGCATTCGCAATCAAGTTGCCGCGCGTGTCAAAAATCGCGCAGGAAAAATCCAGCCGCTCTTTGATGTTGACTGAGTACGCGGTGTTTTGCAGCGCGTAGCCCATTTGCTCGGCGATGTTCATGAACAGGTTGTTGAATACTTCGAGCATGACGGGATCGACCGTCGTGCCCACGGCGCGGCGCTGCGCGAGCGGTACCGCGCGGGTAAGCACCAAGTGATCCAGTGCGGTCAGTTCAACCTGCCAGTCCGGCTCCACCACAGTTGTCGCGTTTTTCTCGGCGATGATGGCGGGCCCATGAATCACATCGCCGGGCCGCAGGCTATCGCGGGTGTAGAGCGCTGTATCGCGCCATGCGCCGCCGCTAAACATACGCACCTGAGCCGCGGCAGCAAGCGCTGTTGACCGCTGCGCCGGCACGGCAGGCGGGGCGGCATCGACACCTGTTTCACCAATCGCCTCGACGGAAACGCTGTCCACCACCAGCGGCGTGCCCGCCATCAAAAACGCAAAACGCTGGCGGTACTGGGCTTCAAACGCTGCGGCGACTTCAGCCTCCGACCCCCATGGCACCGCAATGCTCGAATCGGTGCCCTGGTATTTGACATTGACCCTGCGCACGATCTTTATGCGTTCTGCGGCCACATGCTGCGCAGCAAGCGCCTGCATAGCCTCACGAGCCAGCGCTTCAAGCTTGGTGGACACCACTGCAGCATTGCCCGCCAGCGGCAGCTCAATGGTGGCTTCGCGCATCACCACTTGCGGCGCAAGGCCCATTCCATACGCAGACAGCACACCAGCTAAAGGATGCGCAAATACTTTTTGCATGGAAAGCGCATCCGCCACCAAACATGCGTGCTGGCCACCCGCGCCACCGAACGTGCTGAGCACGTAGCGCGTCACGTCATAACCACGCTGCACGCTGATCTTCTTGATCGCATTGGCCATGTTGGCCACGGCGATTTCAAGAAAACCTTCGGCCACTTGCTCCGGCGTTTTTTGCACGCCAAGCCTTGCGGACACCTCTTCGGCCAACGCATTGAATTTCTGCACGACGACTTCACGATCAAGCGGCTCGTCGGCTTGCGGGCCAAACACGCGTGGAAAATGCTCCGGCTGGATTTTGCCCAGCATCACATTGCAATCGGTCACGGTCAGCGGCCCGCCGCGCCGGTAGCTGGCCGGGCCGGGATTGGCGCCGGCAGAATCCGGCCCGACGCGAAAGCGACTGCCATCAAAATGCAGAATCGAGCCGCCGCCCGCTGCCACCGTGTGAATGCTCATCATCGGCGCGCGCAGCCGCACGCCGGCCACTTGCGTTTCGAACTCACGCTCCAGCTCGCCGGCGTAGTGCGACACGTCGGTGGAGGTGCCTCCCATGTCAAAGCCGATCACGTGCTTGCACCCGGCCGATTCGCTTGCACGCGCCATGCCCACAATGCCGCCGGCCGGGCCGGACAAAATGCTGTCCTTGCCTTGAAACACCTCTGCCGCAGTCAAGCCGCCGTTGCTCTGCATAAATTGCAGGTTGACCCCTGGCAATTCAGCGGCCACTTGATCAACATAGCGGCGCAGAATCGGTGACAGGTATGCGTCTACCACCGCTGTATCGCCACGCGCCACAAATTTGATCATTGGGCTAACGGCGTGGCTGGCGCTGACCTGGGTAAAGCCAACCTCGCGCGCGATCTGCGCAGCAAGCTGCTCATGCTGCGGGTAGCGGTAGGCGTGCATAAAAACAATCGCTACAGAACGAATACCCTTATCCCATGAGCCTTTCAGAGCATTTTTGGCTGAAGAGGCGCTTAGAACCTGCGTAACCGTTCCGTCAGCCAAGATCCGCTCATCCAGCTCAATCACCTCGCTGTAAAGCTGCTCCGGCAAGACGATATGGCGGTCAAACAAGCGCGGCCGGTTTTGGTAGGCGATGCGCAGCGCGTCGCGAAAGCCGCGCGTGGTCACAAGCAGTGTGGGCTCGCCCTTGCGCTCTAGCAGCGCGTTGGTCGCGACCGTGGTTCCCATCTTCACAGCTTCGATTTTCTCCGCAGGCACAGGTTCGCCCGGTCGCACGCCGAACAACAGACGGATACCTGCAACGGCCGCGTCTTTGTATTGCTCCGGATTTTCACTGAGCAATTTTGCAGTGGCGAGCGAACCATCGGGCCTACGCGCAACCACATCGGTAAACGTGCCGCCGCGATCAATCCAGAACTGCCATCGATTGGATAACACCGGCTTGTCAGCGCTTGAAGAGATTGTTGTTGTGGGTTGGTTCATGGATTGGAAGTGTAAGCACAGTCAGCGTGCACAGTATCCAAGTGCAGCAAGTTTTACCAACGAATGATTTTTCTATGTCATCATTAATATATTCTATGAGAGCATAGAGGGGGCAATAATGAATCTACGTTTTGTCGAAGCGTTTTACTTATCCGCATCTTTCAAAAGCATCACCCGTGCTGCCGAAAAGCTGTTTCTGACGCAAAGCGCCGTATCCAGCCGCATCACCGCGCTGGAAGAAGAGCTGGGCATTTTGCTGCTTGACCGGCGCGACAAACAATTCCGCCTGACCATTGCAGGTACGCGTTTTCTGACCTACGCGCAGCAACTGCTCAATCTGCAGCGCGAGCTGAAAAAAGAAATGGGCTCCGGCAGCGCCACACCCGTCACGCTACGCATGGGCGCGATTGAATCGGTACTGCATACCTGGCTGATTCCGCTGGTTGAATCGCTGCGGCAGCAATATCCCGAGCTTGAGTTGGAACTGACCGTGGAGACCACGCCGGTGATCATCGAGCAGGTACGCCGCGGCAATCTGGATGTGGGCTTTGCTGCACTCGCGGCGCAGGCAAGCGGCATCCGCACCCGCGCCCTGCCGGCCATCGATATGGCATTCGTTGCGCCGCAAAGCTTGCCGGTCAAACGCAAACTCACACTGGCGGAAATCGCGGCGCACGAAATTCTCACTTTTCAGCGCGGATCGCAACCACATCTTGCGCTGCTGGATACCTTCAAGACCGCGCGGCTGGAGCCCAAAAAGCTGCACTCTGTTTCATCTATCTCTGCCATGGTCAAACTGCTGGAAGGCGGCTTTGGTTTGGCCACATTGCCGCGCGTTGCCGCGCAGCAACTGGCAGCGCTGCATCCGCTCAAACTGATTGAATGCGATGAAAAACTAGCGCCACTGCCCCTGCATGCCAGTTGGCGGGCCGATCCAACCTCGCGCTCCATGGAAGAAGTGATTAGCACCGCACTTGATTTTGTCGTTGCTTATCAAGCTGCGCTGCCAAAAGAAAAACCAGGCGCCCGCAAAGCATCACAGAAAAAATCGATGAAGTAATCGAAAAATTTTTCGTTTGCAGCACGCAAGACCAGTGCTCACAATGCGCTGCATGACAAATCCGCTTCAGACCACCACCGCATTGGAGGTGCGCGCCGCGATCCGCGCAGGCACCTTTACTGGGCATACAAGCGGGATAGCACCCGATCATGTGCAAGGCAACGTGGTCATTTTGCCGGCTGATCTGGCTGCGGATTTTCTGCTGTTTTGCCAGCGCAATCCAAAGCCGTGTCCACTTCTTGCTGTATCAGAAGCGGGCAACCCGATGTTGCCCACGCTTGGCGAAGGCATCGATATCCGCAGTGATGTACCGGGCTACCGCGTATGGAAGCACGGCGAGCTTGCGCAACAGCGGCACGATATTCGTGAGCTGTGGCGCGATGATCTGGTGACCTTTGTGCTCGGCTGCTCTTTCTCGTTTGAGCAGGCCTTGCTGCAAGAAGGCGTCCCGCTGCGTCATGTCACTGAAGGCAAAAACGTGGCCATGTACCGCACCAACATTGCCTGCGCGCCGGCCGGCCCGTTTGCCGGGCCGATGGTGGTGTCAATGCGGCCGCTCAAGGCCGCAGACGCCATCCGCGCAATTCAGATCACCGCTCGCTTTCCAGGCGTTCATGGCGCGCCGGTGCATATTGGCGACCCGGCGCTGATCGGCATTATTGATCTGTCCAAGCCCGACTATGGCGATGCAGTCGCAGTCATGCACGATGAACTGCCCGTGTTCTGGGCCTGCGGCGTCACTCCGCAGGCGGCGCTCGCGCAGGCGCAGCCGCCCTTTTGCATCACGCATGCGCCCGGTGCGATGCTGATTACCGATCTGCTCAATCATCAACTCGCCACTCATTAGGGGAAACAACCATGGAAAAGATGCTCTTTGTAATTGCCACGCTGCTATGCACGAGCGGCACACTGGCGCAAACCAAGTGGGACATGCCAACCGGATACGCCGTGAGCAGTTATCAGACTCAGAATGTGCAGCAATTTGCCGACGAGGTAGACCGCGCGACCAGCGGAAAACTCAAGATCACGCTGCATGCCAATGGCTCACTATTTAAGGCCAATGAAATCAAGCGTGCGGTACAGACCGGTCAAGCGCAGCTTGGCGAGTTCATTCTTTCGGGCGCGGCAAACGAAAATCCACTCTTTGGCGTTGATTCAGTGCCCTTCCTTGCCACCAGCTACCCGGAGGCGCGCAAACTCTGGGCGACGTCAAAACCCGCAATCGAAAAGCTGTTGGGCAGCCAGGGCATGCGTGTGCTTTTCGTCTCTCCTTGGCCGCCGCAAGGCTTGTACTCCATCAAACCGGTCAACAGCGCTGCTGACCTGCGCGGCACAAAAATGCGCGCTTACAACCCAGCTACTTCGCGTATCGCGCAGCTGCTCAAAGCGCAGCCCACCACTATTCAATTAGCAGAGCTGGGCCAAGCGCTTGCCACCGGCACCGTCGAAAACTTCCTAACCTCGAGCGCCAGCGGTGTGGAAAACAAGCTGTTCGAGCAGACCAAATACTTTTACGACGTCAATGCATGGTTACCCAAGAATGTCATTGTTGTGAATCAAAAATCCTTTGATGCACTGGATAAAACGACCCAGGAAACAGTGTTGAAAGCAGCCGCCGCGGCAGAAACGCGTGGCTGGAAGGTCTCTGAGGAAAAAGACAGCGAGTATGTCAAGGAGCTTGCCGCCAAGGGTATGAAAGTCGGCAACCCGTCTGACGCACTGCGCAAGGAGTTGATGGAAATCGGCCAGACAATGACCGCAGAATGGCTCAAGACCGCCGGCGATGAAGGCAAAGCGATTGTGGACGCGTACCGCAAGTAACCAGTCGCTTTGGCAAGTAGCGCGCGAGCAAAGACTTGCGTTCGGGCCGTTGACGCTGTAAACAACTATGGTTTTCGACAACTGAAGGGGAATTCAAGCGTGAACACTCTGGTCAAAACCATCGCGGGCGCGATTTTCATTGCAGGTATTGGCAGCGCTGCTGCGCAAACCAAGTGGGACTTGCCAACGGCCTATGCAGCAGGGAATTTTCATACAGAAAACGTCGCGCAGTTTGCGGCAGATGTTGACAAAGCGACGGCAGGGAAACTCAAGATTACGGTGCACGCCAATGCGGCGCTATTCAAAGCACCGGAAATCAAGCGCGCAGTACAAGGCGGCCAGGCGCAAGCTGGCGAAATTCTGCTGGCTAACTTTCAAAATGAATGGCAGATTTTCGGCTTGGACGGCCTGCCGTTTTTGGCGGACAGCTATGACGAATCGCTCAAGCTGTATCGCGCACAGCGGCCTGCACTAGAAAAGAAGCTCGCTGAACAGGGCATGATGCTGCTCTACTCGATCCCCTGGCCGCCGCAAGGCATCTACTCCAAAAAACCGCTAGCTTCTGCAGCAGACTTGAAGGGTATCAAATGGCGTGCCTACAGCCCTGCTACCGCGCGTATTGCAGAGCTGATTGGCGCGCAGCCTGTGACTGTTCAGGCCGCCGAGCTGTCGCAGGCGATGGCCACAGGCGTAGTTGAATCGTATATGTCCTCTGGCGCAACCGGCTATGACACCAAAACATTTGAACATCTCAAATACTGGTATGACACGCAAGCTTGGTTGCCTAAGAACGCGGTGATCGCGAACAAAAAGGCGTTTGATGCTCTGGACAAACCGACGCAGGACGCACTACTCAAAGCCGCGGCTGAAGCCGAGACGCGCGGCTGGGAAACCTCCAAAAAGAAGAATACCGAGTATTTGGACCTGCTCAAGAAAGCCGGCATGACGATCGCACCACCGAGCACGGCGCTGAAAGCAGATATGGCCAAGGTCGGTGAAACGATGCTCAAGGAATGGCTAGAGAAAGCTGGTGCTGAAGGCCAGGCCATTGTGGACGCATACAAGAAAAGATAAGGGAATTTTGATGCGCAGATTGCTCGACTTTCTATACAGCAGCGCCGCCGCAGTCGCGGCGCTTTTTTTGGTTGGAGTACTGGTGATGGTGCTGCTGTCCGTTGCCGGGCGTCTGCTGCATTTTCATGTCCCCGGCACAGATGCGTATGCCGGCTATTTCATGGCGGGCAGCGGCTTTTTGGCGCTGGCCCACACACTCAAGCGTGGCGAGCATATCCGCGTGACGCTGCTTTTGAACGCGCTCAAAGGCTCTTCGCATAAGGCAATGGAGTTGTGGTCGTTGGCAGCAGCCAGCGCGCTCGCGTGCGTTTTTGCCTTCTTTTCCGTTCGGCTCGCTTACCAGTCTTACACCTTGCACGACATATCCACTGGGAGCGATGCAACGCCACTTTGGATTCCACAAATTGCGATGGCACTTGGCGTGGTCATACTTGCGATCGCCTTTTTAGATGACTTGGTGATGGAAATCATGGGTAAACGTACTAGCGCTGCTAGCGGCGAACTGCTGCGCAACGAGTAACACCACACTACGGCATCGAACAGCAGGTCAATCCTGCGACAAATGGGGAAATGGGTCTATGAGCGGGCTTGCAATCACGATCATGCTGGTGATGTGTCTTTTTCTGCTGCTTGGCACTGGCGTGTGGATTGGCCTGTCTCTAGCCGGCGTAGCCTGGATTGCGATGGAGCTCTTTTCTGCCAGGCCGGCCGGCGATGCGATGGCAGTGACCATTTGGGGATCGTCAAGCTCCTGGACACTCACCGCGTTGCCGCTCTTTATCTGGATGGGTGAGATTCTTTTTCGCACACGGCTTTCACAAGATATGTTCAAAGGCCTTGCACCATGGATGAATCACCTGCCCGGCCGTTTGTTGCATACCAATGTGGTTGGTTGCGGAATTTTCGCTGCGGTATCCGGTTCTTCGGCGGCAACCTGCGCCACGATTGGCAAAATGACCTTGCCGGAGTTGAAGCGGCGCGGTTACCCGGATGACATCGTCATCGGCTCGCTCGCAGGCGCTGGTCCCTTAGGTCTGCTCATCCCTCCGTCCATCATCATGATCGTCTATGGCGTCGCTGCTGACGTCTCGATCGCCAAACTATTCATTGCGGGTGTGATCCCCGGCATTATGCTGGCGATGATGTTCTCTGGCTATATCGCGTTCTGGGCATTGCGTAACCCTGAGAAAGTTCCACCACGCGACGCGCTCATGACGTTTGGGCAAAAGCTGGCGGAATCACGCAGCTTGATTCCGGTGGTGCTATTGATCGTCGCCGTACTGGGCTCGATCTACGCAGGCATTGCAACCGCTACCGAGGCTGCAGCAATCGGCGTGGTGGGAGCACTGGTTCTGTCAGTAGCGCAGGGGTCAATGTCCTGGCAAACCTTCAAAGACAGCTTGATGGGAGCAACGCGCCTGTACTGCATGATTGCGCTGATTCTTGCCGGCGCCGCATTTCTTACCTTGTCGATGGGCTACCTGGGTTTGCCACGCAGCCTTGCCGAATGGATTGGAGCATTGGGGCTACCGCAGTTCGCACTGATCATATGCTTGATGGTGTTTTTCATCATTCTGGGCTGCTTTCTGGACGGTATCTCGATGGTTGTTCTCACTATGGGCGTTGTGATGCCCACCGTGCTTGCAGCAGGCATTGACCCAATCTGGTTTGGCATATTCATAGTTCTGGTGGTGGAAATGGCGCAAATCACGCCGCCCGTTGGATTCAATCTTTTCGTTCTACAGGGCATGACCGGGAAACAATTGCCGTACATCGCCAAGGTGACTTTGCCGATGTTTTTTGTGATGGTGCTAGCAGTGTTGCTGATTTACTTCTTTCCAGGCCTGGTGACCTGGTTACCACAGCAAATGATGCAGTGAAGTGCGGTAATGTGTGCGCATGCATGCAATTGTGATCGGTGGCGGGATCATCGGTGTGACAACCACATATTTTCTGCGCCAAGCGGGTTGTGAAGTTACGCTCATCGAGCGCAATAGCGGCGTGGCACAGGAAACTAGTTTCGCCAATGCCGGAATCATCGCTCCAGGCTATGTCACGCCGTGGGCAGCACCGGGCATGCCCACCAAAGTTTTGCGCTCCCTGTTTCGCCGCGAATCGCCTGTAGTATTCAAGCCAAGTGCTGATCCAGCGTTATGGCGCTGGGTCGCGCGATGGTTGAGCGAATGCGAGCTCAACCGCTACCGGCTCAACAAAACCCGCATGCAGCGTGTCGCATTTCATAGCCGTGCGGTTTTGCATGAGCTGCGTGATCGCTTGAATCTCTATTACGAGCAATCCACCGGCTACCTGCAGCTGTTCAGAACCGAATCAGATCTGCAGTTTTCACAGCCCGCGCAGCAGATTCTGTCGGAGGCGGGTGTCCTACACGCAGTGCTTGATGAGGCAGCCACCCGTGCGCTGGAACCTGGCATCTCCGAGCAAATAAAGTTTGCCGGCGCCTTGCATCTACCGGAAGATGAATCCGGCAATTGTGCGCTCTTTGCGCGCCTGCTGCGCAAGCAGGCAGAAGTTGATGGGGTTACGTTTAGGTTTGATCACAGCGTTCAGGGTGTGGTACCTCACGACGAGGGCGTTTTGGTACGCACTGACAGGGGCGAAATCTCAGGCGATGCAGTCGTCATCTGCGCTGGCGTTGCGAGTGCAGCGCTTGCAAAACCCCTTGGCATTCACATCCCCCTATGGGCGGTCAAAGGCTTTTCAGCAACCGTACAAGTATTGGCCGGGGAAGCAGCACCGCGCGCAGCGCTAATGGACGAAGCCTACAAAGTGGCGATCACTCGGCTAGGAAACCGTATGCGGATTGCTGGTACTGCAGAACTGAGCGATCACCGCATTGCGCTACGCGAAGAATCCTGCGCAACGCTTTTAAAAGTGGCAAAGGACTGGTTTCCGGGTGCCGCCAACTACGCACAAGCGAGTTTCTGGTGCGGGGCACGGCCGATGTTGCCAGATGGGCCGCCGCTGCTTGGGGCGACACACGTTCCCAAAGTGTTCCTGAATGTTGGCCACGGCAGCACCGGCTGGGCCATGTCCTGCGGCAGTGGTCAGATTCTTGCAGACATCGTCACCGGCAAATCGCCTGCCATCGATCTTGATGGCCTGACGATCGCGCGCTACTCCAGATAGCGAGGGGAACGAATCCATGGCAGTTCCTCTTTACGATTTGACAACCCTGCGCAGGATGGAAAGCGAAGGAAAAGCAGCCTTGCCCGCGGGAACGTTGATGCAGCGCGCTGGGAATGAGGCAGCGGCGCTGGCGTGGCGAGCTGCGCTTTGCGGGTTTGTTCGGCCCCGCGCGGCAGTATTTGCTGGTTCGGGAGACAACGGCGGTGACGCGTTTGTAGTTGCGCGTACGCTTGCGCAACGCGGCGTTCAAGTAACGATCTTTGCTTCCGAGAATTCAAAATCTACGGATGCGCAAGCTGCGCGCTCACAGTGGGCGGCTATTGGTTCAATATTGCCGCTGTCAGCTGCGACGTCGGCAACACATGCGCATTGCGTTGTCGACGGCTTGCTAGGAATCGGAATCGACGAGGCACCCCAAGGTGAATTGGCTGCTACGATTCTTCAGATCAACCGCCTGGGCAGCAATGGTGCAAGCATCATCTCTCTTGACGCACCTAGTGGCTTGAATGCGATGACTGGCGTTGCGTATTCGCGCAAAGCCACAGTCGTTGCGCACCACACCATCACATTCATCGGAGGCAAGCCCGGGCTGTATACCGCGCAAGGACCAGATTTTTGTGGGCAGGTTTGTATTGCTCCATTGGGGCTGACTGCGCATTCAACTAATGTAAACCTAACCGAACCGAAGGACTTCACTGCAGCATTGCCCACGCGCCGAGCAGCACAGCACAAGGGTGACAGCGGAGATTTGCTCGTTATCGGTGGTGCGGCGGGAATGACCGGTGCAGCGCTATTAGCTGGCCGTGCTGCGCTGGCAACCGGTGTAGGGCGCCTTTTTGTCGCACTGGAAGATTCGCGCATGCCTGTCGATCCACTGCAGCCGGAAGCAATGCTGCGCACCTGGAATGATCTGCCCTCTGCCAACGCAATTGTCTGCGGTTGCGGGCTATCTCAAAGTAGTGCCGCTCGCGATGTTCTGGCGCATGTCATCTCACAGCCGACTCCTGTTTTGCTCGACGCAGACGCACTCAATCTTCTGACACATCAGCCTGAGCTTCAAACCGCTCTTCGTAAACGCACGGCTCCCACCATTCTCACGCCTCATCCACTCGAAGCAGCGCGGTTGCTGAACATGGACACCTCTAGCGTCCAAGCTGACCGCATTGCGGCTGCGCGCGAACTCGCTGCGAAATTGAATGCCCATGTTGTGCTGAAAGGCGCAGGATCCATCATCGCGCATCCCCAAGGCCAGTACTTTGTCAACCCAACGGGCAATGCCGCACTCGCAACCGGCGGCACCGGCGACATGCTTGCTGGATGCCTGGGAGCTCTGCTTTGCGCAGGAATGCCACCTTTGCAGGCCGCGCTAGCCGCCACCTATGTGCATGGCCTCGCAGCACAGCAAGCAGCAAAACGGCTGGGCGGATTGTCTGGTATGACTTCAGACCTATTCCTGCCAGAGCTAGCTGGCCTGTTCAACACACTGCGAAATCAGCATGCATAGACCGTGGGCTGCCGTATTGCTGCTGATTGCGGCGCAATGGGTGCTATCGGTGCTGGACGCGAGCGGCAAATGGCTTGCGACTACAGGCGGACTATCCGTACTGTTGATTTCTTTTGTGCGCTACGCAGTGCACTTGGCATTGGCGCTTGCATGGGTGCTTCCCAGCGAAGGACTCAGCGTATTGCGCACTAGCCATACGGGATTGCAGATACTGCGTGGCGCGTTGATGCTTGCAACCACGATTCTGTTTTTTTCTGTACTCAAATTCGTACCGCTGGCTGAGGCCACTGCGATGAACTTTATGGCTCCGGTCATGGTCGTTGCGGCAGCGCCCTGGCTGCTTGGTGAGCGCGGCCGCAAAAGCCGCTGGGCGGGCGTGGCGCTGGCTTTCTTGGGGATGTTGATTGTGGTGCGCCCAAGCGGCGCGGTGCCGCCTCTTGGACTCATGCTTGGCTTGCTCTGCGCAACGTGTTTTGCGGCGTTCCAGCTTGTTACGCGCAAGTTACGGGCAGACCGCGAGCGCACAACCCTTCTGTATAGCGGATTAGTGGGCACTGCGGGTTGCCTGATAGCGTTACCGCTGTTCCCGGCAGCGCTGCCAAGTTCTGGCCTTATCTGGTGCATCCTGCTATCCACCGGGATCAGCGGCTTTGCCGGCCATTTGCTACAGATCGCTGCCTACCGGCGCGCTGAGGCTTCGTACCTCTCGCCATTCATCTATTTGCAAATCATTGCCGCTGTCACGCTGGGCATGCTCATCTTCGGGCAGCGGCCAGACAGCTTGTCACTTGTAGGCATGCTGCTGATCGTGCTCGCTGGCTTGCTGGTCGCGTGGCATGGCCGCACTAAAACTGCACCGTTGGTGTAGTGTTAACTCAATGCAGTTACGCGTCCAGCTTCAACCTGGAAACGCCTTTGGCAGCGTGCGGCGAGCTTTGGATCGTGCGTGACAAGCACCAGCGTAGCGCCCTGCTCCGTATTCAGCGCAAACATCAGTTCAATGATGCGTTCGCCGGTGGCTACATCCAGGCTGCCGGTCGGTTCATCTGCGAACACGACTGACGGTTGCGTCACAAACGCGCGCGCCAAGGCAACGCGCTGCTGTTCTCCGCCCGAAAGCGTGCGCGGGGTATGCGTTAGGCGCTCGCCCAAACCAACCTTGCGAAGCATGGCGGCAGCTGCATCACGCGCCTCTCCTGCCGAACGTGTGCCATCGAGTTCGAGAGGCATGGTGACATTTTCAAGCGCGGTCAGATGCGGCAGTAACTGAAAGGTCTGAAACACAAACCCCACTTTGCCGCGGCGCACTTGGGCGCGCGCGTCCTCATCCATCACGGTGATGTTCTGCTGCAGTAGCCAGATCTCGCCTGCACTGGGCACATCCAGGCCTGCGAGCAGCGCAAGCAGTGAGGATTTCCCTGAGCCTGAGGCGCCGACCAAGGCAACGGTCTGCCCCTGCGGCACTTCAAACGTTACATCAGAGAGAATTGGCAGCAGACCATCTGCATCACGGACTGTCTTGCTAACATCCCTTACAGAGATTGCGTTCAGATTGGGTTGACCTGTGTTTATTGACATTCTTTGGCGTAATTTGGCTTGGAGGAGCATGCAATGCTTCACGGCATTTGCAATAGGTATGGGGATGTTACTGCCCTGCGCAAGTGCACAAACTCCGAGTGCGGGCAAACCCCCGGTTTTGCTGGTGGTTGGTGATAGTCTTTCTGCCGAATACGGGATCGCACGCGGAAAGGGTTGGGTCGCCCTGCTTCAGTCGCGTCTGCAGGCGCAGAAGCTGCCGCACAACGTGGTGAATGCCAGTATCAGCGGCGAAACCACCAGCGGCGGTGCGCAACGCATTGATGGGCTGATCAAGCAACATCAGCCCGCCGTCGTTGTGATTGAGCTTGGCGCCAACGACGCCTTGCGCGGCCTGCCCCTTGAGATGACCGAACGTAATCTTGCGCGGATGATCGAAGCTTCGAGCAAAGCAGGCGCCAAGGTATTGCTTGTGGGGATGGAAATGCCGCCAAACTATGGCGCTGCCTACACGCAGCGGTTCCGTACCATGTTTGCCAACCTGGCGCAGAAATTCAAAATACCGCTGGTACCGTTTTTCTTGGTCAAGTTCGGCACGGATTTGAGCTTTTTCCAGAGCGACCGCATCCACCCGAATGAGCGCGGTCAACCCCTGATGCTGGACACATTGTGGCCGCAACTGCAGCCGCTTCTGGGCGCACCCAAGTGAATGCGATAGCGCCCCAGCGTAACCCCAGCATGTTCACCGCCGAGCAGTTCGGTGATTTTGGCCAGTTTGATCTGGTGATTGATGTGCGCAGCCCAGCAGAGTTTGCGCTCGACCATGTGCCGGGCGCAATTAACCTGCCTGTGCTGGATGACGCGGAGCGCGCAAAAATCGGTACCTTGCACAAACAGGTTTCTCCCTTCGAAGCAAAACGTCAGGGCGCAGCGATTGTGGCGCGCCGGATCGGGCAAATGCTCACCGATCCTGTTTTTGAGCAACCGCGCGAATGGCGACCGCTGGTCATGTGCTGGCGCGGCGGCAAGCGCAGCGGGTCGCTCACGCATATTCTGCGGCAAATCGGCTGGCCGGCCATGCAGCTGTATGGCGGCTACCGCGCTTATCGCGCCCTGGTGAATGATGCATTGACCGCGCTACCACCGCAGCATCGATTTGTGGTGCTGGCCGGGCGCACGGGCAGCGGCAAAAGCCGGCTGCTCACAGCCCTCGCAAGCGCTGGCGCGCAGGTGCTTGATCTGGAGCAATTGGCCAACCACCGTGGCTCCGTGCTGGGCGGCATGCTGGATATGCCGCAACCAAGCCAGAAATGGTTTGAGTCGCAGTTGCAGGCCAAGCTGGTAGCGTTTAAACCCGAACAGTCGATATTTGTCGAATCAGAGAGCAAGAAAATCGGTGATCTGCGGGTGCCCGAGGCGCTGATGCTGCAGATGCGCGCCAGCCCATGCGCCGTGATTGAAACCGGTGAAGCGACGCGCGTAGAGCTGCTAATGGACGAGTACGCACACTTTCTGCGCGACAACGCGGCTTTGTCCAGGCAGCTTGCTTGCCTTGTTTCTCTGCACGGGCGTGCCAAGATCGAACACTGGAACCAGCTTGGAAGCGCCGGTCATTGGCCGCCGCTGGTACAGGAGCTGCTGCGCGACCACTACGACCCGGCTTATGACCGCTCCATGGCACGCAATTTCACCCAGCTCGGATCTGCGCGAACATTCTCTTTACAGGATGCAAGTAACGCCAGCTTCGCGGCGCTTGCCCGCAAGATCGTGGATGTTTATCGAAACGATTCTGAAAATACCGGTTCTGAATCCGCCACAGCAATATTGGCCGGTTGAACAGGTATTTTAGGTACTCTACGCATATTCCATGCGGGTTTTGAGCCATTTTTGGCTGAAAATCCGCATGAAATAAGCGTAGAGCAAATTAGAACTTATCTTAACTATTGCGCGCAGGCGTCGGGCTACCTTCAGGGTCTTTGCGCTCCAGATTAGTCTGCAGCACTTTGGCTTTATGTTGCTCGCGCAGTTGGGCCAGCACACCCTGTAGCTCCAATGCCGACGCGGCGCGGGCAAAACCAGTGCCGCTGGCTTGCCGCTTGGCATCGTCCACCACCGGCGCTGCCGCAAGACCGGCAACGCGATACAGCGTGTAACCGGCTTCGCCCTGCTCAACCCCAACCACCGCAGGCAGCTTGCCAGCCGCAGCGCGCGAGATTTCCCGAAGCGCGGCGGGCGTAACGCCTTGCGGGTTACTGCGCGAGACCTGCTTGGTCTGGCCAAAACCGGCCGCATCAGCACTGGTCTGCACCTCGGCAAGCTTTTTCTTGCCTGCTTCAACCGCGAGCCGCTTGCTTTCGGTAGCGATGTATTGCTCGCTAACCTTGGCCTGCACTTCTTCAAAAGCCGGGACACGCGCGGGCTTGTGGTCCACGACACGCGCGGCCACCAGCACGCCGGGCGATGCTTCAATCGCTTCAATGTTCTTGCGCGACTTAATCGAATCGGCGGTAAACAGCGCGTTGATAACTTTGGGGGTGAAAGGGTCGCCGGGACGCGCAGGTTGGTTAGCACGATCACGCGTCAGCCCATCGGCCTTTTGAACCGTCAGTTTGAATTTTTCCGCAGCCGGCGCCAGGCTGTCACCTTGCTCATATACCGTGTTTGAAAACGTCTCACTCGCCTTGGCAAACTCCTTGGCTTGACGGTCTTTGCGCAGTTGCGACTCGATTTCTGCGCGCGCCTCTGTCAAAGACTTCACGGCCGCAGGTTTCACGCCAGTGAGCTGAATGATATGAAAGCCAAAATCAGACTGAACTACGTTGCTGATCTCGTCCTGCTTCATGGAAAACACCGCATCCTCAAACGGCTTGACCATCGCGCCTTTGCCGAAGGTCCCCAGATCGCCACCGTTTTCCGCAGAACCCGGGTCTTGCGAGTTTTCTTTAGCCAGCTTTGCAAACGCTGCAGGATCTTTTCGCAGCTGTGCAAGCAGTGTTTCTGCTTTGGCTTTCGCCGCTGATTTGTCGGCGTCTTTCGCGTCCTTGCCGGCGCTGATCAAAATATGCCGCGCAGAACGCTGCTCTTCCGTACCAAAGCGGGCCTGGTTCTGGTCGTAGAACGCTTTGATCTCCGCATCTGTGATCGCGATGGTTTTGCTCACTGCATCGCTGGTCAGCACCACATATTCCGCATTGATCGTTTCTGCGGTTTCAAATTTCTTTTTGTTTGCCTCAAAGTAAGTTTTGAGCGCTTCCGGCGTGGGTTTGATCTGCGCCGCAAAGTCAGCAGGTTTAAAGCTTAGCTCCTGCACATCCACGGCCTGCTCGTTCGCGCGCACAAGCTGCTCAACAACCGCTGCTGGAAGAAACGCAGATTCAGAGACAGAGGCGGTGATACGCTGAGAACCGATGTCACCGCGCAGGCGCGATTCAAACATCTGCTCGTTCATACCGCGCGCTGCGAGCAAGCTCTTATAGCGCTCGTAGTCAAACTTGCCGTCTTTTTGCAGATCGGGAATTGCGCCGATCGTCTCTTGCAGCTTTGCATCCGATGGCAGCACACTGCTGCGATTCATCTCTGCTGACAGCACGCTTTGGTTCACCAGCTGCTCAAGCATGGCTTTGCGCGCTTCTGGCGTGTCGAACATCTTGGGATCGAACTGACCGCCAAACATTTGCCGCAACTGCTCGGTGCGTTCGCGCATCGCGGCTTCCAG
>JBOFGW010000213.1:0-14875 GCA_051649325.1 Burkholderiaceae bacterium | reverse complement strand
GGCGTTTACCGCGGCAATCGGCTGGTCACGCTTGCAGCTCAAGCGCCACACAGCGGCAGAGGTGTGGGTAGGTGGCGCGGCCGGTATCGCGGCTGGGTTGGCATTGTGGGGTTTGCTTCATCAATTTTTTGGGATACGCGTGTGATACACATCAGCAGCAATTTTGACGGCGGCGCGATTGAGGTGGTGGATGCAACTGATCCGCACAACATTCGCCTGCGCATCCGCAACGACAGCACCATTCACGGCCCGCACGAATTCTTGCAGTGGTTCCACTTCCGCGCGAGCGGTGTGCGCGGCGTGCCGTGCCGGTATGTGATTGAAAACGCCGGTGCAGTAACTTATCCGAGCGGCTGGAAAAAAGGCGACTACGCCGTGCGCGCGAGCGCGAACCAGCAAGACTGGTTTACCGTGCCCACAAAGTTTGAAAATGCGTTTGAAAACGGCGCACTGATCTTTGAAACCACCACGCTGGCTGACAGCATGTGGTTTGCCTACTTTGAACCGTATTCATTTGAGCGGCACACGCAAGTGCTCGCGCGCATGCAAATGCAGCCGGGCGTAACGCTTGAGCGCCTGGGCGCGACGGTAGAAGGGCGCGATCTGGATATGCTGCTGCTGGGCAACCCGCAAGGCAAACCGGTGTGGATCATTGCGCGGCAACACCCCGGTGAAACCATGGCGCAGTGGTTTTGTGAAGGCATGCTGGAGGCGCTCACCGATGCTGCAAACCCTATCGCCCGCGAAGTACTCAAACACGCACGCTTTCACATCGTGCCCAACATGAACCCAGACGGCTCCGTGCGCGGCAACCTGCGCGTCAACGCCGCCGGTGCCAACCTCAACCGCGAATGGATGCAGCCCAGCATGGAGCGCAGCCCTGAGGTATTTGTGGTGCGCGAGCGCATGCAGCAAACCGGTGTGGCACTATTTGTGGATGCGCATGGCGATGAAGGCTTGCCCTACAACTTCATCGCTGGCAGCGAGATGATTCCCGGCTTCACGCCACAGCAAAAAGCACAGCAAGACCGCTTTCTGGCCGTGTTCAAGCAAGCCTCGCCAGATTTTCAAACCGCGGTCGGCTACCCCTCCGGCAAGTACGACCAAGACATGCTCAAACTCGCCAGCAAGTGGGTCGGCCACACGTTTGGCTGCATCAGCGTCACACTCGAAATGCCGTTCAAAGACAACGCCAACGCGCCGATGCCAACTGTCGGCTGGAACGGCGCGCGTAGCAAGGCGCTAGGGGCGGCGATGTTGCAGCCGATTTTGGATGCGTTGAGGGAGAGTTGAAGAAGCGACTACGCAATATTCATACGGGTTTTGGGGCAAAAATGGCTGAAAATGCCCATGGATATTGCGTAGATCATTTCAAACAGTTGTGATCTGTTCCCCTATGGCTTGTAGCGCTCTCTCAGTATTTTAATTCCTGCTGCTCGCAAGATCTCTTTGAATGCATCAATTCGCTCGGGAAACATCGCGATATGAAGCACAAGAGTGGCAGCACCTAGCTTTTGTTTATAGCCCCACCACTTCCAGCCACGATCCCGGATGGCATCTATCCATGATCCAAACTCCCAGGGAAGAATATCCCACTGATCACGCGGCGTAGTCGCTAATAGATGATCTATTTGTTCTTTTTTCAGTTCCGACAAGTGTCGCTTCAACCACGCTGGCAACAATGATCTCCATTCATCGTCAGACGGCCATCTATTTGAGCTGTGTTTTGCAATTTCGCCAATCACTGCCAGGATTCGTGACAACGATTCGTCCGGGGATGGCCCGAGTTCCACATCGAACTCCCAGGGGTTCGCGGGCATTGAAGTCAAATTGTTATTGATCGCAAGACGCTCCGTCTCAGTCCTATCGTCCATGCTTACCCATGCCTTGCTTGATGAAATCCAATTTAGTCATTAAAGCAGCTCTTAGGAATACCGCATTGATCGGGATACTAATTACCAAGGAGACAAGATTGATCTGTTTTGGCCTGCGGAATAATCAGCTCTGAACCAATGAATTTGTCTTAGCGCATTCCTTTCATCACGCAGTGTTTATGGGAGTTTTCAGGCAAAACGCCATGAAAACCTGCATGAACACTGCGTACTTACATCGAAAACTCATTGCGAAAACCGCTCCTTGAGTACCGTAAGCCCCACGCTTTCCAACAGCGCATCCAGCCGCCGCGCCGCTTCTGAACGCGGCAGATTTTTGTAAGTGGCGACGATCAGTTCGTTCTTCATGGAGTGTTCCCAACCTACTAGCTCTGTAACGGTGACTTGATAACCGTGCGCTTGCAGCTGCAGGCAGCGCAGCACGTTGGTGATCTGGCTGCCGAACTCGCGGGTGTGGATGGGGTGGCGCCACAGCTCGGCCAGTGGATTGGCGAGCGCAGCGGCTTTGGCTTTGCGCAGCGCTGCGGCCACCTCTGCCTGGCAGCAGGGCACGAGCACGATGTGCTTGGCCTTGTGTTTGAGCGCGAAGGCAATGGCATCGTCTGTGGCGGTGTTGCAGGCATGCAGGGCGGTCACAACGTCGATGCGCGGGGGCAGGGCGGTGCTGTCAGAGGACTGCGCGACCGACTGATTCAAAAACCGCATGCAGGCAAAGCCAAAACGCTGCGCAAGCTGGACAGAACGTTCCACCAAATCCTCGCGCGCTTCGACGCCGATGATGGTGCCCTGCGGCGCATGCAGTTTGAAAAACAAGTCATACAAAATAAAGCCGAGGTAAGACTTGCCCGCGCCGTGATCCACCAGCGTGATGTCCGCGTAGCTGGCCAGCACGTCTTGCAACAGCGGCTCGATGAACTGGTACAGGTGATAGACCTGCTTGAGCTTGCGGCGTGAATCTTGGTTGAGCTGGCCCTCGCGCGTGAGGATGTGCAGCTCTTTGAGCAGCTCGACAGACTGCTCCGGGCGGATCTCATTCTTTGGCGCTGCGCTGGGCTTTGCTTGCGGCGCTTTGGTTGACTTTGTGACAGGCTTTGTTTGCATGGCGATAGCTTAGCGCGCGTAGACTAATGGTGTACCCATTCCACTATTCTTGCCAATCCATGCACACCATGCTTTTTCGATTGATCGCTGCGGCTCTCATCGTCTTTGCCGCGGCGTTTGCGCCTGCGCAGGCCAAAGATGCGCCAACTCCGCCGCCGTTGTTGCTTGCGAATGTGCTGGATGCCAGCGTCGATCCAGCGCGCTATCTGGTGAGCGAAAAGTTTGATGGTGTGCGCGCGGTGTGGGATGGCAGCGTGCTGCGTTTTCGCAGTGGCAACACGATCAATGCGCCTGCGTGGTTTATCGCCAAACTGCCGGCGGTCAAGCTGGATGGCGAGCTGTGGCTGGCACGCGGCAAGTTTGATGAACTCTCCGGCATTGTGCGCAAGACCGAACCGGTGGACAGTGAGTGGCAGCGCGTGAGCTATTTGATCTTTGAGCTGCCGGATGCACCGGGAACGTTTGAAGCACGCGCCGCGAAGATCAAACAAATCGTGCAGCAAACCAACTGGCCGCAGCTTAAGGCAGTGGAGCAGTTTCGCGTGGCCGACCGCAAAGCGCTCAAGCGTAAGCTGGACGAAGTGGTGAAAGCCCGCGGTGAAGGGTTGATGCTGCACTTGGCCGATGCACCCTACGTGACAGGCCGCTCGGACGTGCTGCTCAAACTCAAGCCGCAGCTGGATACCGAGGCGGTGGTGATTGCGCATGTGCCCGGCAAAGGCAAGTACACCGGCATGCTGGGCGCGCTGGAAGTGAAAACGCCGGAGGGAAAAATTTTTCGCATCGGCACCGGGTTTACGGATGCGCAGCGAAAGAATCCGCCGCCCGTGGGTAGCGTGGTGACGTATGCATATCGTGATCTGACGAAGACGGGGTTGCCGCGGTTTGCGAGTTTTGTGCGGGTGCGAAGTGATCCTTGAGGGTTGATGCTTCAAGGGGCTTCTAGAAACCGTCGAACCGTTCGGGCTGAGCTTGTCGAAGCCCGCTGGCTATCAATCAAGTAATTGAATTACCTCGAATGCGTTTCGACAAGCGGGGCGCGAACGGATTTTATGAGTTTCCCCAAGCACTCTACGCAATATCCATGCGCCTTTCCAGCCGTTTTTGCCCCAAAAAGCGCATGGATATTGCGTAGATGGCTTTTAAATCATGTCAAATTCACGCGATCAACGGAGCGATCAACGCATGCTCTGGCCGGCAAATCGCAACGCCGTGTGCAAGCGCTTTTTTCTTGAGTGTGAGCAGGGCTTTGTCTTTGCTGATCAGCCAGTTGGCCTTGGCGGCGATGGCTAGATCAATAAATTTCTGATCATCTGTATCGCTGCAGACGAGCGCGCATGCTGTGGGCGCGTCGTGTAGATGTGCGTGCCGGTCCCACACCGTGCGTGCGGCTGCTGCATCGGGGTTGCGCGGCGCGATCGCGGGGTAGGCGAGCACGCGCTCGAACTCATCGCGCATGGATTGCGTGGCGATCCACTGTGCCTGGCTGTGCACAATTGCGTGCGCAATCTGCGCCATGCCGCCATCGGCAAACAGCAGCCAGTCGAGCACTGCATTGGTGTCCAGCACGACGATGGGTTGGTTGGAACTATGCATGAAAAACGGCGGCATCTTTGCAGATGCCGCCGCTCAAAGGTTGCGGGTTTTGATAAACCGCTTAACGCAGGCTGACTTCAACCCGGCGTGCTTCTTGAGGGTCTTCGCCACCGGCGGTTTCTTGCGGCTTTTCCATCACCACGCGGTCCTCGGCCACGCCTGCTGCGCGCAACACTTCACGCACGCTCTTGGCGCGGTTCTTGGCCAGCTCTGCATTGGCCTCGGGGTTGCCGGATTTATCGTGAAAGCCACTCAGGGCTACTTTGCTATTCGCGTTAGCCTTGGCGTACTCCACGATTTTGGCCAGATCTTGACTGCTGTTAGCGGGCGCGTCAGACTTGCCGACAGCAAAATACAACTTCACCGGTGCAGGTTTCTCTGCGGGTGCAGCAGCAACGGGTGCCGCCGCCGGGGTGGGCGCGCTTTGTACCGCAGGCATTACCGGTGCCGGCGGCAGTGATGCAAGCTCGGGCGACTTATGCGCTGCCGGATCTTTACCTCCGAGCCAGAAGTACAGAATTGCCGCAACGATCAAGCCCGCAATCAACGTGCCTACTTTGGTGAACCAACCGCCGCCTGCGTTGCCAGCACCCACCGCTGCTGCACCTGCTGCCGCAGCAACGCCGCCCGCTGCAAGTGCTGCACCGGAAGTTGCGGTGCTCGCCACGGCTGCTGCCGACGTTGCCACCGTCGTTGCCGCCGTCGCAACTGCAGGCGCAACAGCGGCTACACCAGCCGCCGCCGCAGCCACAACCTTCTTGGCCGTGGCACCGCTCATCAATTGCCGCAGCACGTAGGGCAGAATGCCGCCGTGCTTGTAGTAGTCCACCTCAATCGGTGTGTCGATACGCGAGAGCACGGTAACGTTTTGCTTGCTGCCGTCGGCGCGCGTGACCACGAGTGTCATGTTCGACTGCGGCTTGTTGATGTCGCCAACGATGTCAAAGGTTTCATCACCTTTGAGGCCGAGTGACTGCGCGGAATCTGCGCCTTTGAACTGCAGCGGCAACACGCCCATGCCCACCAGGTTGCTGCGGTGGATACGTTCAAAGCTCTTGGCTACCACGGCTTTTACGCCAAGCAGTTGCGTGCCTTTGGCGGCCCAGTCACGTGAAGATCCCGTGCCATATTCTTCACCGCCAAACACTACCGTGGGCGTGCCTTTGGCCATGTAGCTTTGCGCGGCGTCGTACACGGTGGTTTGCTGGCCGTCGAGCAAGGTGTAGCCGCCTTCCACGCGGCTACCGTCGGCCTTGGGCGGCAGCATCAGGTTCTTCACGCGCACGTTGGCAAAGGTTCCGCGGATCATCACATCATGATTGCCGCGGCGGCTGCCGTAGCTGTTGAAGTCCACTTTTTGCACGCCTTTGGTACCCAGCCATTTGCCCGCAGGCGTGGTTTCCTTGAACGAACCCGCGGGGGAAATGTGGTCGGTGGTGACTGAATCACCCAAGATAAGCAATGCCTTGGCGCCCTTGATTTCACTGACCGCGCCGGGGGTCATGCCAAACTCGTCAAAGAACGGCGGCTTGGCGATGTAGGTGGACTCCGGCCAGGTGTACACCTGGCCGGTCGGCGCGGGTACCTTGTTCCACAGATCGTGGTCTTTGGTGAAGTCTGCGTACAGGCGCTTGAACACTTGCGGGTCTTGCGCAAAGGGCATGACGGCGTTGATCTCTTCGCTCGAAGGCCACACGTCTTTCAAGAAGACCGGCTTGCCATCTGAACCTGTGCCCAGCGGCTCAGTGGTCAGATCGATATTGGCTTTGCCCGCGATAGCAAACGCCACGACCAGCGGCGGGCTGGCGAGGAAGTTGGCTTTCAGGTTCGGATGAATGCGTGCTTCAAAGTTGCGGTTGCCTGACAGAACGGCAGCGCATACCAAGTCATTTTTGGTAATGGTCTCGTTGATCTCCGGCGTCAGATCGCCAGCGTTACCGATACAAGTGGTGCAGCCAAATGCGGCCACGTTAAAGCCCAGTTTGTCCAGATACGGCTGCAGGCCGCTCTTGGCCAGATAATCTTCCACCACGCGTGAGCCAGGGCCTAGACTGGTTTTGATATTTGGGTTGACCTTCAGGCCTTTTTCCACCGCCTTCTTCGCCAGCAGACCGGCCGCGAGCATCACACCAGGGTTGGAGGTGTTCGTGCAAGACGTAATGGCGGCAATCAGCACGTCACCGTTACCAATGGTGGAACCGGGCTTGATTTCAAAGCGCGCATTGAGCTTATCTGCGGGCTGGCCAAAACCGTTTTCTGCGACGGGCGCGGAGAACAGTTTATTGAAGCTGTCTTTCATCGCCGGCAGCACAATGCGGTCTTGCGGGCGCTTGGGGCCCGCGAGCGAGGGAACGATGGTGGCCAAATCCAAGGTGAGCTGCGAGCTGTACACACAGTCCCCAGCTTTGGGCATGCCAAACAGGCCTTGCGTTTTGAAGTAGGCCTCAAACATGGCGCATTGCTCATCCGTGCGGCCGGTTTTCTTCATATAGTCCACGGTCTTTTCATCGACCGGGAAAAAGCCCATCGTCGCGCCGTATTCAGGGGCCATGTTGGCAATCGTTGCGCGATCCACGACTGACAGTGACGCAGCGCCTTCGCCAAAGAACTCGACAAATTTGCCGACCACTTTGTGTTTGCGCAGCATCTCCGTAACCGTCAGCACCAAGTCGGTCGCAGTCACGCCTTCATTCAGCTTGCCTTTGAGTTCCACGCCCACCACGTCCGGCGTCAAGAAATACACCGGCTGGCCGAGCATGCCGGCTTCTGCCTCAATACCGCCCACGCCCCAGCCCACTACGCCCACGCCGTTGATCATGGTCGTGTGACTGTCTGTGCCCACCAGCGTATCCGGGTAGTACACGCCGTCTTTGCTTTGCAGGCCTTTGAACAAATACTCAAGGTTGACTTGGTGCACGATGCCGATGCCGGGAGGTACCACGCCAAACGTATCAAACGCCTGCATGCCCCACTTCATAAACTGGTAGCGCTCGGTGTTGCGCTGAAACTCAAGTTCCATGTTTTTGCGCAGCGCATCGGGCGTGCCAAAGTGATCGATCATCACGGAATGATCCACCACCAGATCCACCGGCACGAGCGGCTCAATGGCCTTGGGGTCTTTGCCCATTTTGTCCGCCACGTTGCGCATGGCAGCCAAGTCGGCCAGCAGTGGCACACCGGTGAAGTCTTGCAGCACCACGCGCGCGACCACAAACGGGATTTCGTCCGTGCGCTCGGCCGTCGGCTTCCAGTTGGCGAGCTGCTTGATGTGTTCTTCAGATACTTTTTTGCCGTCGCAGTTGCGCAGCACGGCCTCAAGCACGATGCGGATCGACACCGGCAGCTTGGACACCGGGCCAACACCGGCGGCTTCCAGCGCCTTCAGGCTGTAGTAGGTGCCTTCTTTGCCGCCGGCGGCTTTGAATGTTTGGCGGGAATTGAACAGGTTGTGGGACATGGCTTTCTCCTATGCGTCACTCGAACGGCCTTTCGCGGAACGAGGTTTTGCATTGCCTGCCAGCTTGTTTGACGCCGCACGCGGTCTGGCAGGAGCGCCGTGTGCGGGTTGAATGAGTTGGTGTGCTGAAAAACCCGTTTGCGTTGAGCCTGTCGAAACGCATTTGAGGTAAATACGTTTCGTAAATTGGCTTCAACAGGCTCAGCCCGAACGGTTATCTCAGCTTATGCGGCTCATATGACATACATATCAACATACTCATGTACCGGCATCAATTCGAGTTTTTTCTGATCCAGTGACACGGCCAAAATCGCGTCTTGCTGCTTTTTGGACAGCTTGCGCGCCAGATTGGTCTTGAATTTCTCCACCAGCACCGGAATGCCTTCTTTGCGGCGGTTCTTGTGGCCGATCGGGTATTCGCAGACGATTTCTTTGAGCTTCTTGCCGTCGTTGAACTCCACGGTCAACGCATTGGCAATGCTGCGCTTTTTGGGATCGTGGTAATCCTTGGTGAATTGCTTATCTTCTACGCACACGATCTTGTCGCGCAGCGTGTCGATGCGCGGATCTTTGGCGATTGCATCTTCATAGTCGCCGGCAGTCAGGCGGCCAAAGAGAATCGGCACGGCCACCATGTATTGAATGCAGTGATCACGGTCGGCCGGGTTATTGAGCGGGCCTTTTTTGTCGATGATGCGGATGCACGCCTCATGCGTGCGGATGGTGATCTTTTTGATATCCGCAGCGGTCTTGCCCATCTTGGCGAGCTGCTTGTGAATGTCCATCGCGCATTCCACCGCGGTCTGGCTGTGGAACTCGGCGGGGAAAGAAATCTTGAACAACACGTTTTCCATCACATAGCTACCGTACGGCCGCTGAAACTTGAACTCGTTGCCTTTGAACAGCACGTCGTAAAAGCCCCAGGTCTTGGCGGTGAGCACGCTGGGGTAGCCCATCTCGCCGGTCTTGGCGATCAGCGCCAGGCGCACGGCGCGTGATGTTGCGTCGCCCGCAGCCCAGCTCTTGCGGCTGCCGGTGTTTGGTGCGTGGCGATACGTGCGCAGCGCTTGACCATCCACCCAGGCGAGTGAAACGGCGTTGATGATCTCATCACGCGTGAGGCCCATCATTTCGGCCACCACAGCGGTGGAAGCCACTTTCACGAGAACTACGTGATCCAGGCCGACCTTGTTGAACGAATTTTCCAGCGCGATACAGCCTTGAATCTCGTGCGCCTTGATCATGGCGGTGAGCACATCACGCATCACCAGCGGCTTTTTGCCTGCGGCAACGGCGTTGCGGGACAGCCAATCTGCAGTGGCGAGAATGCCGCCCAGATTGTCTGATGGATGGCCCCACTCGGCAGCCAGCCATGTGTCATTGAAGTCGAGCCAGCGAATCATGGTGCCGATGTTGAAGGCGGCGGCAATCGGGTCGAGCTGAAATTGGGTGCCTGGCACCTTGGCGCCATGGGGAACCACCGTGCCTGGCACGATAGGCCCCATCAGCTTGGTGCAGGCGGGGTATTCAAGCGCTTCCAGTCCGCAACCCAAGGTGTCGATCAAACAGTTGCGCGCCGTGTCGTAGGCGAGCTTGCTGCTGATCTTGTACTTGGTGACATAGTCGACGATGTCGACGAGTACTTTATCTGGCTTGGGTCTTACGTTGCTGATATATGCGGACATGGAAGTTTCTTGTTTGAGGTGAACCTATCTAAAAACTACTGCGCGGGCCGATTTGCGCATTGCGCTGCTCGCCGTGCTACTCGCACTGTCTGTGCTGCTCATACGCAACTCGACCCGCTCGCTACGTTTTTAGATAGGTTCAAGGGTTAAAAATTAGTTTCTGCAGTCTTGCGCCAGCTGGCGGCCTGCTTTGGAATCCATCAGCATGCTTTTGGCGGGGATTTGAATCCATACCAAGCCGCTAGCCTTGTCTTCAAAGCGCATGGCCCCGGAAGAGGTGGGCACTTTTGCGAGTGCGTAGGTTTTGCCTTGCCACTTCAGATCGACGTTGTTGTCGTCTTTGGCGGATACATCGACGGTACGGCCAATATCGCAGTTGAATTTACCGATGACTGGCTTAGAGCCCCAGACCACTGCTGATTGCGCGGCAGCTGCGCCGGCGCTGGCGGAGCGCTGATCAGCAGCGCCGGTTGCCGCAGCTTGGGCAGCCACGCTGGGCGCGGGCGCTGCAGCTGGTGCAGGAGCCGGAGCAGCGACGGGGGCCGGTGCTTTTGCTGCGGGCGCAGGCGCCGGGGCTTGTACCGGTTGAGCACAGGCGGCGGCTAGAACAACAGTTGCGCCGATCATCACCAGCTTGATTCGTGAAAACATGAACTTCTCCTCTAAGTGCGGTCTAGAAAATTAAACGCGCCGCGCTTTGTTCATCCTGTGTATTGTTGCAGTTTGGACATTGCGAGCGCGTTAACGTAAACACCGATGCAACGCGCTATTTAACCGCGCTTTTCGATGGGTACGAATTTGAGGTCTTCTGGCCCCACATAGTTCGCACTTGGACGAATAATTTTGTTGTCAATCCGCTGCTCGATCACATGCGCGGTCCATCCGCTGGTGCGGCTGATGACAAACAGCGGTGTAAACATGGCGGTGGGCACGCCCATCATGTGATAGCTGGTGGCGCTGTACCAATCCAGGTTGGGAAACATCTTTTTCTCGCGCCACATGACTTCTTCAACGCGTGCCGAAATGTCAAACAACTTCATGTCGCCCGCCTCTTGTGATAACGATCTGGCAACTTCTTTGATTACCACGTTGCGCGGATCAGAAATGGTGTACACCGGGTGGCCAAAGCCGATGATGACCTGCTTTTCCGCCACGCGCTTGATGATGTCGGCTTCGGCTTCGTCCGGCGTGTCGTAGCGGCCGATGGTGTCAAACGCAAACTCGTTGGCGCCGCCATGCTTGGGGCCTTTGAGCGCGCCAATCGCGCCGGTGATGGCGCTGTACATATCGCTGCCGGTGCCGGCGATCACACGCGCCGCAAAGGTGCTGGCGTTGAACTCATGCTCGGCGTAGAGAATCAGTGAGGTGTGCATGGAGCGCACCCACAGCTCGCTGGGCTTTTTGCCGTGCAGCAGATGCAGAAAGTGCCCGCCGATTGAATCGTCATCCGTTTCCACATCGATGCGGCGGCCGTTCACCGCAAAGTGATACCAGTACAGCAACATCGAGCCCATGCTGGCCATGAGTTTGTCTGCAATGTCGCGCGCGGGGGCGAGCTTGTGGTCTTCGCCCTCCGGCATCATTGAACCGAGCGCCGAGACGCCGGTGCGCATCACATCCATCGGGTGCGTGCTGGCGGGAATGCACTCAAGCACGCGCTTCACCGCATCGGGAATGCCGCGCATGCCCTGCAGTTTGCGTTTATAGGCCGCGTATTGCGCTTTATTCGGCAGGCTGCCATGCACCAGCAAAAACGCAATCTCTTCAAACTCGCAGGTGGTCGCAATGTCCAGGATGTCATAGCCGCGATAGTGCAAATCATTACCGCTGCGGCCCACAGTACACAGCGCAGTGTTGCCCGCGGTGACGCCGGATAGGGCGACGGATTTTTTCGGCTTGATGCCGGGCGCGGTTGTTGCGGCTTCTGTCATAGCTCTAGCTCCATGTGTTTTCATTCAAGCCTCTCCCCCTTCAAGGGGGAGGTTGGGAGGGGGATGGGTTATTGCGCTGTTCGCCTTAGAACCCATCCCCACCCTAACCCTCCCCTTGAAGGGGAGGGGACCAACTACGCAATATCCATGAGCCTTCTGGGCCATTTTTGCTCCAAAAGGCGCATGAATATTGCGTCATAGCTTTTGCATCAACTCAATTCGATTGCCAAATGGATCAAACACGCTGCCGCGCTTGTAGCCATTTGGGCCGGTGTCCCAGCGGTGCTTGTAACCGGCCGCGACGCACGCATCGACCAATCGCTGCACATCGCTCACCACAAAAGCCGGATGCGCGCGGCCATCGGTGGCAAAGTTTTTCTCTTCACCCAAATGCAGATTCACGCCGCCTTGCGTGAGCCACGCGCCGGTGGGCGAAAGCTCTGCGGGTTTTTGCACGCGCGCAAAGCCCAGCGCGTCTTGATAAAACGCCAATGCATCCGCAAGTCGCGCGGCAGGGATGGAGATTTGGATGTGATTGAGGCCCGTAATCATTCAAATTTCAATGTGCGTGACGCAAAATCCATGCGGGTTTTGAGCCATTTTTGCTTGAAGATACTTATGGATACTGCGTGTCATGATCTGCTTCTTAAACGCGAGCTTGTCATCCCGGCGTAGGCCGGGATCCAGTTTCTTTGAGCTAGCGCGATTACACCTACTTGGATCCCGGCCTGCGCCGGGATGACGGCGTTGTAGTGGCTCAAGTGATTCACTTTTTCCCCGCAAAAAGCTGATCCAAGTGCTGCTCAAACGCGTGGTAGCCAATGCGGTCATAGAGTTCATTGCGTGTCTGCATCGTGTCCAGCACATTTTTTTGCGTGCCGTCACGGCGAATCGCTTGATACACGTTTTCCGCTGCTTTATTCATGGCGCGGAAGGCGGAAAGCGGGTACAGCACCATTGCCACGTTCACGCTGCGCAGTTCTTCTACGGTAAACAGCGGCGTGGCGCCAAACTCGGTGATGTTGGCTAGCACCGGCACCTTTACCGCGTCGACAAATTTTTTGTAGGTCGGCAGATCGTGCGCGGCTTCGGCAAAGATGCCGTCTGCGCCGGCTTCCACGCACGCAATGCTGCGTTCAATCGCGGCGTCCACACCTTCTGCGGCAATCGCATCGGTGCGGGCGATCAAAAAGAAGTTGCTGTCGGTCTTGGCATCGGCCGCGGCCTTCACGCGATCCGCCATCTCTTGCTTGCTAACGATTTCTTTGCCCGGTCGGTGGCCGCAGCGCTTGGCGCCCACTTGGTCTTCGATATGGCACGCCGCCGCGCCGAATTTGATGAGGCTTTTCACCGTGCGCGCAATGTTGAAGGCGCTCGGGCCAAAGCCCGTATCGATATCGACCAGCAGCGGCACATCGCACACATCGGTAATGCGGCGGATGTCGGTGAGCACATCGTCCAGGTTGTTAATGCCGAGGTCCGGCAGCCCGAGCGAGCCCGCCGCCACGCCGCCGCCGGAAAGATAAATCGCCCGGTAGCCCGCGCGCTTTGCGAGCAGCGCGTGGTTGGCGTTAATGGCACCGATGATTTGCAGCGGCTTTTCTTCAAGCAGGGCGTTGCGAAAGAGGGCGCCGGGGGAGGTAGTCATCTCAATAACTCGGTTGCATGATTTTTAGGATGTTGCCATCCGGGTCTTGGAACACGCCAACCTTGCCCCAAGGATTGTCTGTCTTGCTCAGAAATTTCACACCGGCGGCTTCAAGCCGCGCGCAGTCTGCGTCAAACGCATCGCTCTTGAGCGTGAGCGTTGCGCCCACGTGTGCGCCGTGCGCATCGTGTGCAATCGCCGGCACCGGCGCTCCGCTTTTGTGCAAGCCCACGCCAACGCCGCCGCATTCCATACGCGTCCACCACGCATCGCCAAACACGAGTTTCATGCCCAGTACCTCACGGTAAAACGCCACGGCGCGTGGCATGTCGGCTACGTTGTAGTACACATCTTGAATGCCGGTAATCATGCCGCGACCTCTTGATCAAGCAGCGCGCGGCCTGCATCCGGAATCTGCAACCCGGTGCGCTGCGCGCGCTGCAGAACGGTCCAGAAATAACGGTAGCTCGCGCGGTCGTGTAGCTGGCCGCGGTGTTCGATTGGTGCCCAGTCTTTGCTGCCGGCGGTGGTGAGAATCTCGCACGCGTCGTTGACTTCTGAGGCGCGCGGCGCAAACGCGGTGACGATCGGCTTGATCTGGTCGGGGTGGATGCTCCACATGCGCGTGTAGCCAAACTCCTGCTTGGCGCGCTGCGCATCGCCGGCGACGATGGCCGTGTTTTTGAATTCTGTCGTGACGTTGTGCGAGGGCACTTTGCCGTAAGCGTGGCAGGCGGCGGCAATCTCCAGCTTGGCGCGGGCAACGAGCGGGTGTTCAAAGTGCCCCGGCGAGCGCATGGCGGCCGAGGGAATGGCGCCCTGATGCGCAGAGACAAAATCCATCAACCCAAAGCTCAGGCTTTCCACGCGCGGATGCGCGGCAATGCGAAACACCTCGCGCAGCGCGCCGTGAGTTTCGATTAGTACGTGCAGGGGAATTTGCCGCTGGCTGCCGGCTGCTTGCGCCACGCGGTCAATTGCTTCCACTGCGTTGGCCACATCGTTGGCCGAAGCGGCTTTAGGCACAATGACATACGCAATCTTATCTGCGCACACAGCCAGCGCTTGCTGCAAATCGGTAAGGAAGGCGCTGTGGTGCGGCGGATGCACGCGCAGGCCGATGCGGTTGAATTGGTTTTGCTCGGATGCGATGAGCTGACCAAACTGCGCGGCCAGCGCCGCTTCTTCACCGGTGGACTCAGTTAGCGCGGCGCCGTCTTCAAGATCCAGCGTGATGTCAAACACCGGGCCCATCTGCTGCTGCAGCTCAAGCGCTTTTTGCGCAAAGCGCAGATTGCCCGCGTAGTGATCACACGCCGGCAAATTAAGCGGCTTGGTTTCACCTGCAAAGAGGGCGGCGCTGGGATGCATGTAGTTTATGGAATGAAAGACATCAACCGTTCGCCCTGAGCCTGTCGAAGGGCTTTTGCGAAATTTGCCAGACTGCTGCACCTCAAATACGTTTCGACAGGCTCAACGCGAACGGATTTAAGCGTTGTTCGAGGCAGTTAAAACAGTGCTACCGCAGTATTCATGCGCCTTTTCAGGCAAAAATGCTTGGAAAA
>JBOFGW010000212.1:0-3108 GCA_051649325.1 Burkholderiaceae bacterium | reverse complement strand
CGCAGCCGGCCGCCTTGAACGCGTGTGCGATCTGCACTGCATCGTCACCCGTATTGCCGCCGGCCATCCAGTCGGTCGCACTGATGCGCACGCTCATTGGTTTGTGTTTGGGCCAGACGGCGCGCACCGCGGCAAACAGCTCCAGTGGAAAGCGCAAGCGATTACTCAAGCTGCCGCCATAGGCGTCATTGCGCTTGTTAGTCACAGGCGAGAGAAAACTTGCGAGCAGATAGCCGTGCGCCATGTGCAGCTCCAGCATGTCAAAGCCAGCTTGCTCGGCCATGATCGCACTGTTGCAAAACTCGGCGATCAGTGCGTCCATGTCTGCGCGGCTCACTTCACGTGGCGTTTGGTTTACGCCTTGGCGGTAAGGCAGCGCGGATGCGCTCATGAGCGGCCAGTTATCGCGCGGCAGCGGCGCATCCATCTTTTCCCAACCCAGCTGCGTAGAACCTTTGCGGCCCGCATGGCCAAGCTGCATCACCATCTTTGCGGCGCTGTGCCGGTGTGCAAAATCGGTAATGCGCCGCCACGCGTCAACATGCTCGGGCGCATACAGACCCGTGCAGCCGAGCGTAATGCGTGCATCGGCGCTCGGGCAGGTCATCTCCACAAACACCAGGCCGGCGCCGCCCAGCGCACGGCTGGTGTAGTGCGAAAAATGCCAGTCGTTCGGCATGCCATCCACCGCGCTGTACTGCGCCATGGGGCTGACCACCACACGGTTGGCAATCCACATGTCACGCAGGCGAAACGGCGCAAACATCGGCGGCAGCGTGGATTTGTCTACATCGCACGGCAGTACAAGCCCGAGCTTTTCTGCTTCTTGCGTGTTCCACCACGCGGTCATGTCTTCCACCAGCGCCGCGTCGCGCACGCGCAGGTTTTCGTACGTAATCTGCTTGCTGCGCGTGAGCAAACTGATGTTGAACTGCTTGGCATCAAAATGCCAAAAGCGTTTGACATGTTCGAACCACCCAAGCGAAACATTGGCGCTGTGCTGAATGCGCCCGACCTCGTCGCGCCGGCCCTGTTCATACGCCGCCAACGCTTGCGCCAGATCGTGCGGCTGCGCGCCCATGGCTTGGTCAAGCGCGATCGCATCCTCCAGCGCGAGTTTGGTGCCTGAGCCAATGGAAAAGTGCGCGGTGTGCGCTGCGTCACCCAGTAAAACAACCTGCGTGTTACCTGCTTGCTTGTGCCATGTTTCACAGGTGATGGTGGGAAACTGCCGCCACATCGAGCGGTTGGTCAGAACTTTTGCGCCGCCCAACTCTGTGTGAAAGAGTTTTTCCATATAGGCTGCGGTGGCTGCTTCGTCTTCCACGCGCAGGCCAGAATCCAAAAAAGCGGCATTGGTCGTTTCCACCACCAGCGTGCATTCACCGGCGGTGTATTGGTACGCGTGCAGGTTCCAAATACCGTGTTCGTTTTCACGGAAACTGTAGGTGAACCCTGGCAGATTCATGCGCGCACCTAGCCAGGTAAAGCGGTTGCTGCGCAGATCAACCTGCGGTTTGAAGTGATCGCGCCATGCTTCGCGCACGGCAGAATTGATGCCATCGGCCGCCACCAGCAAGTCGGCGTCGGAATGCGCGGCTGCGCCAGCGTCTTCTGTCTTGTAGCGCACGGCAACACCTAGTTCCCGCGCGCGCTGCTGCAAAATGTTCAGCAGCGTGATGCGCCTTATGCCAGAAAACCCGTGCCCGCTGCTTTTCTTGATCTGCCCTTTGAAGTGGACGTAGATATCATCCCAGTACGCAAAGTTATCGCGGACCGCTGCATAACTTGGCGCATCCGCATGCTTGAGATTGGTCAGCGTCTCATCGGAAAGCACAATGCCAAAGCCAAACGTATCGTCTGCAGCGTTGCGCTCCACCACCTGAACCTGCGCAGTGGGCTGGCGCTTTTTGGCCAGGATAGCAAAGTACAGGCCTGCCGGGCCGCCGCCGATGATATCGATCTTCATGTGTTGCCCGACCCCCAAAGAATCCGCCGGCAAGCACGCAATCACCACAACGGCTCGCCAACCAATTACTTTAAGTCTAAACTAAATTCATGACGTCTAAGCAGTCAAAGATCTGGGACATCAGCCCGGCGCTGATGCCGGGCTTTCCGGTGTGGCCTGGCGATACACCGTTCGCGCAGGAGCAAACCTGGCAAATCGGCAAGCACGGCAGCCCGGTCAATGTGTCGCGCTTCACACTGTCTACCCACACCGGCGCGCATACCGACGCGCCGCTGCACTACGACCCAGCCGGCTTGCCAATTGGGAAGGTAGGGCTGGAGGCTTACATCGGCCCTTGCCGCGTCATCCACGCGCTTGGCGCACAAGTGATCGGCGCTGAACATCTGGCCGGGCAACTGAACAACATTCCTGCGCGCGTGCTGTTTCGCACCTATTTGCAGGCACCGCAAACGGTGTGGGACGATGCATTTGCGAGTGTGTCCAGCGATGTGATCCACCAGCTCGCCGCGCGCGGGGTGCAATTGGTGGGCATCGATACGCCCTCGCTTGACCCGCAGGATTCCAAGTCGATGGACGCGCACCATGCCGTGCGCGCACACAGCATGGCGATGTTGGAGGGCATCGTGCTCGATGACGTTCCCGCTGGCGACTACGAGTTGATTGCACTGCCGCTCAAGCTTGCGCATTTGGATGCGTCACCCGTACGCGCCATACTCAGAAATCTATGAACAATCGATCTCACTTTGAAGCCTTGGACGAAAGCGATCCGCTGCGCGCCATGCGCGAGCAGTTTTGCATTGACGAAGGCCTGATTTATCTGGACGGCAATTCGCTTGGCGTGCTGCCGCGTGCGACGCAGCAGCGCGTCAGCGAAGTGGTGGCGCAGCAATGGGGCCAGGGGCTGATTCGCTCGTGGAACTCCGCTGGCTGGATCAATCTGGCTGCCAAAGTCGGCGACAAGATTGCGCAGCTCATCGGCGCGCAACCGGGCGAAGTGGTTGCCGCGGACTCCACTTCCATCAACTTGTTCAAGGTGCTTGCGGCCAGCATGCGGATTGCGCAGGAGCGCAGCCCAGCGCGAGTAGAAATCCTGACGGAGCGCGGCAACTTCCCCACCGATCTATACATGGCGCAAGGTT
>JBOFGW010000211.1:0-1580 GCA_051649325.1 Burkholderiaceae bacterium | reverse complement strand
CGCGTGGGCAAGTCCGCAGAGCCAAAAGATTACCTCGCGCGCGGAACTGGTCGCGGCCGCCGCCAAATACGGCGCCAAATTCGCGCTGAATCCGCCGCGCCCGCCGCATTGGGGCGGTTACCGGCTGATTCCGGATGCTGCCGAATTTTGGCAGGGCCGCCCTTCGCGCCTGCATGACCGCATTGCATATGAGCGCACTGCACAGGGTTGGAACCGGTGCCGTCTCGCGCCGTGACGGCACGCTTGTAGTTCGCGCCCCAATCAACGCTAGAATGCGCCATTGACGCAAAATCTTGCGGATCAAGGAGCTTGCGTGAGCAACGTTTTGTCGATACTCGTAGTAGAAGACGAGCCTGAGTTTCAGCGCCGCTTTGCTGAAATCGTGGCCAAAGAACCCAGTTTTACTCTTGCTGGCATCGCACCATCGGTTGCGCTCGCTAAGCTGATGCTGGACCGTGCCAAGCCGGACGTGATGCTGGTGGACCTGGGCATGCCCGATGCCAGCGGCATTGATGTCATCCGTTACTGCTCTGAGCGGTATGAAAATACCGACATCATGGTGGTGACGGTGTTTGACGATGAATCGCACGTGGTGGACTCAATTGAGGCCGGCGCGACCGGCTATTTGCTTAAAGACACCGACGAATCCGAGTTCATCGAATCCATCAAAACCTTGCACGAAGGCGGCTCACCGGTCAGCCCGGTGGTTGCGCGCCACGTGCTGGAGCGCTTCCGCTCGGTGGCGGGCGGGCACGCAGTTGCGCAGCGCGAACCCGCCAAGCGCCAGCTGGAAAACCCGCTGTCCTCGCGCGAGACTCAGATTCTGCAACTGCTGGCCAAGGGGTTTTCTTTCAATGAGATCGGCAACCTGCTGGAAATCTCGCCGTACACCGTTGCCACACACATCAAGAAAATCTATCGGAAACTGGCCGTCAACTCGCGCGGACAAGCCGTGTATGAAGCTGGTCAGTTGGGTCTGCTCGACGTTTAATCGCGCGCTTTACTGCTCGCTTCTTAGCTGCTTGCTGTTCGGCGCGATGCCGCTTCGCGCTGAGCTGGTCTCCATCAATAGCGCGCAGTCAGTCATGTCTGCCGCGCCGCCCACGGTAGACACTGTTTGGCAACCCCTGCCGCTGCCGGCGCACTGGATCGCTACTGAAGACGAGCCGCTGCGGCAGCAGTGGCTGCGCGCAAACTTTCGGGTTGAGACCATTCCGCCCGAAGGGTTGATGCTCTACATCCCGCGCCTGTACAACGGCGGCTACTTCTATCTGAACGGCCTGCGGCTCACCGGGCCCAAGCCAACAAACGAAAAAGAGTACGTGCGCTGGCGGCGGCCGTTCTTGATCGAACTGCCCAACGCGCTGCTACTGCGCGGCAATAACGAGATCATGCTCGAAACGGCATATCGCTCGGGTGTCAGCGGCATTTCGCGCATGTACGTCGGCGAGACTGCAGACTTGCAGCCTAAGTACACTGGGTCGTTTTTCTTCAAACACACCATGACGCGCATGGTTGGCGTATTCACCATCGTGGCCGGCGTGTTTTTGCTCTTGTTCTGGCTGCGCCGTCGGCAGGAG
>JBOFGW010000210.1:0-7889 GCA_051649325.1 Burkholderiaceae bacterium | reverse complement strand
CACCATCGCCAAGTTCCAGCGCGAGCTGGGCGCAATGGGCTACAAGTTCCAGTTCATCACCCTGGCCGGCTTCCACAGCCTGAACTACAGCATGTTTGATCTGGCCTATGGCTACGCACGCGACAACATGAGCGCGTTCGTGCAGCTGCAGGAAAAAGAGTTTGCTGCAGCCGAACGCGGTTTTACCGCCGTGAAGCATCAGCGCGAAGTGGGCACCGGTTATTTTGACGCCGTGACCACGACCATCGAGCGTGAAGCATCCACCGCAGCGCTCAAAGGCTCCACCGAAGACGAGCAGTTCTTCGACGGCAAGCAAGGCACCAAAAAAGCTGCATAACACTGCGCTTTAGGTCTACAAAAAAGCCCGGCAAGTCCGGGCTTTTTCATGCGCGCGTTTGCGCACTACCGCGTGCTGCGATAATCGATCAGCCAGCGCTCAAATCCTGGCGCGGGCATGGGCTTGGCAATCGCGTAGCCTTGCATTTCATCGCAGCCTAGCTCAGCGAGTGCGTGTGCTTGCGCGGGCGTTTCCACCCCTTCAGCGATCACCGCAAGCCCAAGGCTGTGGCCCATGTTCACAATGGCCTGCGCCATTGCAATCGAGCCGCGGTCGCTCGGCAGATCTTTCACAAACGAGCGGTCGATTTTGAGGCGATCGATCGGCAATTCTTTTAGCCGGCCCAGCGACGAAAAGCCGGTGCCAAAATCGTCGATGGAGATTTTGATGCCCAGCGATTTGATTTGCGTGAGCAGGTGGCGGATTTGCGGTAGATCGTCCATCAGCATTCGCTCAGTGATCTCCAGCTCCAGCAGCTGGCCGGGCAATTCTGCATCGCGCAAGTTGGTGGCCAGCGCATCAATAAACTCAGTGGAATGAAACTGAAGGTTTGACAGATTGATCGCAACCGAAAGCGGCCCGTGCCCTTTGCGGCGCATTGCGCTGGCCCAGCATGCGGCTTGATGCAAGACCCAGCGGCCAATTGGCAACATCACGCGGCGCTGCTCGGCAAGTGGAATGAATTCGTCTGGCGTGATCAGCCCGCGCTCGGGGTGGCGCCAGCGCAGCAAGGCTTCTGCACCCGACACGGTGCCGTCATCACAGCGCACTTGCGGCTGAAAATACAGTTCAAACTGCTGCTTGAGCACGGCGTCATTGAGCTGGCCTTCCAGCACAATCGACGCGTAGGCCGCTTTGGCCAAATCTTCGCTGAAGAACTGGTGGTTGGCGCGGCCGCGGCTCTTGGCCAGATACATGGCTGCGTCTGCGTGTTTGATCATGTCTTCTGGTGTTTGCCCATGATCTGGAAATACCGCCACACCAAGGGATGGAGTCACGACAATACTACGGCCGTCAATCTCGACCGGTACACCAATTAATTGCAGAAGTTTGCCGGCAACTTCATCGATATCGGAGCGCAGCTGCACATCGGGCAGCACCACCATGAACTCGTCGCCACCAAAACGCGCGACCAGATCTGTCGAGCGCAGCCCTGAGGTGATTCTGCCGGCGATGGTGGTGAGCAGCGCGTCGCCCACCACATGGCCAAGCGAATCGTTGACGCGCTTGAAATGATCCAAATCGATGAACAGCAGCGCCAGTGACGAGCCGTCATGCTGCGCCTGCGCGATCAGTGCACGCAGTTTCTCCATAAAGCTCGTGCGGTTGGGCAAACCGGTGAGCGAATCATGATGCGCCAGAAAAGTGATGCGTTCGCGCGCATGCAGGCGGTCGCGAATGTCGCGCACAATCGTCATGCGCTGCGTTTGTCCTTTGTGGAACATGGTGCGGACAATGAACTCCACGGCAATGCGCTCGCCGTTCTTGTGCAGCAGCGCACTTTCATAGGCAATCTCAGCGCGTGATGCCGCTACCGCCTGAACGTTTGCGCGCTCGTCCGGCGCGATAAATTCAAGGTTGGTGCGGCCGATGATTTCGTGCAGTTCGTAACCCAGCAACCGCAGCAGTGGAGGGTTGACGTCGGTGATGATGCCGTCTTTGTGAAACACAATGCCTTCTTCGCTTGCTGCCATGAACTTATTCAGCCGCTCTTCAGACTCGCGCACGCGGCGCGCACTGAGCTCTCGCCGCGTCATATCCACGATCAACACGAACGCCGCCATTGGATTGCCGGCAGCATCCAGATGCGGCAACAGATTGACTTCGATCCAGCGCTCGCCTTGCGGCGTCACGAGGTGGCGCTCATACATCACCGCAATTCTGGTGCTGAGCATCTGCTGTACATAGGGATCAATTTGCGCCGCCGCCTCCGCGCCGATGATGTGCGCAAACGTCTTGCCCAGCACTTCTTGCGGTGTTTTGCCAAAGAAGCTGGCATATTGCTGGTTGGCAAACAGACAGCGAAAGCCAGCTGCTTCGTAATAGGCAATCAGCACCGGAACGTTGTCTGCCAGCAAGCGAAACTGCTCGGCCTGCGCGCGCGCGGAAAGCTCAGCAATCTTGCCGCTTGAAATATCGTGCAGCACGCATAGCGCACCGGTTTGACTGGGCGCGCCAATGCAATCGACCCACAACGGCAGCTCCGCGCGGCTGCGCAGTTGCATCTGCAGCGCAAAAGGCTGCGGGTTACTCAGGTGATCGATGAGTTTTTGCGCATCGGTCGCGCTGACCACAGTTTGCCAATTGCTGCCTGCAAGATCGCGCGCCGTCAGGCCAACCGTGGCTCGGAACAGCGCATTGCAACTACGCAGCTCGCCGGCGCGGGAGAATTCGATCACCATGACGGGCAGCGCATCCCAAGAAGGGGCGGCTGCATTCCATGCTTGATCGGGAAAATCCGCTGCCTGCATCGCCGCTGCCTTATGCGAGGGTCGAGCTTTGGATTCTATGCTCGGGGCATTGTTCAACGCATACGCTGTTTGCGTTACCCGCTGCGCGCACTAAGTCCCGTTAGTGCGCATTCCAATAGCTGGGGTTGCCAAAGGTGTTCTTGAGCGTGTCAATCAATGTGCGTACACGCAGCGGCAAATGCTTGCGCTGTGGAAACACGGCGTAGATGCCGTTGGGTGGCGCGGCAAATTCATCCAGCGCGGTTACGAGGCGCCCGGCCGCGAGATCTTCTGAAACTTCCCAGGTGGAGCGCCATGCAAGGCCGCAACCTTCGAGTGCCCAATCGTGCAGCACCGCGCCGTCGCTGCATTCAAGCATGCTCGCAGGCTTGACGGTGTGGGTTTCACCGTTGATGCTAAACAGCCAGCCGCGCTGTCCGCCGGAAGGTCCCAGTGTCAGGCAGCGATGGCGCGCCAAGTCATCCACCGTTTTGGGTTTGCCAAACCGTTTGATGTACTCCGGCGATGCCACGACCATGCGGCGGTTCTCGGCAAGCCGGATCGCCACCAAGCTGGAATCAGACAAATCGCCAATGCGCACCGCGCAGTCAAACCCTTCATTGAGCAGATCGACCACGCGGTCTGAAAGGTCCAGCGAGATCGACACTTCAGGATGATTGGCCACAAACGCCGGCAGCAGCGGGGCGATATGGCGGCGCCCAAAACCGGCCGGCGCCGTCATGCGTACATGGCCGCTGGCCTTGATGCCGCCGGCAGACACCGCCGCTTCTGCATTGGAAAGATCGCCCAAAATTCGGTTGCAGTCATCTAGAAACGCCGCGCCTTCATGCGTGAGGCTGATGCGGCGCGTGGTGCGCATGAGCAGCTTGACACCGAGGCGCTCTTCAAGCGCATCAAGCCGCCGTCCGATCATTGCTGGCGCTACACCTTCAGCGGTGGCGGCGGCAGTCATGCTGCCTTTTGTCGCTACCGCAACAAACGTGCTGATTTGCTTGAAATGGTCCATTGGTTTTCCCCTATTCATTACTTTAGAGTGAAAAATCCAATGATTCAACTGCGTATTTCGGTGATATTGATTACTGAATACACTGCAAGCATCGCCTGACCGATGCCTTCAATGCCCTCCGCCCGCGCAGTTTTGTTTGACGCTTATGGAACACTGTTTGACGTGTTCAGCGTCGCCGCGCGCGCCGAACAATTGTTTCCCGGGCAAGGCCAAGCACTGGCGGCGCAGTGGCGCACCACGCAGATCGATTACACGCGGCTGCACACCTTGTCAGGCCGCTACAAACCGTTTTGGGACATCACGCAAGACGCGCTGCGCTACAGCCTCAAGCGGCTAAATCTGCCGGCGGATGCCGCAACAGAAAAAGCGCTGATGAGTGAGTACGCGTGCCTATCTGCTTTTCCAGAAAACGTGGCCACGCTCAAGCAGCTCAAAACGCGCGGCCTGCCGATGGGCATTCTGTCCAACGGTGACCCGAAGATGCTGCAGATCGCGGTGAATTCCGCCGGCATGAACGGCTTGTTTGACTGGGTGCTGTCGGTCGATGCGGTCAAGCAGTTCAAGACCGCGCCGGCCGCGTACGCGCTCGGCCCCGCGGCGGCCGGCATGCCAGCGAAAGACATTCTGTTTGTCTCCAGCAATGGTTGGGACGCGTGCTGCGCCACGTGGTTTGGCTACCAAACTTTGTGGGTCAACCGGGCTGGGTTGCCGCTAGAGGAGTTGGGTGTAGCGCCTACGCGTGTGGGCGCGACCTTGGCGGATGTATTGAAATTCTTCGAATGAAATAAGCCTCTACGCAATATCCATGCGCCTTTTGAAGCAAAAATGGCTCAAAACCTGCATGGATATTGCGTATGGCATGATTTAAACCGCTTCAATTTTGTGAAAATGTGAGTCCAACAATGCAAAGAACACCTCGCCACCGCCTGCAAGTTGCCAGCAATCTGTGCGACTTTATCGAGAATCAAGTGCTACCCGGCACCGGCGTGCCCGCTAGCGCTTTTTGGCAGGGCTTTGACGCGCTGGTGGCCGATCTTGCGCCGAAGAATGCCGCGCTGCTGGCCGAGCGTGACCGCCTGCAAAGCGAACTGGATGCCTGGCACAAAGCCCACCCCGGCCCGATTGCGGATGCCAAGGGCTACCGCAAATTTTTGGAAAAAATTGGTTACCTCGTGCCACAGCCCAAGAAGGTCAAGGCGACAACGGATCATGTGGATGCCGAGCTGGCCCTCCAGGCCGGCCCGCAACTGGTCGTCCCAATTCTCAACGCCCGCTACGCGCTGAACGCCGCCAACGCGCGCTGGGGCAGCCTGTACGACGCGCTGTATGGCACCGATGCGATTGACGCACTGGTCAAACCCGCGGGCCTGACCAAAACCGGTAGCTACAACCCGGCGCGCGGCGCGAAGGTGATCGAGTACGCACGCTACGTGCTGGACCGCACCGCGCCGCTGAAAAAGGGTTCGCATGTTGATTCCGTGGGCTATGCGGTGGAAGACGGCAAGCTCAAGGTCACGCTCAAGAACGGCAAGACTACCGGGCTTGAACAGGGCAAGCAGTTCATCGGCTATCAGGGCGATGCGGCCAAGCCGGCGTCAATCCTGCTGGAGCACAATGGCCTGCATTTGGATATTCGCATCGATCGCACCACGGCCATCGGAAAAGACGACCCCGCGGGCGTGAGCGATCTAGTGCTTGAAGCCGCGCTGTCCACCATTCTGGATTTGGAGGATTCTGTTGCCGCGGTGGACGCAGACGACAAGCTGCTCGCGTATTCCAACTGGCTGGGCATTCTCAAAGGCACGCTGACCGAGCAGGTGAGCAAGGGTGGCAAAACCTTCACGCGCGGGCTGAATGCGGATCGCGTGTACACGTCGCCCAAGGGAAAGAAACAGGTCACGCTGCACGGCCGCTCGCTGATGTTCGTGCGCAATGTCGGCCACTTGATGACCAACCCGGCCATCTTGATGGAAAGTGGCAAAGAAATTCCTGAAGGCATTATGGACGCGGTGATCACTGTGGCGATTGCCATGCACGACCTCGCGCGCACGAAAGAGAAGGGCATCAAAAACTCGCGCACCGGTAGCGTGTACATCGTCAAACCCAAAATGCATGGCCCGGCCGAAGTCGCGTTTGCCGACGAACTATTCACCCGCGTGGAAGCGATGCTCGGCCTGCCGCAGCACACCGTGAAGCTAGGCATCATGGATGAAGAGCGGCGCACGAGTGTGAATCTAAAGGCTTGCATCGCCGCCGCGTCCGCGCGTGTGGCCTTTATCAACACTGGCTTTTTGGACCGCACCGGTGATGAGATGCATACCGCAATGCACGCGGGGCCGATGCTGCGCAAGGGCGATATGAAAAGCAGCGCCTGGATTGCCGCTTATGAAAAAAACAATGTGCTCGTCGGCTTGTCCTGCGGGCTGCGGGGCAGGGCACAGATTGGCAAGGGCATGTGGGCCATGCCGGATCTGATG
Source organism: Burkholderiaceae bacterium (assembly GCA_051649325.1). Classification (GTDB taxonomy): domain Bacteria; phylum Pseudomonadota; class Gammaproteobacteria; order Burkholderiales; family Burkholderiaceae_C; genus JBJOQV01. The sequence goes on along the minus strand of JBOFGW010000210.1, from coordinate 1,598 downwards.
GCCGGCATGCTGCAGCAAAAGATTGCGCATCCGCAGGCTGGTGCCAACACTGCTTGGGTGCCATCGCCCACCGCCGCCACGCTGCACGCGCTGCACTACCACCAGGTGGATGTGCCTGCGGTGCAAAAGAAGCTGGAAAAGATCGATGCGGACAAGCTGCGCGACGAACTGCTCGCCGGCCTGCTGACGATTCCCGTGGTTCCAAAAGCTGACTGGACTGCGGAACAAAAACAGCAGGAGCTGGATAACAACGTGCAAGGCATTCTGGGCTACGTGGTGCGCTGGGTCGATGCCGGCGTGGGCTGCTCCAAGGTGCCGGACATTCACAACGTGGGCCTAATGGAAGACCGCGCCACGCTGCGCATCAGCAGCCAGCACATTGCCAACTGGCTGCTGCACGGCGTGGTGACGGAGAAGCAGGTGCGTGCCACGTTCGAGCGCATGGCCGCAGTGGTGGACAAGCAAAACGCCGGCGATTCAACCTATCAGCCGATGGCGGGCAATTTTGAGAAATCCTACGCCTACCGCGCCGCCTGCGACCTGGTGTTCAAAGGCATTGAGCAGCCCAGCGGCTATACCGAGCCGCTGCTGCACGCATGGCGGTTGAAGGTGAAATCCACCGCTTGAGCAGCGCTTCAGTTGCTCTCAAGCCACGAGTGTGGCCTGTCGGCGCGCGCCGTCTGTCGGATCGGCGTATGCCGCGCACGCACGCTGCGATGCGCCTTTGCGGCCGATTTTGTTGCCGTTTTTACACAACTCCTGCGCCACCCATTGGGATGATTGACGCGCGGTTATCAGCGCAGTAGAACTCGAATTGACGGTGCAAGTCCACAATGGTGCAACGCCTGCGCCGCACTTGCCGCAACAAAACGCGGCGCAGGCAGATGCATGTTTGGGAAGGCCGATATGAAAAAGCTCTCGCAATCCATCATCCTGTGTTTCGTGCTGGCGCTGCCCGCCACGGTTGGCGCGCAGACGCTGTTTTCCAATGCTGATCCGGTGGGGCTTAAGCTCAGCGTTTACTGGCTGCCGGAAGTCAAACCGCTGGAAAGCGGCGCGACGTTTTCATCCGCCCACACCGCGCAAACCAACTGGCGGCTTGGGCTCGCGCTGGCGCCGCGCTGGGATGTGCAGATTGGCCTTTCGCCCACGGGCTCGCAGGATCGTTTGGCGCGGCAGCGGCAAGCGCTGTTTGGTGCAGATGCGCTGTATATGCTGGGCACCAGCGATCTGCGGCCATTCGTTCTGCTGGGGCTCGGCGCGCAGCGCGACGCGCGGCTGGATGATGCGGCAACGCGCTTTTCTGAGCGGACAACACCGTTCATCAACGCCGGCTTTGGCCTGCAATACCGCTGGTCTGACACGCTTGGCCTGCAGGCCGACATCCGTCGCGTACAAGGGTTTGGCCGCGATCCACTGTCCCGCGTCGGGCTTAAGGGCTCCGAAAATACCCTCAATTTCGGCATGACTTGGTCGTTCGGGCGGGCGAACTAGCGCTTATCACTTCCCCAAACGCCTTATTCCACGCGTTTTTCTCCGTATTTCTGGCTAAGTACGCAATATCCATAAGGGTTTTCAAGCACTTTTGCCTGAAAACC
>JBOFGW010000209.1:0-1829 GCA_051649325.1 Burkholderiaceae bacterium | reverse complement strand
GGCCTGGGCTTGATTGAAGCGGGGCGTTTGTCGCCGCACCGGATTTTGAACTTTAAAAGTTAACTGAATTTTTATAGGCAGCATCATGAGCAGACAGCTACGCAACATCGCCATCATCGCCCACGTGGACCACGGCAAGACCACGCTGGTGGATCAACTGCTGCGCCAAAGCGGCACTTTCCGCGAGAACCAGCAGGTGGCCGAGCGCGTGATGGATTCCAACGATCTGGAAAAAGAACGCGGTATTACCATCCTCGCAAAAAACTGCGCGGTGGAGTGGAAGGGCTATCACATCAACATCGTGGATACCCCCGGTCATGCAGACTTTGGCGGCGAAGTAGAGCGTGTGCTCTCCATGGTCGATAGCGTGCTGCTTCTGGTGGACGCAGTAGAAGGCCCCATGCCGCAAACCCGCTTTGTGACCAAGAAGGCACTCGCATTGGGGCTCAAACCCATCGTGGTCGTGAACAAAGTGGACCGACCCGGCGCGCGCATCGATTACGTGATCAACGCCACCTTTGAACTGTTTGACAAGCTCGGTGCCAACGAAGAGCAACTGGATTTTCCGGTGGTGTACGCCAGTGGCTTGAACGGCTATGCAGGCCTCACGCCAGACGTGCGCAGCGGCACGCTTGATCCGCTGTTTCAAACTATCATCGACAAAGTGCCGGTGCGCCAGGCGGATTTGGATGGCCCGCTGCAACTGCAGATCAGCTCGCTGGATTACAACTCCTACGTGGGCCGCATCGGCGTGGGCCGCATCAGCCGCGGCCGCATCAAGCCGGGCATGCAAGTGGCCATGCGCGCGGGGCCGGAAGGCGAAGTGGTGATGCGCAAGATCAATCAGGTGCTGACGTTTGAAGGCCTGGAGCGGCAAGTGGCAGAAGAAGCGCAGGCCGGCGACATCGTGCTGATCAACGGCATTGAAGACATTGGCATTGGCGTGACCATCTGCGACCCAGAAACGCCGGAAGCGCTGCCGATGATCAGTGTGGACGAGCCTACGCTGACCATGAACTTTTGCGTCAACACCTCGCCGCTGGCGGGCCGTGAAGGCAAGTTTGTCACCAGCCGGCAGATTCGTGACCGGCTGAATAAAGAGCTCAACAGCAACGTCGCGCTGCGCGTGAAAGAGACGAGCGATGACACGGTGTTTGAAGTCTCCGGCCGCGGCGAGTTACATCTGACCATTCTGGTGGAAAACATGCGCCGTGAAGGTTACGAGATGGCAGTGAGCCGCCCGCGCGTGGTCTTTAAAGAAATCGACGGCGAAAAATGCGAGCCGATTGAAGCACTGAGCGTGGACGTGGAAGACGAACACCAAGGCGCAGTGATGCAAGAACTTGGCGCGCGCAAAGGCGAGCTGACCAATATGGAAAGCGATAGCCGTGGCCGCACGCGCCTGGAATATCGCATCCCTGCGCGCGGCTTGATTGGCTTTCAAACCGAGTTTATGAGCATGACGCGCGGCACCGGCCTGATGAGCCACATCTTTGATGGCTATTCGCCTGTGAAAGAAGGCCTGGTGGGCGAGCGCCGCAATGGCGTGCTGATCAGCCAAGACGACGGCGACGCCGTGGCTTACGCGCTGTGGAAGCTGCAAGACCGCGGCCGCATGTTTGTGAGCCCCGGCGAAGCGCTGTACGAAGGCATGATCATCGGCATCCATAGCCGCGACAATGATTTGGTGGTCAACCCCATCAAAGGCAAACAGCTCACCAACGTGCGCGCCTCGGGCACCGACGAGGCGGTACGCCTCGTCCCGCCGGTACAGATCACGCTCGAGTCGGCGGTCGAATTCATCGCCGACGACGAACTCGTGGAGATCA
>JBOFGW010000208.1:0-3824 GCA_051649325.1 Burkholderiaceae bacterium | reverse complement strand
GACGAAGGTTTTGACGAAGTCCATGATTTAAAGACGAGGTACGCAGGTTTCATGCGGGTTTTGGGGCATTTTTGCTTTGAAAGGCGCATGGATGCTGCGTACTCAAATTTTAAAAATTGTCATTCCGAGCGCAGCGAGGAATCTTGTCTTGCGCAAGATGAGATTCCTCGCTGCGCTCGGAATGACAACGTAGCAGTATTCATCGCCCACGTCATGCGTCACGCATTCAAAGCGACCCTTTAGTAGACGGAATCACGCCCGCCTGCCGCGCATCAAGCGCCACGGCACTGCGCAGCGCGCGTGCAAAAGCTTTGAATACGGTTTCGCATTGATGATGCGCGTTCTCGCCACGCAAGTTGTCAATATGCAGTGTGCACAGCGCGTGATTCACAAAGCCCTGGAAAAACTCAAACACCAGATCAAGATCGAACTTGTCGTCATAGCCGACAAACTGGCGCTTGAAGGGCACGTGCATCTCAAGCCCCGGCCGGCCGGAAAAATCGATCACTACGCGTGACAATGCTTCATCCAGCGGCACATACGCATGGCCGTAGCGGCTGATGCCTTTTTTGTCACCCAGCGCTTTGGCAAATGCCTGGCCGAGCGTGATGCCGATGTCTTCCACGCTGTGGTGTGCATCAATCTCTAAATCACCTTTGCACTGCACTTCAAGATCAATCAAGCCGTGGCGCGCGATTTGGTCGAGCATGTGATCCAAAAACGGCATGCCGCTGGCCAGCGTATTCTTGCCGCTGCCGTCCAGATTGATGGCGACGCGAATCTGCGTTTCTTTGGTGTTGCGCACGACTTCTGCGGTGCGTTGGATCATGATGCAAGTTCTTTCAAAGCGGCAACAAGTGCCGTGTTTTCTTCTGGCGCGCCCACCGACAGGCGCAGGCAGTTGTACGTAAGTGTATGCGCTGCGGACAAGTTCTTCACCAGCACGCCGCGCGCCTTCAGCCCGGCCATCCAGGCGGCGGCGTCTGGCACGCGGGTGAGGATGAAGTTGGCATCACTCGGATACGGCATGACGCCGGGCAACTTTTGCAGCGCTGCAAACAGCTTGGCACGCTCGCTGCGCAGCAACGTGGCCTGCGCATCCAGCACATCCAGATGGTCGAGCATGAACAGCGCCGCGGCTTCTGTAAGCACGCTGACGTTGTACGGCGGCTGCACTTTTTCAAATTCATTGATCCATTTGGCGTGCCCGGCCATGTAACCCAGGCGAATGCCGGCCAGCCCGAGCTTGGAGAGCGTGCGCAGCACAATCAGATTGGGATGCGCAGCGAGCTTACTCATCCAGGTTTTTTGCGCGAAGGGCACGTAGGCTTCATCCATCACTACGAGGCCGGGGGCGATGCGGATGATCTCCGCGATGTCATCGTCGCTCCACAGATTACCGGTGGGGTTGTTGGGGTAGGCAATCCAGATGATGGCGGGCTTTTCTTGCGCAATCGCGGCGCGCATGGCCGGCATGTCCAGCGCAAAATCTTCGCGTAGCGGTACGCCCACGTACTTGATGCGGTTGAACTGCGCGCTCATGGCGTACATGACAAAACCCGGCGCGGGCGCGAGCGACGCGGCACCATCTTTGGCGCAGGCTTGCAGCATGAGATGAATCAGCTCATCGCTGCCATTGCCCAGCATGAGTTCACAGCCTTGCGGCACCTGCTGCGTTTGCTTGAGTTTTTCTTTGAGCGCGGCATACGCGGGCTGCGGATAGCGGTTGAGCAGCACGGCTTGCAAGCGCGCAGCAAGCTCTGCTTTTAACTGCGCTGGCAGATCAAACGGATTTTCCATCGCATCCAGTTTGATAAAGCCGGACGCATCCGGCACCGCGTATGCGTGCATGGCGGTGATGTCTGGGCGGATGATGTCGGAGGGGTTCATAGAGGTGTTTACGCAATATTCATGCGCTTTTTGCGCCATTTTTGCCTCAAAAAGCGCATGGATATTGCGTAGTCCATCGTTAGGTTTTGAGTTTCAGCACCATTTCAACTTCACCGTCTTCCACCACACCGGTGTGCGCAAAACCAAGCTTCTTGTAAAACTCGGCTGCGCCTAAATTGCCCGGCTGATGCGACAGGCTCACTTGCGCCACACCCATCTCGCGCGCTTTGGCGATGATGAGTTGCATTGCCGCTTTGCCATAGCCGCGATTTTGAAACTGCTCTGCGATCATGATGCGCCAGATGTACATCTCGTCCGCGCGGTCTTCTTCATCGGGGTCGATGCGCGCATCCCACAGTAGCGTGAGGCCCACGGGTGTTTCATCGGCATAGATCGCATACGCCGAACCAGGCGCGCCAAAGTAGCTCACCTGCGCGAGCGACTTCCAGTTATTGCCGACAAAGGTGGATTGCGATGGTGCCACTTGCAGCACACCAATGTCGTCCACATTGTCATCCGTCACCTCACGCAAGCTCACTACGGGCGCGGCTTTGCTTGCTGCGGCTTTCACGTCACCCAGCCGCATGCGCGCGGCCAGCGCGTGCGCGGGCAAGCCTTCTGTATCCGCCAGCGTGCCGGCGAGTTCACCGAGTTGCTGCGCGCCCTGCGCGCTTGCGTGAATGATGCTGCTACGTTTTTGAAAGTCATACACGCCTAGCGGGCTTGAGAACCGCGCGGTGCGCATGGTGGGCAACACGTGATTGGGGCCGGCACAGTAGTCGCCCAGGCTTTCGCTGCTGTAGGCACCCATGAAAATCGCACCGGCGTGGCGGATGTATTGCAGCAGCGCTTGCGGGTTGGCCACGCTCAGTTCCATGTGCTCCGGTGCGATGAAGTTGCTGACCTCGCAGGCGTCTTGCAAGTCTTTAGTGTGGATGAGTGCGCCGCGGTCACGCAGGCTCACCTCAATCACCGCGCGGCGCGGCTGCGCGGGCAGCAGGCGTTCAATCGAGCCCGCTACCGCATCCAGATACGCCGCATCAGGGCACAGCAAAATGCTCTGCGCAAGTTCGTCGTGCTCGGCCTGGCTGAACAGGTCCATCGCCACCCAGTCCGGGTTAGTCGTGCCGTCGGCGATCACGAGAATTTCGCTTGGCCCGGCAATCATGTCGATGCCCACCGTGCCAAACACAATCCGCTTGGCCGCGGCAACGTACGCGTTGCCGGGGCCGACGATTTTGTCTACCGCCGGAACCGCTCTCGTGCCGTACGCGAGTGCCGCCACTGCCTGCGCGCCGCCGATGGAGAACAAGCGGTCAACTCCAGCAACGGCGGCGGCGGCAAGCACGATATCTCTCTGCACGCCGTCCGGCGTGGGCGAAACCATGATCAACTCGCGCACGCCTGCGACTTTGGCGGGAATCGCATTCATCAGCAGCGAACTTGGGTACGCGGCCAAACCGCCGGGCACATAGAGGCCGGCGCGGTCCAGCGGAGTGACGCGCTGGCCGAGCACGGTGCCGTCGGCTTCGGTGTACGTCCAGTCGCCGGCCTTTTGCCGCTCGTGAAAGATGCGGATGCGATGGGCAGCGGCTTCAAGCGCGGCGCGTTCCTGCGGCTTGATCTTTGCAAGCGCGGCTTGCATGCGATCTTGCGAAACTTCCAGCTCGGCTGCCTGCTTTATCGATACGCGGTCAAACTTGTTGGTGTATTCAACCAGCGCTGTATCGCCGCGCTTCTTCACGTCCGCCACAATACCGGCGACTGCGGTTTCAATCGCGGCGTTGGCTTCCGCTTCGTACGCGGTGAGTGCTTTGAGCTGCGCGGCAAAATCCGGCTGCGCTGTGGAGAGTTGCTTCATGGTTTGACTGCGGCTTGCATGGCTGCGATCAGCGGCTGCAGCAATGCAAATTTGGTTTTGAACGCGGCCTGAT
>JBOFGW010000207.1:0-3413 GCA_051649325.1 Burkholderiaceae bacterium | reverse complement strand
AAGCCTGAACAAACCTTCAACCCTGCCGGTGGGTGAGCAATACACCTTGGGAATGATGCCGGGTATGGATGTGCACTGGGGCCTGGCCATCGGCGTCGTGTTGGCTGTGCTGGCGCAAGTGTGGGTGAGCAACAGCACGCTCGGCTTTAGTCTGCGCGTAGCGGGGGGCAACGCACGTGCAGCGCGGCTCGTGGGTTTGCCGGTGGGCGCGCTGATTGTGCTCGCATGCGCGCTGGCTGGTGCGGCGGCGGGGCTTGCAGGCGCGATAGAGGTAATGGCGGTGCATGGCGCCGCCAATGCCTCAATTCTGGCCGGCTATGGTTACACCGGCATTTTGGTCGCCTTTATGGCGCGCCATCAGCCTTTGGCGGTTGTACCTGTGGCCGTGTTGATGGGCGGCATTTCTGCCGCTGGCAGCTTGCTACAGCGCCGGCTGGATTTGCCGGATGCGACCACACTGGTGCTGCAAGGCTGCCTGTTCATGGCGATCTTGGTCTGCGAGAGCTTGTACGGCCGTTTGGCGCAACGCGAGATCGTGCGTGCAGCCATGCCGCGCCCAAAACCACAATTGGCGGGCTCGCAATGAGCGACTCAGCTTGGCTCATCGTATTGGCCTCGCTGGTGGGCGGCGCACTCAAAGTGTCCACACCATTTCTGTTTGTTTGCCTGGGTGAGACGATCACCGAAAAATCCGGGAGGATCAACCTCGGCTTAGAAGGCACCTTGGTGTTTGGTGCCATGGCCGGCTATGCCGTGGCGTATCACAGCGGCAATGCATGGATCGGCGTTGCGGCCGCGGCGCTAGCCGGTGCGGCATTTGGTTTGGTGCATGGCGCGGCCTGCAGCTTGCCGCGTGTAAATGACGTTGCGTTTGGCATTGCACTCATGGTGCTCGGTTTGGGTTTGGCGTTTTTCTTGGGCAAAAACTATGTGCAGCCCACGGCGCCGCGCTTGCCGGACTTGCAGTTGGGTACGTGGGCAGACTCGCCAGCGGTGCAGGCGGCACTGAAAATCAATGTGCTGTTTTTCGTTGGTTTGATCTGCGCAATTGTTCTGCGCTACGCGTTTACGCACACCCGCTGGGGGCTGCAATTGCGCGCGGTGGGCGACAGCGCCGTGGCAGCGCGCGCGCTGGGCTTGCCGGTGGCCCGTACGCGCATCGCAGCGACCGCACTGGGCGGCGCGTTTGCCGGTGTGGGCGGCGCTTTTCTGTCCTTGTACTACCCAGGCAGTTGGAATGAGGCGCTTTCAAGCGGGCAGGGGATCATGGCCGTGGCGCTGGTGATTTTTGCGCGCTGGAATCCGCTGGGCTGTTTTTGGGCGGCGCTCTTGTTTGGCTCTGCCAGTTCGGTGGGGCCGGCTCTGCAGGCTGTGGGTATTCAAGACGGTTACCACCTGTGGAACGCAGCGCCCTATGTGTTGACGCTTGCTGTGATGTTATTGACCGTTTCGCCCACGCGTGCGCTGGCTGGAGCGCCGGGCGAATTGTCATTGACGCGTTAAGAGTACGCAGTATCCATGCGCATTTTGAGCCATTTTTGCCTGGAAAAGCGCATGAAACCTGCGTACTTTGTTTTGAATATTAGTGTTGAAAACCTGATTACGCGAGAGGAGTAGGCCATGAGCGGACTGGGTGGATTGAACAAATCGCCGGCTGGCGTTGTCGTGGGATTGGTGCAAAGCCAATTGCCTAATGTGAGCACGCCCGCGGAGCTGGCCGCGCAAACGCAGCGCATTGTGCAGATGGTGGCCAAAGCGCGGCGCAATATGCCCAGCATGGACTTGGTGGTGTTTCCCGAGTACAGCTTGCACGGCCTTTCGATGGATACCAATCCGGCCGTTATGTGCCGGCTGGACGGCCCGGAAGTTGCCGCGTTCAAGCAAGCGTGTGTGGAGAACAAGATCTGGGGCTGCTTTTCCATCATGGAATACAACCCAAATGGCAACCCGTACAACAGTGGCCTCATCATCAATGACTTGGGCGAAATTGCGCTGTACTACCGCAAGCTGCATCCGTGGATTCCGGTAGAGCCATGGGAGCCAGGCAATCTGGGGATTCCCGTGATCACCGGCCCCAAGGGCGCCAAGATCGCACTGATCATTTGCCATGACGGGATGTTTCCCGAGATGTCACGTGAGTGCGCGTACAAAGGGGCGGAAATCATGATCCGCACCGCGGGCTATACGGCACCCATCCGCCACAGCTGGCGCATCACCAACCAATCCAACGCGTTTCAAAACCTGATGATCACCGCCAGCGTGTGCATGTGCGGCACCGATGGCACGTTTGATTCGATGGGCGAGGGCATGTTCGTCAACTTTGACGGTGAGCCGCTGGTGATGGGCAGCCACAGGCCGGACGAAATCATCACGTGTGAGCTGCGGCCCGATCTGGTGCGCGAAGCACGCGCACATTGGGGCGTTGAAAACAATATCTATCAGCTCTACCACCGCGGCTATGTGGCAGTGAAGGGCGGTGCGCAAGACTGCCCGTACACATTTATGCAAGACATGGTGGCCGGGCGCTACAAGCTGCCTTGGGATGCCAGCATCGTGCATAAAGACGGCAGCTCTTGCGGCTTTGCGCCGCCCACCCGCAGCTATGACGCCCACAACATGCTGCCTGCAGGACTGCCGGCACTCAAGGTCGCTGCATGACTCTTGTCTATAGCGATGACCAATTTTCCTACTGGTGCCGCAGATCCGTATCCCTGGCCGTTTGACGGCCGCTTTTTGCCTGCCAACACCGCGTTGATTGTGATCGACATGCAAACCGATTTTTGCGGTGTGGGCGGCTATGTGGACAAGATGGGCTATGACCTATCGCTAACGCGCGCACCCATCGCGCCGATCGAAGCGGTCATGGCGCGGATGCGTGCGCTGGGCTTTCACATCATCCATACCCGCGAAGGCCATCGGCCAGATTTGTCGGATCTGCCTGCGAACAAACGCTGGCGCAGCCAACGCATTGGCGCAGGCAGTGGTGACCCCGGTCCGTGCGGCAAGATTTTGGTGCGCGGTGAGCCGGGCTGGGAGATTATTCCTGAGCTTGCGCCTTTGCCGGGAGAAACCGTGATCGACAAGCCCGGCAAAGGCTCGTTTTGCGCCACGGATCTTGAATTGATCTTGCGCACGCGCGGCATTCAAAACTTGATTCTGACCGGTATCACAACCGATGTTTGCGTACACACCACGATGCGCGAAGCCAATGACCGTGGATTTGAATGCCTGTTGCTGGAAGACTGTACGGGGGCCACAGATCATGGCAACCATCTGGCGGCGCTCAAAATGGTCAAGATGCAAGGTGGTGTGTTTGGTGCGGTAGCGCCTTCGTCCGCGCTGCTGGTTGCGCTACAGACGGATTGACCCAGCTATGCGTGCCATTGGCATCGACACCATTGAGTTGACCAAAC
>JBOFGW010000206.1:0-7904 GCA_051649325.1 Burkholderiaceae bacterium | reverse complement strand
GTGGTCACAGCATCGTCCTTCTGAAGTCGGCGAGGATGCTGGCCAAATACGTGTTGAAACGTGCCGCAGCTGCGCCGTCAATCACGCGATGGTCCCAGCTGAGCGACAGCGGCAGAATCAAACGCGGCGCAAACTCCTTGCCGTTCCACACCGGCCGCGTGCTGGAGCGGCACACGCCCAGAATCGCCACCTCCGGCGCGTTGATGATCGGCGTGAAGTAGGTGCCGCCAATGCCGCCGAGCGAGCTGATGGAAAAGCACCCACCGCTCATCTGCCCCGGCGAAAGTTTGCCTTCGCGCGCGAGCGCAGCCAGCTCACTCATTTCTTTGCTGATCTCGAAGATGCCTTTTTTGTCGGCATCCTTGATCACCGGAACGACCAACCCATTGGGCGTATCGGCGGCAAAGCCGATATGAAAGTATTTCTTGTAGATCAGGTGTTCGCCATCCAGCGAGGCATTGAACTCGGGGAACTTCTTGAGCGCGCTGACGCAGGCTTTGATGAGAAACGCCAGCATCGTGACTTTAATGCCGGCCTTGGCATTTTCTTCATTGAGCTGCACGCGAAACGCTTCCAGCTCGGTAATGTCTGCATCATCGTGGTTGGTGACATGCGGAATCATCACCCAGTTGCGATGCAAGTTTGCACCGCTGATTTTTTTGATGCGTGACAGCGGCTTGGTTTCAATCTCACCAAACTTGGTGAAGTCTACCTTGGGCCACTCGATCACACTCACGTTACCGCCGCCTGCACCAGAAGGTGCAGCAGTTGTAGAAACTTTTCCACTAACCACCGCGGCGACAGCGCCTTTAACGTAAGCGCGAATATCGTCTGGCGTAATGCGGCCCTTCGGCCCGGTGCCGGCCACGCGCGCGACATCTACGCCAAGCTCACGTGCGAACGCGCGGGCGGATGGGGATGCGTGCGCAACGCCGCCCGCGGGTATTTGTGCAGGCACTACGCTTGACTCATGCGCCTTTTCAGGCATTTTTGACTCGGAAGGCGCGTCGATAGTGCGTGTAGCCTGTGCTGGAGCTGTGGTGGCTGCCCCTTCTCCCTTCGAGGGAGAAGGTTGGGATGAGGGTGCGGCGATAGCTTGCACTGATCCACCCTCACCCTGCCCTCTCCCTGCGGGGGGAGAGGGTTCTGTTGCTGCGCTTGCAGACTCAAGCACGAGCAGCAGCGACCCCTCGCCCACCTTATCCCCCACCTTGACCTTTAGCTCTTTGACCACCCCCGCCGCGCTCGACGGGATCTCCATAGATGCTTTGTCGCTCTCCACGGTAATCAGCGACTGCTCTTGCTTGATGCGATCGCCCGCCTTGACCATGACTTCGATCACTTCAACTTCTTTGAAATCGCCGATGTCGGGGACTTTGACTTCTATTAAAGCCATTTTTGCCTCTGTTTTTAGTATGAGTACGCACTATCCATGCAGGTTTTTAGCCATTTTTGCTTGGAAAAGCGCATGGATATTGCGTACAGCATTTACAAATTCTTCAAATACGTGTCATTGCGAGCGCAGCGAAGCAATCTCCACATGCAGCGTGTCACCTCACAAGATTACTTCGCTGCGCTCGCAATGACGGCCTCATCCGTCACGCGTTGCCAAACTTCAAGCGTACAAAGGATTCGCCTTCTCTGGATTGATGCCGTACTTCTTGATCGCCTCGCTCACCTTGGCCAGCGGAATCGCCCGCTCATCGGCCAGCGCCTTGAGCGCGGCCACAGTGACAAAGTGGCGATTCACCTCAAAGTGTTCGCGCAGCTTGGCACGCGAATCGCTGCGGCCAAAGCCATCTGTGCCCAGCACTTTGTAGGTGCGCCCGGCAGGAATGTACGGCCGGATCTGATCGGCAAACAGCTTCATGTAGTCGGTGGATGCCACCACTGGCCCCGCATGTTTAGCGAGCAGTTGCGCCACGTAAGGCACCTTGGCCGCGGCTTCGGGGTGCAGCAAATTGTGGCGCTCACAATCCTGCCCGTCGCGCGCCAGCAGCGTAAAGCTTGGGCAGCTCCAGATGTCGCTACTGATGCCCCAGTCTTTCTCAAGCAACTCGGCCGCTGCAATCACCTCGCGCAAAATAGTGCCGCTGCCCATCAGTTGCACGCGCTTGTCGGTGCTGCCCACGCTCTTATGCAGATACATGCCTTTGAGAATCCCCGCTTCATCACCCGGCTTGAGCCCAGGCTGAGCGTAGTTCTCGTTCATGATGGTGATGTAGTAGAAAACATCTTCCTGCTGCTGCACCATGCGCTTCAAACCATCGTGCAGGATCACCCCTACTTCATGCGCGAAGGTTGGGTCGTAGGGTACGCAGTTTGGAATGGTCGCGGCCATCAGGTGACTATGGCCATCTTCGTGCTGCAGACCCTCACCGTTCAGCGTGGTGCGGCCCGCAGTACCGGCCATCAAAAAGCCACGCGCGCGCATGTCGCCGGCAGCCCAGCACAGATCGCCCGTGCGCTGCATGCCGAACATGGAGTAGAACGTGTAGAACGGGATGGTGATGCGGTTGTTGGTGGAATAGCTCGTCGCCGCGGCAATCCATGAACTCATCGCGCCGGCTTCGTTAATGCCTTCTTGCAGAATCTGGCCGTCTTTGGTTTCTTTGTAGTACATCACCTGGTCTTTATCGACCGGTTCGTACAACTGTCCTTGCTGGCTGTAAATGCCAATCTGGCGGAACAGCCCTTCCATACCAAAGGTGCGCGCCTCGTCTACCAAAATTGGCACCACGCGCGGGCCGATGTCTTTATCGCGCAATAGCTGCGTGATAAACCGCACGTAGGCCTGCGTGGTGGAAATCTCGCGGCCTTCTGCAGTGGGCTCCAGCACCGCGTTGAAGGTTTTCAAATCCGGCGCGGTAAATTTTTCATCGGCCTTGGTGCGGCGATGCGGCAGGTAGCCACCCAGCGCCTTGCGCCGCTCGTGCAGGTACTTCATCTCCGGCAAATCATCGCTCGGTTTGTAAAACGGAATCTCCGCAAGTTTTTCTGCGGCGATGGGGATGTTGAAACGGTCCCAATATTCTTTCACCGCGCTGTCGTCCAGCTTTTTGGTTTGATGCGCGGTGTTCTTGCCTTCAGCCACCTTGCCCATGCCAAAACCCTTGATGGTCTTGGCCAGAATCACCGTGGGCTGGCCTTTGTGTTTGCTGGCAGAAGAAAACGCGGCGTAGATTTTGTGCGGATCATGCCCGCCGCGATTCAAGCGCCAGATGTCATCGTCGCTCATGCGCGCGACCAGTTCGAGCGTGGCCGGATGCTTGCCAAAGAAATGCTTGCGCACGTAGGCGCCATCATTGGCTTTGTAGTTTTGATACTCGCCGTCAACGGTCTCCATCATGATGCGCATGAGGTCACCGGTCTTGTCGCGCGCGAAGAGCGGGTCCCAATAACTGCCCCACACCACCTTGATCACGTTCCAGCCCGCGCCACGAAAATCGGCTTCCAGCTCTTGAATAATCTTGCCGTTGCCGCGCACAGGGCCGTCCAGCCGCTGCAGGTTGCAGTTGACGACAAAAATCAGGTTGTCGAGCTTCTCGCGTGAAGCCAGGCCAATGGCGCCCATCGATTCCGGCTCGTCCATCTCGCCGTCGCCGCAAAACGCCCAGACCTTGCGCTTCTCGGTTTGTGCGATGCCGCGCGCTTGCAGATACTTGAGAAAGCGTGCCTGATAAATCGCCATCAGCGGCCCCAAGCCCATGGACACCGTAGGGAACTGCCAAAACTCCGGCATCAGTTTGGGATGCGGGTAGCTTGATAGACCTTTGCCGTCCACCTCACGACGAAAGTTCAGCAGCTGCTCTTCCGTCAAGCGGCCTTCGAGAAAAGCGCGCGCGTAAATGCCGGGCGACGAATGGCCTTGGATGTAGAGCAGGTCTTGGCCGTCAGGATGGTCTGGCCCCTTCCAAAAGTGGTTAAAGCCTACGCCCAGCATGTTGGCCAGCGAGGCAAAAGAAGAAATGTGGCCGCCCAGATCGCCGTCGGCCCGATTGGCCTTGACTACCATCGCCATCGCGTTCCAGCGCATCCAGCTGCGCAGCTTTTCTTCGTACTCAAGATTGCCCGGCGAATGCTCTTCAAGATGCGCGGGAATCGTGTTGACGTAGGCGGTGTTGGCAGAAAAAGGAATATGCGCGCCGCGGCGGCGGGCAACATCCACCAAGCGTTCAAGCAGGTAGTGCGCACGCTCTGCGCCCTCGCGCTCAATCACCGCTTCGAGCGCGTCCAGCCACTCTTGCGTTTCCATCACATCGGGATCGTTGGCTGCTTGCTGGGTCAAGCGGTCGAGCTGTGCAGACATCTGTGGGTTCTCCTTGCGCGGCGGGCTTCAGTACCCGCGCGGCCTCAAATTGTGGGCAGCGTTCGAGATGAAAATCTACCAGCTTTTTATGTTTTTTTGAATAGCAAAAACAAATTTCTCTATGCGAAATATCAAAACCTTTGTTTGAAATGCCTATTGCCTGCGGGTTGTCCATACCCAGGCCTGGCGGGATAACCCCATGCACAGAAAAAACCCGCACCGCATTCCTTGAATACACTGCGTTCAATGCAGCATCTTCAGCATCCACCGCTTTCCCAGTCCTCCGTCGCTCCCCGCCCGCCGGGGCTGCCGCGCTGGGCGTGGTGGGCGCCGCTCCTGGCGGTGCTGCTGTTTGTCTCCGGCATGGCAGGGTTGCTCTGGTATCTGAAAGACCATGAACGCCAGCGGCGTGCGGAGGCTCTGCAGCAAGACAGCGAACTCGTACAGCAATCCGTCAGTTTGCGTTTGGTAGCACTGCAGGAAGGTTTGCTCACCCTGTCGCGCGACATCGCCAGTGGCGAAGTGACCGAAGACACCGTGTGGGGCGACACCGCCGATCTGCTGCGCGAGAACCCGTATGTAGTCGCCCTAACCTGGCTGGATGCCAACCGCAATGTGCGCTGGGTGCGCCCCGCACCGGGCGCCAGCGACGCTGCGCTGAATGTGGCGAATCTACGCATCCAAACCGATGAAACCCGCACTTACGCGCAGCAGGTGATTCAAACCGGTCTGCCGGTTTACTCCTACCCGTTTGATACCGGCAACGGCGAAACCTACATCGAACTGCATGTGATTGTGGGTCAACTGCGCAAACCGCAGGGCACGCTGCTTGCGCTGTATTCGGTGGATCGCATGTTGACTGCGCTGATTCCACCCACGCTCGCCGGCAAGTACCGCATGGTCTTTGCTGACGAAGCGGGAGCAGTGATTGCCAGCACCACCAGCACGCAGGCGCACGACACCAGCTTAACGGCCAGTACCGCGCTCACCCCGCCCGGCCGCGGCCTAACGCTGCGGCTGTCTGCATTCATGAGCGACAGCGCATTGCTGCAAAACATGCTGATCGGAATCGTGATTGGCCTGTCCAGTCTGATTGTGTGGAGCCTGGGCACACTGTGGCGCCATACCCAGCGGCGCAACGTGGCCGAGCGCGCCCTGCTGGCTGAAACGCGCTTTCGGCGCGCGATGGAAGACTCACTCATCACCGGCATGCGCACCTTTGACATGAGCGGCCGCATCACCTACGTAAACCGCGCGTTCTGCGACATGCTGGGCATGGACGAGGCGGACTTGCTCGGCAAAACCGCGCCGTTTGCGTATTGGCCGCCCGAACAAGTGCAGCAGGCACAGCGCCATCTGGATACGATTTTGCGCGGTGAAGCGCCCTCCCAGGGCCTGGAAACCGAGGTGATACGGCCCGATGGCTCGCGCCTGTTTGTACGCATGTATGTATCGCCGCTGGTGGATGAGAATAACGTGCAAACCGGCTGGCTCACGTCCATGACGGACATCACCGAGCCCAAGCGCGCCCGTGAAGAACTGGCCGCTGCGCACAAGCGCTTTACCGCCGTGCTGGAGCAGCTGGATTCAGCCGTGTCGGTGCGCTCCATGGAAGCTGTGGGCAATAGCACGGTGGATGAGCTGCTGTTTGCCAACCGCACCTATATCGAACTGTTTGGGCCGCGCGCCGATGCGCACCGGCAACTGAGCCAAGACTCGCTGGCAGATACGACGCATGCAGCCGCGGTGTACTACGCCCCTGGCGAAGCCTGGTTTGAAGTGCGCGAGCGCTGGATTGAGTGGGTCGATGGCCGCACTGCGCGCATGCAAGTGGCCACCGACGTGACCGCGCGCCACCTGGCAGAAGAAATGAGCCGCAGTCAGCAGGAAAAAGTGCAGCTCACCAGCCGCCTGATCACTATGGGCGAAATGGCTTCATCGCTGGCGCACGAGCTGAACCAGCCCCTGACCGCGATTGCTAACTACAGCATGGGCACGGTTGCACGGGTCAAGAGCGGTAACGCATCACCCGAAGTGATTTTGCCGGCGCTTGAAAAAACCAGCGAGCAGGCCCAGCGCGCCGGCGCGATCATCCGGCGCATCCGCGAGTTTGTAAAGCGCAGCGAACCCAACCGCACCCTGGCCGATGTACGCGCCATTGTGGAGGACGCGGTGGGCTTTGCTGAAATCGAAGCCAAGCGCCGCAGCGTGGCGGTACACACCCATTTGCCCGAGCGCATCGAACCGATTTTTGTGGACGCAATCCTGATCGAGCAGGTGCTGCTGAATCTGCTGAAAAACGGCATTGATGCCATGCGTGATATCCCTGAGGCGCAGAGGCAGTTAACCCTTAGTGTCGAAGACCGCGGTTCTGAGGTAGAGTTTTATGTTGCCGACCGTGGCCATGGCGTGCCCGCGGCGATGAAAGCCAAGCTGTTTGAGCCGTTTTTTTCCACCAAGCAAGATGGCATGGGCATGGGCTTGAATATTTGCAGAACGATCATAGAGTTCCATCACGGCCGCTTGAGCGTGGAAGATAACCCCGGCGCAGGCACTGTGTTTCGCTTTTCACTTCCGCGTGGCGCCGCGGCTGACGCCACATCCCTGTTAACCACCCAACCATCCTACACATAACAACATGACTCAATCTCCTGCACTGGTATACGTTGTTGACGATGACGACGCGGTTCGTGATTCCCTGGCCTGGCTGCTGGAAGCCAGCGGTTACCGCGTCACCGGCTATGCAACCGCGGAAGCGTTTCTGGAGCGGTACGACCCGCACGCCGTCGGCGTGTTGATTCTGGATATCCGCATGCCCGGCATGACCGGGCTAGAACTGCAGGAAGTGCTGCATCAGCGCGGCAGCCTGCTGCCCATCATCTTTATCACCGGCCATGGCGATGTGCCAATGGCGGTGAAAGCCATGAAGCTGGGTGCCGCAGACTTCATTGAAAAGCCCTTTAACGAAGCGCTGCTGCGCGACCTGGTAGGCAAAATGGCAGAACTCGCGCGCGCCAGTCGCGACGAAGCCACGCTCAAGGCCCGCAATGAAGCGCTGGTGTCACGCTTGACGCAGCGCGAGCGCCAAGTGCTTGAACGCATCATGGCCGGGCGGCTGAACAAGCAAATCGCACATGATCTATCGATCTCTATCAAAACGGTAGAAGCTCATCGTGCCTCCATCATGACCAAGCTGAACGTGAATAC
Organism: Burkholderiaceae bacterium; assembly: GCA_051649325.1. Classification (GTDB taxonomy): domain Bacteria; phylum Pseudomonadota; class Gammaproteobacteria; order Burkholderiales; family Burkholderiaceae_C; genus JBJOQV01. Next base: position 388 of record JBOFGW010000206.1, on the reverse strand, counting down.
AGTGGCGGAATTGATGCGAGTTGTTCTTTCGAAGTAACTAAAAGGGCAGTACGCAATATTCATGCGCCTTTTCAGGCAAAAATGCTCTAAAATCCGCATGGATATTGCGTAAACGCTTTTTAAGCACCTTTCTTTTGCCGTGCGCGCCGGGTAAACTTCCCAAATTGTCCACTTCTGGCGCTTTCGCAGCTCATGGCTACATTAATCGACGGCAAAGCAATTGCCGCGCAACATCTCCAGCAAGTCAAGCAGCGCGTCGCCGCGTTGGTGGCCAAAGGAAAAACACCTGGGCTGGCGGTGATTCTTGTGGGTGATGACCCCGCATCTGCCGTGTATGTGCGCAACAAGATCAAGGCCTGCGCGGAGGTGGGCATTCATTCCACGCTGG
>JBOFGW010000205.1:0-2877 GCA_051649325.1 Burkholderiaceae bacterium | reverse complement strand
AGCCGGCGGCGTTCATCTAGCGGCCGGCCCGTCTGGCGCACGCGGCGTACTGTTCAGCGGCAAGCCGATCGGCGAACCGATTTTTCCGAAAGGGCCGTTCATCGGCAACGACGCACACGATGTCGCGCAGTTTGCGGCGCGCTTCGCGCGTGGCGAGATGGGGCGGCTGGAAAGGTCGTTTTAAGCGCAAACCGATGCCCTGTATCCGCTTATTTCATGCGCCTTCGCAAGGCAATCAGCCTAGCGATCAATATTCATGCGCTTTTTCAGGCAAATACCTTGCGAAGGCGCATGGAATATACGGATATGAGCAATCGTCCGTGTGGAGATTTGGCCGAATCGATCCGGCCGAATGCCGCGCGGATTATTTACGCGGCTTAATCAGCTCCGCAACGCCGCCGATCTTCATGCCCGGCTTGATGCCGCGCCGCTTGAACCAGCCTTGGTTCATCTCCAGCGCGAACACGGCCGGCTTTTTCGCGCAATGGCTGTCCAGTGCTTGGGGCTTCATGTCTTCGATATTCACGATCACGCCCTGGTCGTCGATGAACGCGACGGAAAGCGGCAAGGGCGTGTTTTTCATCCACATGCAGTGCTGCGCATACTGCTCAAAGATGAACAGCATGCCTTCGCTCTCGGCCAGCTTTTCGCGAAACATCAGGCCGCGCTGGCGGTCCGCGTCATTCGCGGCGACTTCGGCTTTGATCAGGTGAATGCCGGCGCTGAGCTGGACGCGCGGCATTTCCTGCGCGTGCGCCGCGCATGCCCAAAAGGCACTGGCGAGAAAAACGAGCTTGGCGAGCAATGAATTCATAAGCCCTCAACGAACGGCACGCGCAAACCGTTGGCAGCGCCACGTGAGCAAGTCTACAAAACAAAAAAGAGCGGGACGCGCCCGCTCTTTTTCCAATCACGCGGCCAAATTACTTGGCTGCAGCAGCTTCTGCTTTCTTGGCTTTCTTGGAGGCCTTCACTTTCTTGGCCTTCTTTTCCATTTTTGCTTCGGCAGCCGGAGCAGCGGCGGGCGCGGCAGGCGTTGCAGCAGCCGCAGGCTTGGCCGGTGCAGCCGGCGTTGCCGGGGCAGCCGGAGCGGCTTGGGCGAATGCGGATGCGGCGAACAAAGCGGCCACGAGACCGGCGATCAGTTTGGACATGTCATTTCCTCAATTGAAGTGTTGTTAAAGGCCTGTTTTCGGCGCTGGCGCAAAGCCAAGCCGAATTCCCTCGAATTACAGGCCAAAGCGCGTAACGGCTGCCGATGCGAACCCGTTGACGAAGGTGTCAGGGAAATTACGTAAGGAAATAACGCAGTTGTTCGCGTTATCGCGCGCGAACTTGGCGCGAGTGCGCACACAAAGACACCTCAAACTGCACCGCTCGGGTGCGATTCAAGGTGCCGATGTGCTGACGAAAAGTGCGGCGCCGGTCAGGCCGCAGCGGTGATGTTGGATGCCTGCTTGCCCTTAGGGCCTTGATTGATCTCGAAGACCACTTTCTGGCCCTCTTTCAAGCTTTTGAAGCCCGCCATTTGAATCGCGGAAAAGTGCGCGAAAACATCTTCGCCCCCTTCATCCGGTGTAATAAAGCCGAACCCCTTGGCGTCGTTAAACCATTTCACTGTACCTGTAGCCATCAACTTTTCTCCCAATTGCGCGTTCTAAGGGAGGAAGCGATCGCCAGCCGCCTGTTAGGTGCATACGCAGCGCTTAGGTGGCTGCGCGGCAGTGACGTTACGGCTGGCTTGTGGCAAAAACCGGAACAACTCAACTGCGACATCTAGGCGGCGTGCTATTTAGAAACTCCCCCCGCTGGCCGTTGGATTCCAGCACGCTCTGTGTGAACTATGACTGTTTGCGAAATTCACAAAACGTCACCACTGATTTTTTTACAAGCCGGCGCGCGCGTCAAGCCGCGCGCGAGCGTGCTTTCATGACGGCATATTCCTTGCGCGTAAACTAAAGCCAAAATGCGCCCATGCGAACTTTTCACCTCACGATGAGCGTCCCTCCCCCAGATCCGCAAGCCCCCGGCGGCGACGTTGTTCTCGAACGTCAGGTCGAGCGCGTCAAACCGCCGCCGATGTATCAAGTCGTAATGCTGAACGACGACTACACCCCGATGGAATTTGTTGTTGGTGTTTTGCAAAAGTTTTTTGGAAAGAGTCGCGAGCAGGCGACGCAAATCATGCTAAAAGTACATCGTGAGGGTCGCGGCATTTGCGGGGTGTATCCCAAGGATGTCGCAGCGAGCAAAGTCGATCAGGTCGCGGACTTCGCCAAGCAGCATCAGCACCCCTTGCAATGCGCCATGGAAGAGATTTAGGGTAGTTCGGGGGAAACAAGTTGATGTTTCTGAGTCCAACCCCAATTGCCAGTTTTCAACGGCGCAAGGAGCCGCAATGATTGCGCAGGAACTTGAAGTCAGTCTGCATGCCGCTTTTGTCGATGCGCGCGCGGCCCGGCACGAATTCATCACGGTCGAGCATCTGCTGCTCGCGCTGCTCGATAACCCCTCTGCTTCCGATGTGTTGAAGGCCTGCGCCGCGAATATCGAAGATATCCGCAAGCAGCTGACCAACTTCATCAAAGACAACACGCCGGTCATTCCCGGTACCGACGAGGCCGACACGCAGCCTACCTTGGGCTTTCAGCGCGTGATCCAGCGCGCCATCATGCACGTGCAGTCGACCGGCAGCGGCAAGAAAGAAGTCACCGGCGCCAACGTGCTGGTCGCAATCTTCGGTGAAAAAGACTCGCACGCGGTTTATTTCCTGCATCAGCAAGGCATTACCCGGCTGGACGTCGTGAATTTCATCAGCCACGGCATCACCAAAACGCCGCAGGAAGAGTCCGCCAGCACCCAAAAACCTGAAAAAGA
>JBOFGW010000204.1:0-18422 GCA_051649325.1 Burkholderiaceae bacterium | reverse complement strand
TGATGCCGGGCGACAACGTGCAGATCACGGTGAAGCTGATCGCCCCCATCGCGATGGAAGAAGGCCTGCGCTTTGCGATCCGCGAAGGCGGCCGCACAGTGGGCTCGGGCGTGGTAGCCAAGATCATGGAGTAAGGCAGCGCAGCGCCTAGAAGCTATACAGAAGCACGATACGCACAATCCATGCGCCTTTCCGGGCAAAAGTGCCTCAAGATCCGCATGGATAGTGCGTAGAGCAGTTTGAAATTTAGTGATTTTTAGTGGTTTTTGATTTGTTTTGATCGTATGGCTTCGCCATCGATCAAAACCTAAATAAACCGCTCAAAAGTGGGTTTTTACTTTTGAGCGTATGCCATTAGGGGCGTAGCTCAATTGGCAGAGCGACGGTCTCCAAAACCGTAGGCTGGGGGTTCGATTCCCTCCGCCCCTGCCAGATACATGTCCGTGTTTGCAGTGTTGAAGAAAGTAAGTGATGTCTAACCAAGCCGCAGAACAAAGTATTTCGCCCGCACAGTGGATCATCGTCGCTGTGGCGGCCGCTGTGGCTGCGGGCGGCGTGATTGGCTTTTCATTTTTCTCAGAGCAGCCTACCGTCGTTCGCGTACTGATTTTGCTGGGCGGGTTGATCGCCGGCCTGGTGATCGCGTGGTTTTCTGCGCCGGGGCGTGCCTTCATTTCGTTTGCGCGTGATTCCTACGCTGAAACGCGCCGCGTGGTGTGGCCCACGCGCAAAGAAACCTTGCAGACCACCGCAATTGTGTTTGCATTCACCGTGGTGATGGCCATCTTTTTGTGGGCCACCGACAAAACCGTGGAGTGGGTGCTGTATGACCTGTTCCTGGGTTGGAAGAAATAAATGGAATCGGCAAAAAACACAGACGCGGTCGCTGCAGTAGTGCCGCCGATCAGCGGCAAGCGCTGGTATGTGGTGCACGCCTATTCCGGCATGGAAAAGAGCGTGATGCGCGCGCTGCAAGAGCGTATTGAACGTTCAGGCATGCAAGCGCAATTTGGCAAGATTTTGGTCCCGTCTGAAGAAGTGGTGGAAATTAAGAACGGCCAAAAGCGCGTGGCCGAGCGGCGCTTTTATCCCGGCTACGTGCTGGTCGAGATGGAAATGACCGATGACACCTGGCACTTGGTGAAAAACACCAGCAAAGTGACCGGTTTTATCGGCGGCAAGGCCAACCGGCCCACCCCGATCTCGGAAAAAGAAGTGCAAAAGATCATGGACCAGATGGTCGAGGGCGCTGAGAAGCCGCGGCCGAAGGTGCTGTTTGAAGTGGGCGAGCTGGTGCGCGTCAAAGAAGGCCCGTTTACCGACTTCAACGGCAGCGTTGAAGAAGTGAACTACGAAAAAAACAAGCTGCGTGTGTCGGTCACGATTTTTGGCCGGGCAACCTCAGTGGAGATGGAGTTTGGCCAGGTCGAAAAGGCCTGACCGCACCAAGATTTTCAAGCGTCAAGCGGATGGGCGCGGCAACACAAGTCATTCGCACGAGGAGCGGCAGTAGATAGTGTTCGAACCCGCGCTAGTACTCATTTAAAGGAAACTGCCAAATGGCAAAGAAAGTCGTCGGCTACATCAAGCTGCAAGTACCGGCGGGCAAGGCCAATCCTTCGCCCCCCATCGGCCCCGCGCTCGGTCAGCGCGGCCTGAACATCATGGAATTCTGCAAGGCCTTCAACGCCCAAACTCAGGGTGTCGAGCCGGGCCTGCCAATTCCCGTGGTGATTACCGCTTTTGCGGACAAGAGCTTTACCTTCGTGATGAAAACGCCTCCGGCGACCATTCTCATCAAGAAGGCAGCCAAGATCGACAAAGGTTCTGCCAAGCCGCATACCGACAAAGTCGGCAAGATCACGCGCGCGCAGGCTGAAGAAATCGCCAAAACCAAGATGCCGGATCTCACCGCCGCCGACATGGACGCAGCAGTGCGCACCATTGCAGGCAGCGCGCGTTCGATGGGCATTACGGTAGAGGGAGTCTGATCATGGCAAAAGAAACCAAACGCATGAAGGCGATCAACGCCAAAGTTGATCCCGCAAAAACCTACGCAGTTGACGCAGCCATTGCGCTCGTAAAAGAGTGCGCCAAGGCCAAGTTCAATGAATCAATCGACGTCGCCGTGCAGCTGGGTGTGGACGCCAAGAAGTCCGACCAGGTTGTGCGCGGCGCGGTTGTGATGCCTGCTGGCACCGGCAAGACCAAGCGCGTAGCCGTATTCGCGCAGGGTGCCAAAGCTGAGGAAGCTAAAGCTGCAGGTGCAGACATCGTCGGTATGGACGATCTGGCCGCTGAAATCAAAGCCGGCAAAATGGACTTTGACGTGGTGATTGCATCGCCAGACACCATGCGCATCGTCGGTACGCTGGGTCAAGTGCTTGGCCCGCGCGGCCTAATGCCTAACCCCAAGGTTGGCACGGTCACGCCTGATGTGGCTGGTGCGGTGAAAAATGCCAAGGCCGGTCAAGTGCAGTACCGCACCGACAAAGCCGGCATTGTGCACGCCACGATTGGCCGCGCATCGTTTGAAGTAGATGCGCTCAAGAGCAATCTGACTGCATTGATTGAGGCGCTGAACAAATCCAAGCCTGCTTCGAGCAAGGGCGTGTACCTGCGCAAGCTCGCCGTATCGTCCACCATGGGCGTGGGCGTACGCGTGGACATGACGTCCGTGACTGGGCAGCAGGCAGCGTAAGTTTTGAAGAAATTTGGTGGGCCGGCGGCGTAAAGCTGCCGGGCTATCCAAGACCGTTGGTGTGAACGTAGGTTCACTTAATCGAGACCAGCAATACCGGTCAAAGCCAACGCAGATGGCGGTCCCGCTGCACAGGTTTGATGAACGGCTGAGTAATCGGCCAATTGTTTTTCCTAAAGCAACAGGTCGCTGAACCCGGCGTGAACTGCGCGAGCCGTTCACATTTTTAGGAGAAGTATCTTGAGTCTGAATCGGTCCGAAAAGGCCGCCGTCGTTTCGGAAGTTGCCGCGCAAGTGGCAAAGGCCCAAACGCTAGTGCTGGCCGAATATCGGGGTACCACGGTTGCAGATCTGACCAAGCTGCGCTCATCGGCGCGTGCCAAAGGCGTGTACTTGCGCGTGTTGAAAAACACACTCGCAAAGCGCGCCGTGGCCGGCACCTCGTTTGAGGTGGTGTCTGAGCACATGGCAGGTCCGCTGATCTATGGTTTCTCTGAAGACGCAGTTGCCGCGGCCAAAGTCGTCAATGACTTTGCCAAAGGCAACGACAAGCTGGTGATCAAAGTCGGCGCATACAACGGCAAGGCATTGGACAAAGCGGGCGTTGCCGCGCTGGCGTCCGTTCCAAGCCGCGAAGTGCTGCTGGCCCAGATCTGCGGTTTGTTGCAGTCGCCCGTGTCGCGCATGGCGCGCGTGCTGGCCGCTGTTGCCGAGAAAAAATCCGAACCCGCAGCGGCTTAATCCCAGCCCTGCACATCAAACATATTGAACATTTAGGAAATACATCATGGCATTCGATAAAGACGCATTCCTGGCATCGCTGGACAGCATGTCAGTCATGGAACTCAATGACCTGGTCAAGGCCATTGAAGAGAAGTTTGGCGTGTCCGCCGCGGCAATGGCTGCTCCGGCAGCCGGTGGTGGCGGTGGCGGCGCAGCTGCTGCAGCTGAAGAGAAGACCGAGTTCACCGTCATGCTGATGGAAGCTGGCGCAAACAAGGTTGGCGTGATTAAGGCAGTGCGCGAGATCACCGGTCTGGGCTTGAAAGAAGCCAAAGACCTGGTGGATGGCGCACCCAAGGCAGTGAAAGAAGGCGTGTCCAAGGCAGACGCAGAAGCCGCTCAGAAGAAGCTGGTGGAAGCTGGCGCCAAAGCCGACCTCAAATAATTTTCGGCGCGCGGGCTTACTGCGCGCCGCAATCTTGCACCTGCGGTGCTCACCGTACTACTTGTACGGTTCCGCTCCTCGATGCAACCTTGCGGCGCTCGCTACAGCCCTCGCATCCGAAAACGGTATCCCTTTAGGGAATACCGGAAAACAGCCCACTAAGACTGTTTTCCCGTGTTCTCTGAAACGATTGCAGAGAGCCAGGTTTGGCCGAACTCTTGCGCGTGCAATGCGTGCAAGGTTGTCCGCCAGTGGCGCGTAGCGGCGCGCCGCCAAGCTCAACACGGCGCCTATCTTGGCGCTGTGATCAGTCGGCAAGAGATTTCCCTTTCCTCACCCTGATCGGATGACCATGACCTATTCGTTCACCGAAAAAATGCGGATTCGCAAGAGTTTTGGTAAGCGCGTGACGACACACGCGGTGCCATTCTTGCTGTCCACCCAGATCAAGTCGTACGCAGACTTTTTGCAGGCGGATACTGCGCCGATGAAGCGCAAGCCAGAAGGCCTGCAGGCTGCATTTAGCGCGATCTTTCCGATTGTTTCGCACAATCAGTTCGCGCGCCTGGAGTTTGTGAGCTTTCAACTCGGCACGCCGGTGTTCGACGTGAAAGAATGCCAGCAGCGCGGCTTGACTTATGCCTCGCCGCTGCGCGCCAAGGTGCGCCTGGTGATTCTTGACCGCGAGGCATCCAAGCCCACGGTCAAGGAAATGAAGGAGCAAGAGGTCTACATGGGCGAGATTCCGCTCATGACCACGACCGGCTCGTTCGTGATCAACGGCACCGAGCGCGTGATTGTCAGCCAGCTACATCGCTCACCTGGCGTGTTCTTTGAGCATGACCGTGGCAAAACACATAGCTCCGGCAAGCTGCTGTTCAGCGCCCGTGTGATTCCCTACCGCGGCTCGTGGCTGGACTTTGAGTTTGACCCGAAAGACATTCTGTACTTCCGCGTGGACCGCCGCCGCAAGATGCCTGCGACGATCCTGATGAAGGCCATCGGCATGACGCCGGAAACGATCCTGGCGCACTTCTTCAAGTTCGACAATTTCCAGTTGATGGCTGACGGCGCCATGATGGAAGTCGTTGCCGAACGCCTGAAAGGCGAAGTTGCACGCTTTGATATTGCCGACAAGAACGGCAACGTGATCGTTGCCAAAGACAAGCGTATCAACGCCAAGAACATCCGCGATCTGGAGAACGCCGGCATTAACCGCATGAGCGTGCCAGAGGACTATCTCCTCGGCCGCGTGCTGGCCACCAATCTCGTGAACGCCGAAACCGGCGAAATCGTAGCCAACGCCAACGATGAAGTGACTGAAGGCGTGCTCGCCAATATGCGCAGCGCCGGCATTACTGAGTTCCGCACCATCTACACCAACGATCTGGATCAAGGCCCCTACATCAGCCAGACGCTGCGCATGGACGAAACCGCGGACGAATTGACCGCGCGCGTCGCGATCTACCGCATGATGCGCCCCGGCGAGCCGCCGACTGAAGATGCGGTGCAAGGCCTGTTCGCGCGTTTGTTCTTCAACGAAGACAGCTACGACCTTTCCAAGGTTGGCCGCATGAAGGTCAACGCACGTTTGAACCGTGACGGCGCTGAAGGCCCGATGGTGCTGACGCATGAAGACATTCTCGACACGATCAAGCTGCTGGTTGAGCTGCGCAATGGCCGTGGCGAAGTGGATGATATTGACCACCTGGGCAATCGCCGCGTGCGCTGCGTGGGTGAGCTGGCTGAAAACCAGTTCCGTGCCGGCCTGGTACGTGTTGAGCGCGCCGTGAAGGAGCGTTTGGGCCAGGCAGAGAGCGAAAACCTCATGCCGCACGACCTGATCAACAGCAAGCCGATCAGCGCTGCAATCAAGGAGTTCTTTGGTTCCAGCCAGCTGTCGCAGTTTATGGACCAGACTAACCCGCTGTCAGAGATCACGCATAAGCGCCGCGTTTCCGCTCTTGGCCCGGGCGGTTTGACCCGCGAGCGTGCCGGCTTTGAAGTGCGCGACGTGCATGTGACGCACTATGGCCGCGTCTGCCCGATTGAGACGCCGGAAGGCCCGAACATCGGCCTGATCAACTCCATGGCGCTGTACGCACAGCTCAATGAATACGGTTTTCTTGAAACGCCTTACCGCAAAGTGGTGGACGGCAAGATCACTGCGCAGGTGGATTACCTGTCTGCGATTGAAGAGAGCAAGTACTGTATCGCCCAGGCCAATGCCGCGCTGGATGCAAGCGGCCGCCTGACCGATGAACTGGTGGCTGCGCGCGAAGGTGCAGAGCGTGAATCGCGCTTGGTGTCGCCTGACCGTGTGCAGTACATGGACATTGCCCCGGGTCAGATCGTGTCAGTGGCTGCATCGCTGATTCCATTCCTGGAACATGACGACGCCAACCGCGCGTTGATGGGCGCCAACATGCAGCGCCAAGCAGTTCCGTGCTTGCGCCCTGAAAAACCGCTGGCAGGCACTGGTATTGAGCGTACCGTTGCTGTCGACTCCGGTACCACGGTGCAAGCGCTGCGCGGCGGCTTGGTTGACTACGTGGACGCAAACCGCATTGTGGTGCGCGTGAACGACAACGAGGCAGCTGCCGGTGAAGTCGGTGTGGATATCTACAACCTCATCAAATTCACCCGTTCTAATCAGAACACCAACATTACGCAGCGCCCCATCGTTAAGAAGGGCGATAAGATTGCGCGCGGTGATGTGATTGCCGACGGTGCTTCCACCGATCTGGGCGAGCTTGCGCTCGGCCAGAACATGATGATCGCGTTCATGCCCTGGAACGGCTACAACTTCGAAGACTCGATTTTGATCTCCGAGAAAGTGGTTGCCGATGACCGCTTCACCTCCATCCATATCGAAGAGTTGAACGTTGTCGCGCGCGACACCAAGCTCGGACCGGAAGAGATCACGCGCGACATCAGCAATCTATCTGAAGCGCAGCTCGGCCGTCTGGACGAGTCCGGCATTGTGTATATCGGCGCGGAAGTGAACGCGGGCGATACCTTGGTGGGCAAAGTGACGCCCAAGGGTGAGACCCAGCTCACGCCGGAAGAAAAACTGCTGCGCGCCATCTTTGGTGAAAAAGCCAGCGATGTGAAAGACACCAGCCTGCGTGTGCCCTCCGGCATGAGCGGTACGGTGATCGACGTGCAAGTGTTCACGCGCGAAGGTATCCAGCGCGACAAGCGTGCGCAAAGCATCATTGATGACGAGCTCAAGCGCTTCCGTCTGGACTTGAACGACCAGCTGCGTATTGTGGAAGGCGATACCTTTGCCCGTCTGGAAAAAATGATGGCCGGCAAGGTTGCTACGGGCGGCCCGAAGAAGCTCGCCAAGGGCACCAAGATCACCAAAGACTATTTGGCCGATCTGGACAAATATCACTGGTTTGATATTCGTCTGGAAGACGAAGAGTCTGCCGGCACGCTTGAAGCGGCCAAAGAATCGCTGGAGCAAAAGCGCCACGCGTTTGACTTGGCATTTGAAGAAAAGCGCAAGAAGCTCACGCAAGGCGACGAGCTGCCCCCAGGCGTGCTGAAGATGGTCAAGGTTTACTTGGCTGTCAAACGTCGCCTGCAGCCCGGCGACAAGATGGCCGGCCGCCACGGTAACAAGGGCGTTGTATCCAAGATCGTTCCGGTGGAAGATATGCCGTACATGGCTGATGGCCGTCCGGTAGATATCGTGCTCAATCCGCTGGGCGTACCTTCACGCATGAACGTGGGCCAGGTGCTGGAAGTTCATCTGGGCTGGGCCGCCAAAGGCATGGGCCAGCGCATCGGCGACTTGCTGCAAGCACAGGCCGGCGTGGCTGAAGTGCGCAAGTTTGTTGACCAGGTGTACAACGCGCGCGGCAAAAACGAGGACATCAAGTCGTTCGATGACAACGAACTGATGCACATGGCCAAAGAGCTGGTCAAGGGCGTGCCGATTGCCACACCGGTGTTCGACGGCGCGTCTGAGCAGGACATCAAGGCCATGCTCGATATCGCCTACCCGGATTCGTACGCGCAAACGTTGCATATGACCCCGGCCAAAACGCAGGTCAAACTGTTTGATGGCCGCACCGGCGATGCATTTGAGCGCCCGGTCACTGTGGGCTACATGCACATCCTGAAGCTGCACCATTTGGTCGATGACAAGATGCACGCGCGCTCAACCGGCCCGTATTCGCTGGTGACACAGCAACCGCTGGGCGGCAAGGCGCAGTTTGGTGGCCAGCGCTTCGGCGAGATGGAGGTCTGGGCGCTGGAGGCCTACGGCGCGTCGTACGTGCTGCAGGAAATGCTCACCGTCAAGTCCGATGACGTCAATGGCCGTACCAAGGTCTACGAGAACATCGTCAAGGGCGATCACGTGATCGATGCCGGCATGCCGGAATCCTTTAACGTGCTGGTCAAAGAAATCCGTTCACTCGGGATCGACATCGATCTCGAGCGTTCTTAATTCGGAGTGGAGTGAAAGATGAAAGCCCTACTCGATCTATTCAAGCAAGTTCAGGCCGACGAGCAGTTTGATGCCATCAAGATCGGCATCGCGTCGCCGGAAAAAATCCGTTCCTGGTCTTATGGCGAAGTCAAAAAGCCGGAGACCATCAACTACCGTACCTTCAAGCCAGAGCGCGATGGTCTGTTCTGCGCCAAGATTTTTGGCCCGATCAAAGACTACGAGTGCCTGTGCGGCAAGTACAAGCGCCTGAAGCATCGCGGCGTGATTTGCGAAAAGTGCGGCGTTGAAGTCACGCTGGCCAAAGTGCGTCGCGAGCGCATGGGCCATATTGAGCTTGCCTGCCCGACCGCGCACATCTGGTTCCTGAAATCCCTGCCTTCACGGCTGGGCATGGTGCTGGATATGACGCTGCGCGACATCGAGCGCGTGCTGTATTTTGAAGCGTTTGTCGTGGTCGACCCTGGCATGACGCCGCTCAAGCGTTGCCAAATCATGACCGAGGAAGATTATCTCTCCAAGGTCGAAGAGTACGGTGACGAGTTCGTCGCCAAGATGGGCGCTGAAGGCGTGCAGGATCTGCTGCGCTCAATCCATATTGATCGCGATATTGAAATGCTGCGCCAAGACCTGGCTGCAACATCTTCAGAAGCCAAGATCAAAAAGATTGCCAAGCGCTTGAAGGTGCTTGAGGCATTCCAGAAGTCCGGCATCAAGCCCGACTGGATGGTGCTGGAAGTATTGCCGGTGCTGCCGCCTGAGCTGCGCCCGCTCGTGCCGCTGGACGGTGGCCGGTTTGCCACGTCTGATCTGAACGATCTGTACCGCCGCGTGATCAACCGCAACAACCGCTTGAAGCGTCTGCTCGAACTCAAAGCGCCAGAGATCATTGTGCGCAATGAAAAACGCATGCTGCAAGAATCGGTGGACAGCTTGCTGGATAACGGTCGCCGCGGTAAAGCAATGACGGGTGCCAACAAGCGTGCGCTCAAGTCGCTCGCGGACATGATTAAAGGCAAGGGCGGCCGTTTCCGCCAGAACCTGCTGGGCAAGCGCGTAGACTACTCGGGCCGCTCGGTCATTGTGGTGGGTCCTACGCTCAAGCTGCATCAATGCGGCCTGCCCAAGCTGATGGCGCTGGAGCTGTTCAAGCCCTTCATCTTCAATCGCCTGGAAACCATGGGCATGGCCACCACCATCAAGGCGGCCAAGAAGATTGTCGAGAATCAAGAACCCATCGTGTGGGACATTCTTGAAGAAGTGATCCGCGAACATCCGGTGCTGCTGAACCGCGCGCCAACGTTGCACCGCCTGGGCATTCAAGCGTTTGAACCGACTCTGGTGGAAGGTAAGGCGATTCAGCTGCATCCGCTCGTGTGCGCCGCGTTCAACGCCGACTTTGACGGCGACCAGATGGCCGTACACGTACCGCTGAGCCTGGAAGCGCAGATGGAAGCCCGCACGCTGATGCTGGCCTCCAACAACGTGATTTTCCCGGCCTCTGGCGAACCGTCGATCGTGCCTTCGCAAGACATCGTGCTGGGCCTGTACTACACCACCCGCGCCCGCACCAACGGCAAAGGCGAAGGCATGTTCTTCGCCGATACGACCGAAGTACGCCGTGCCTGGGACTTGGGTGAAGTTGACCTGACCAGCCGCGTGACCGTGCGGATCAAAGAAGTCATGGTGGACAAAGCCACGGGCGAGAAAACGCCCAAGCTGCGCCGTGTGGAAACCACGGTCGGCCGCGCGCTGCTGTCTGAAATTCTGCCGCCGGGCCTGCCGTTTGAGTACATCAACAAGGCGCTGAAGAAAAAAGAAATCAGCAAGCTGATCAACGCGTCGTTCCGCAAATGCGGTCTGCGTGAAACGGTGATCCTGGCCGACAACCTGATGCAAAACGGCTTCAAGCTGGCCACCCGCGCAGGTATCTCGATTGCCATGAATGACATGGTGATTCCCGCCGCCAAAGTGGGACTCGTGTCCGGCGCCGCTAAGGAAGTCAAAGAGATTGATCAGCAATACACCTCCGGTCTTGTGACAGCCGGCGAGCGTTACAACAAAGTGGTGGACATCTGGGGCCGTGCCGGCGATCAAGTCGGCAAGGCGATGATGGACTCGCTCGCGCAAGAAGACGTAGTTGATCGCCACGGCAATACCGTCAAGCAAGAGTCATTCAACTCCATCTACATGATGGCCGACTCTGGCGCGCGCGGCTCTGCCGCGCAGATTCGCCAGCTTGCCGGTATGCGCGGCCTGATGGCCAAGCCGGACGGCTCAATCATTGAAACGCCGATCACCGCGAACTTCCGCGAAGGTCTGAACGTGTTGCAGTACTTCATCTCCACCCACGGCGCACGTAAAGGCCTGGCGGATACGGCGCTGAAAACCGCCAACTCCGGCTACCTGACGCGCCGCCTGGTCGATGTGACGCAAGATCTGGTTGTGACTGAGGACGATTGCGGTACCCACAACGGCGTGGCAATGAAAGCGCTGGTTGAAGGCGGTGAAGTGATTGAAGCGCTCAAAGATCGCATTCTGGGCCGCGTTACGCAGGGCGATGTAATGAACCCTGAGAACGGCAATGTGCTGTATGAAAACGGCACGCTGCTGGACGAAGATGCGGTTGAACGCATCGAAGCGCTGGGCATTGATGAAGTGAAAGTGCGCACGCCGCTCACCTGCGAAACGCGCTACGGTCTGTGCGCCAAGTGCTACGGCCGCGACCTGGGCCGCGGCGCAATGGTCAACTCCGGCGAAGCTGTGGGCGTGATCGCGGCGCAATCCATCGGTGAACCAGGCACGCAGTTGACGATGCGTACCTTCCACATCGGTGGTGCGGCATCGCGTGCCGCCATGGCTTCCAGCGTGGAAGCCAAGAGCGCGGGTGTGGTGCGCTTTACCGCCACCATGCGTTACGTGACCAACGCCAAGGGCGAGCTGATCGTGATCGGCCGCTCCGGCGAGGTGATGATCACCGACGACAATGGCCGCGAGCGCGAGCGCCACAAGATCCCTTATGGTGCCACACTGCTGGTCAAAGACGGCGACAAGATTGCCGCCGGCACCAAGCTGGGCACCTGGGATCCGCTGACGCGTCCGATCATTACCGAGTACGCTGGCCGCGCCAAGTTCGAGCACGTCGAAGAAGGCGTGACCGTGGCCAAGCAGATCGATGAAGTGACCGGTCTGTCTACGCTGGTGGTGATCGATGCCAAGCGCCGTGGCTCTGCAAAGGCGGTGCGTCCGCAAATCAAGTTGCTGGACGGTGTGGGCAAAGAAGTCACGCTGGCAGGCACGGATCATCCGGTGACGGTGAGCTTCCCGGTCGGCGCGCTGATCACGGTGAAAGACGGTCAAGACATCAAGCCGGGTGAATTCCTGGCCAAGATCCCGACCGAAAGCCAAAAGACACGCGACATTACCGGCGGTCTGCCGCGGGTGGCCGAGCTGTTTGAGGCACGTTCACCGAAAGACGCCGGCATGCTGGCCGAGGTGACCGGTACCGTGACCTTTGGTAAAGAAACCAAGGGCAAGCAGCGCCTGGTGATCACCGATCTGGATGGCAACGCGCACGAGTTCTTGATCCCCAAAGACAAGAACGTGCTGGTGCACGAAGGCCAGGTGGTCAACAAGGGCGAGTTGATTGTGGACGGCGCCGCCGACCCGCAAGACATTCTGCGCCTGCTGGGTATCGAATCACTCGCGCGCTACATCGTTGACGAAGTGCAAGACGTGTACCGCTTGCAAGGCGTGAAGATCAACGACAAGCACATCGAAGTGATCGTGCGCCAAATGCTACGCCGCGTGCAAGTGACCGAACCCGGTGACACCGACTTTATCCAGGGCGAGCAGGTCGAGCGCTCTGAGATTCTGGATGTCAACGACAAAGTCATCGGCGCAGGCAAGCGTCCGGCCCTGTACGAAAACATCCTGCTCGGTATCACCAAGGCATCGCTGTCGACGGATTCCTTCATCTCCGCAGCGTCTTTCCAAGAAACCACGCGCGTGCTCACCGAAGCCGCGATCATGGGCAAGAAAGACATTCTGCGCGGCCTGAAAGAAAACATCATCGTCGGCCGACTGATTCCCGCCGGTACCGGCCTGGCTTACCATGTCGCCCGCAAAGAGCGTGAAAAACTCGAGGAAGAAGAGCGCGCCGCACTGGCCGCCTTCGTGACTCCGAGCGATTCGGCTGATGTGAGCGAAGGTGAAGCAACGGCCGAGGCTGGCTCAGGAGGCGAAGCGCAGCCTGAGTAGAGTTTGTAGCTGGCTCTAGTCAAAGCGCCGCGGGTGAAAGCCTGCGGCGCTTTTTTTATGCTTCGGCGCGCATCACCACACGTCGTCATTGCGAGCACAGCGAAGCAATCTTCACGTGCAACACATTAATCGCTGAGATTGCTTCGCTGTGCGCGCAATCACGGCAGTTCGTAGATAGGCTACGCAATATCCATGCGCCTTTTCAGCCTAAAATGCTTGGAAAAGCGCATGGATATTGCGCATAGCCTTCTACAATTTGAGGTTTTTAGCCATGACCAAGCATATTGGAATTGTCGGCTGTTCGGCGGAGGGCGCGGCGCTGTGCTACCGGACGATTTGCATGGAGGGCGCGCAAATCCTGGGGCCACATGCCCATCCAGAGGTGTCGATGCACACGCCTTCGCTTAGCGAATATGTAAAGTGCCTTGAGCAGCATGACATGCGTGGTGTGGGCGAGCTGATGCTGCGGTCTGCGCATAAGTTGGCGAGCGCTGGCGCGCAGTTTCTGATCTGCCCCGACAACACGATCCATCAAGCGTTTGACTACGTGGCAGCGCGCTCGCCGCTGCCGTGGCTGCATATTGCGCAGGTCGCTGCGGAAGAAGCCAAGCGGCGCGGCTTTAAGAAAATTGGCATCACCGGTACGTTGTGGTTGACCGAAAGCGAGGTTTATCCGGAGCAGCTGGCGCGTGCAGGGCTTGAGTTTCAACGCCCCGCGGCGGCCGACCGGCAGGCGCTTGGCCGCATCATCATGGATGAGTTGGTATACGGCGTGCTGAATGCTTCTTCCATCATGAGTATTCAGCGAGTGATCGAGCAGTTCAAGCGCGACGGCTGTGACGCCGTTGTGCTTGGCTGCACAGAACTTCCGCTCGCCATCAGCGACGCCAATTCCGCATTGCCCACTTTGGACTCAACACGTTTGCTCGCGCGCGCTGCGCTTGCCTATGCAACCCAGGCGCAAGCGCGCTGAATCGATCACCGGGCAAGATAGAAAATAGACTACGCAATATCCATGCGCTTCTCGAGGCAAAAATGCTTCAAAACCCGCATGGATATTGCGTAGAGCGCTTTAAATTGCCTTAAAGCGTCTACAAATAGCGTTTCAACAGCGGTGCCAGCCGCGCTTTTGCCGCATCATCCATCGCGGCCACCGGCGTGATCAGCGCGCTCTTCAATGCATCATGTGCCGCAGAGGCGGGCGGTGTTTGATGCAGCCGCTTGATCACGGCGCGCACCAGGTTCTGCGCATTGCCCACGTTTTCCATCATCGTGGCAATCGCCATTTCTGCGGTGACATCGGCTTCGTGTTCTTTCCAGCAGTCGTAGTCGGTTACGAGTGCCAGCGTGGCGTAGGCAATCTCGGCCTCGCGCGCGAGCCGTGCCTCAGGCATGTTGGTCATGCCGATGACTTTGGCATTCCAGCTGCGGTACAGGTGGCTTTCAGCGCGGGTGGAAAACTGCGGGCCTTCAATGCACACATACGTGCCCTTGTCGATCACTTTGCCGCGCCCAAAGCCGGTTATTTTCGCGGTGTCGTGCACCAGCGCGCGCAATGTGGGGCACACCGGGTCGGCCAGCGAGGCATGTGCGATCACGCCATTGCCAAAGAAGGTGCGGGCACGCAGCCGCGTCATGTCGATGAACTGATCAGGCAGCACCAAGTCGCGCGGCGCAGCGTCTTCTGCCAGCGAACCAACGGCGGAGACTGATAGCAGATACTTCACGCCGAGCGATTTAAGCGCCCACATATTTGCCAGAAACGGTATTTCCGAAGGCAGCAGCTTATGACCGCGCGCATGCCGCGCCAAAAACACTACCGGCGCGCCATCCAGCTTGCCCGCGACCAGATGATCAGAGGGTTTGCCAAATGGCGTGTCGATGGCAAGCTCCTGCGTGTCGGTCAGGCCGTCCATCTGGTACAGGCCGCTGCCGCCAATCACGCCAATTGCAATAGAGGGGATGGAGGGGTTTGTGAGTGCCATGCCGTATCCTGAAATTTGTTGTCGGTGTGTGTGTCGCCAAGCGCAAGCTTATCCTGACTACCTATCGGGATAGTGCGTAAGGCCGGCCTTGATTGGTGCGACCAACGCATAACCTCGTTTATATTCTGACCAACTCTTCACTCAGGCCCTCTCATGCACGCCACCTTGCCGCTGCTGATCAACACAGACTTTCCGGCCATCGCACGCCGTCGGCTTGAAACGCTGCAGATCAATCTGGGTTACACCTGTAATCAGACTTGCCAGCATTGTCATGTCAATGCCGGGCCGAATCGCACCGAGCAGATGGATCTGGAAAACGTCGGCTGGGTGCTGGACGTGCTGCGCGCCGGCGAAGTCAAAACGCTTGATCTCACGGGCGGCGCGCCGGAACTCAACCAGCACTTTCGCATGCTCGTTGAAAAGGCACGCGCACTGGGCGTGCGCGTGATTGATCGCTGCAATCTCACCATTCTTGAAGAGCCCGGCCAGCATGACCTGGCGGAGTTTCTCGCGCAGCAGGGCGTGGAAGTCACCGCATCGCTGCCCTGTTACTCGCAGGCCAATGTTGACAAGCAGCGCGGTGAAGGCGTGTTTGACAAGAGCATCCGCGGCCTGCAGCGCTTGAATGCACTGGGTTATGGCAAGCCAGGCAGCACGCTCGTGCTCAACCTGGTCTACAACCCGCTCGGGCCAGTGCTGCCACCCGCGCAAGACAAACTGCAAGCGGACTACAAGCGGCTGCTTGCGGACAATTTTGGGATTGAGTTCAATCAACTCTTTGTGCTGGCTAACATGCCGATTGCGCGCTTTGGCAGCATGCTGGTGAGTAAGGGTCAGTTCAACGGCTACATGAAGCTGCTGCAAGAGAGTCATCAAGACGCGAATCTGGAAGGCGTGATGTGCCGCAGCACCATCTCGGTGGACTGGCAGGGGCATCTGTATGACTGTGACTTCAACCAGATGCTGGGCCTACCGCTGCGCATGAAAGGCAAGCCGCGCATGCACCTGCGCGACCTGCTGGCCACCAGCACGGATGGCGCGCGCATCACCGTGGCCGATCACTGCTACGGCTGCACCGCCGGGCAAGGCTCCAGTTGCGGCGGCGCGCTGGCAGCTTGAGATGAACGCGGCGCTTGATTCGGCGCAGCAAGCCGCGCCGGGCCGCAGTTGCCCGCTGTCCTACCGCTATTCACCCACAGATTTTGCGCGCGAAGTGCAAATCAAGGCGCAGACGCTGTATGTCGTGGGCGGGCTGTACGGCAATATTGACGCGCTTGATGCAATCGAGGCCATGTACGCGCAAGAGCGCGGCGTTGCCGGTGCGGATAAGCAGATGGTCTTTAACGGCGACTTTCATTGGTTTGATGCGGATCCGGCGCTGTTTGCCGCAATCAATCAGCGTGTACGCGCGCACATCGCGCTGCGCGGCAATGTGGAAACAGAAGTTGTGCAAGATGATTCCGGCGCGGGCTGTGGCTGTGCGTACCCTGATGATGTGGATGATGGAACGGTTGCGCGATCCAACCAAATCATTGCCCGCTTGCAGCAAATTGCGCGTACCGATGCCAATGCACGAACATGGTTGACCGCGCTGCCGATGACGGCGGTGGCGCAAGTGGGCACGGCGCGCATCGGCGTTGTGCATGGTGACGCTGAAAGCCTCGCCGGCTGGAATTTTGACGCTGTGTCGCTAGACGATCCCGCGCGCGCCAACTGGCTGCGCGCCGTGTTTGATGCAGCGCGCGTCAACATCTTTGCCAGCAGCCACACCTGCGCTGCTGCGCTGCGTGCTTTTGAAAGTGGTCGCGCTGTCATCAACAACGGCGCCGCAGGAATGAGTAGTTTGCCCGGCACGTCCCATGGCATCGTTACTCGTATTGGACTCACACCTGCGGCAAGCCACTTACCGGTGCTGGCAAGCGCGACGATTGCCGGCGTGCACCTGCAGGCGCTGGCCGTGCAGTTTGATGCAGCCGCGTGGAACGCGCGCTTTCTCGCCATGTGGCCTGAAGGTAGCGCCGCACATCAGTCTTATTGGGCGCGCATCACTGGCGGGCCGAAACAAAGCGTCTTGCATGCAGCTGGCCATCATTGTTCCGGTGCTAAATGATGCTGCGGCGCTCGCGCGCTTGCTGCCTACGCTTGCGCCGCTGCGCGCACGCGGTGCACGTGTAGTTGTGGTCGATGGTGGCAGTGCGGATGATGGAGCCGCAGTCTCGCAAAGCCATGCCGATGCGTTCTTGCAGTCCCCAGCCGGAAGAGCGGTGCAACAACACGCAGGCACTTTCGTGCAACCCGCCGACGCGTATTGGTTTCTGCATGCAGACAGCACGATTCCTGCAGACGCCGACGCATTAATTGCACAGGCGCTTGCAACGCGAGCCTGGGGCCGCTTTGACGTGCGGCTTGCCGGCCGGTCGCGCTGGCTGCCAGTAGTAGCGTGGTGCATGAACCAGCGCTCTGCACTCACCGGTATTTGCACCGGCGACCAAGGCATTTTTGTCACAGCAGACGCCTACGCGCGCGCCGGCGGATTTCCGCAGATCGCGCTGATGGAAGACATTGCGCTATCCAAGCGACTTAAACGCATATCGCATCCGGTGCGCATCAAAACGCCGATCTTCAGCTCCGGCCGGCGCTGGGACGCGCGTGGTGCGCTGCGCACAATTGTCTCCATGTGGTGGCTGCGGCTGCGTTATTTTTGTGGCGCTGATCCGACCAAGCTGCACCGCGCTTACTACGGCGCCCCTTCCAATCCTCATCCCAAGCAAAGGTAAGTGAGATGTCTTTTAAGAATTTCCTCATTGCGCTATGCCTGTCAATGTCTGCGCTTGCTGCCCCCGCGTTCGCGCAAGAACCCTTGCGTTTCGGCGTCGGCATGTTTCAGCCAGATCGTGAAAAGAACGATGCCACCTATCGGCCGCTGGCGCAGTATCTGGAAACCAAACTTGGCCGCAAGGTGACGTTGCGTACGGTGGATACGTGGGAAGGTCTTGCCAAGTCGCTCGCCACCGGCGAGACCGATCTGGCACTGCTCGGCCCGTGGGGCTATGTGCTGGCCAACAACGAAGCCGGCGCGCAGGCGGTAGCCACGATTTTGTACGACGGCAAGCCGGAGTACTTTGCCATCATGGTTACGCATCCGCAAAGCGGCATCAACAAGTTAGATGATCTCAAGGGCAAGACCTTTGCGTTTGGCGATAAAGGTTCCACCTCCGGTTATCTGATTCCGTTTCACGAGTTGATGAAGCGCGGCCTGGAACCTGAAAAATTCTTCGCGCGCGTCACGCACACTACGCATGCGGCAATTGAAACGCAGGTGGCGCGCCGCGAGCTGGATGCCGGCGCAGACTACAACCGCAACCGCGATGCAATGATCTCGCAAGGGCTGATCAAAGAACAAGACAGCAAGATCATCTGGACTTCTGCGCCGCTGCCCAACGATGCGTTTGCGGTGAGCGCGCTGCTAGCCAAAGACTCTGCATTCGTTGCCAAGCTGCGTGATGTGTTGCAAGGCATTGGTGCAGAACTTAAGACCAACGCTGCGTTGCTGCCACCGCGCTACACCGGCTTTGTCGCCAAAAACAATAGCTTTTACGCGCCCATTCGCGAAGCAGGCCTGGCTACCGGCAAGTTGACGCCCAAGCGCTGATGCAAGCGCCCGCCTGGCCGGTGTCACGGTTGCGCGCCCTGTCGTGGGCGTATCTGCTGCTGGTGGCGGTCAGCATTGCAAGCTTTGCGCAGCGCGGTGACATTACGTTTGGCAAACAGCCGCTCGCCAATTTGGCTGCTACGCTCAACGAACTTTCGCGGCCCAGTTTTGTGGATGTGTTTGTCGGCCCCGAG
>JBOFGW010000203.1:0-3689 GCA_051649325.1 Burkholderiaceae bacterium | reverse complement strand
GGACACTTGAGCCACAGCCCCTCGGGCATGCTCTTGCGCGCGCCGTCGCCGGAGCGTTTGCTGAGGCGGGGGGGAAGTAACTTGTCAATCCAACTCATGGCTGAGCTCCAATTCTCTTTCCCTCCCCTTCAAGGGGAGGGTTAGGGTGGGGATGGGTTTGCTGGCCAACTGGCCAAAGCCAGCCCCATCCCCCACCTAGCCTCCCCCTTGAAGGGGGAGGGATTGTTCATCACAGTTGCGCTAGTTTCTCAACTCGCATCCATTGCCGCTCGAATCGTACCCGCAAATTCAGCCACGGCGTCAACCGCTTTTGCCGGCCCCGACTCTTCGATGATTTGAATGAATTTAGTGCCAATCACCACCGCATCGGCCACTTGCGCAATCGCTTTTGCACTCTGAGCATCGCGGATGCCAAAGCCCACGCCCACGGGCACATTGGCATGCGCCTTGATGAGCGGGATTTTGGCGGCAACGCTTGCTACGTCCAGATGGCCGGCGCCGGTGATGCCCTTCAAACTGACGTAGTACAGATAGCCGGTGGCAAGTTTGGCCACCTGGGCGATGCGTGCATCCGTTGTGGTGGGCGCGAGCAGGAAGATGGGGTCCATACCCGCCTTGCGCATGGCCTGCGCAAACTCCTCGCACTCTTCTGGCGGGTAGTCCACCACCAGCACGCCATCGACACCGGCATCTTTGGCGGCTTGCGTGAATGTGCTTTTGCCCATCGCTTCAATCGGGTTGGCGTAGCCCATCAGCACCACGGGGGTTTGCGTGTCAGTCTTGCGAAACTCGCGCACTATGGCGATGGTTTGCTTGAGGCCTACGCCGTTCTTGATCGCACGTTCGGTGGCGCGCTGGATCGCGGGGCCATCGGCCATCGGGTCTGAAAAGGGCACACCCAGCTCGATCACATCTGCGCCGGCTTTGGCCAGCGCATGCATCAAGGGCACGGTCAGCGCGGCGGTGGGGTCACCGGCCGCGATGTACGGGATGAAGCCTTTGCGTTTTTGCTGCGCGAGCGTATCAAAACGGGCTTTGATGCGGCTCATTTGGTGCCCCCTGACCGCGCCTTCCAAGCAACGCTGGCTTCTTTGCACGATGCACGGCAATAGAACTCCAGCCCGCTGGCTTCTGAGACGATGTGCAGATCTTTATCGCCGCGGCCGGAAAGATTCACAAGAATCACTTTGTCTTTTGCGAGCGTAGGCGCGAGCTTGGCGGCGTGCGCTAAGGCGTGGCTGGACTCCAGCGCGGGAATAATGCCTTCCACGCGGCAGCAGTCGTGAAACGCGGCGAGCGCTTCATCGTCTGTGGCGCCCACGTACTGCGCGCGGCCACTGTCTTTGAGCCATGCATGTTCCGGCCCGACCCCGGGATAGTCCAGCCCCGCAGAAATCGAATGCGTCTCGATAATCTGGCCGTTTTCGTCTTGCAGCAAATACGTGCGGTTGCCGTGCAACACGCCGGGCACGCCTTTTTGCAGGCTCGCGGCGTGTTTCATCGTGGTCAGGCCTTCGCCCGCCGCTTCTACGCCCACGAGCTTCACTGATTCGTGCGCAATGTAGTCGTAGAAAATCCCCATCGCGTTGCTGCCACCGCCCACGCAGGCCACGACGTAATCCGGCTGGCGGCCGACCATCTCCGGCATTTGTTTGACGCATTCTTTGCCGACGATGGAATTGAAGTCTCGCACCATCATCGGGTACGGATGCGGGCCGGCCACGGTGCCGATGATGTAGAACGTATTTTCCACATTGGTCACCCAGTCGCGCATGGCTTCATTGAGCGCGTCTTTCAGCGTGCGGCTGCCGCTTTCTACTGGCACCACGGTCGCGCCCAGCAGCTTCATGCGGTACACGTTGGCGGCTTGGCGGCCTACGTCTTCTGCGCCCATGTAGACCACGCATTCCATGCCAAAGCGCGCGGCCACTGTGGCTGTTGCCACGCCGTGCTGGCCGGCGCCGGTCTCGGCAATCACGCGCGGTTTGCCCATGCGTTTTGCCAGCAGCGCCTGGCCGATGGTGTTGTTGACCTTGTGCGCGCCGGTGTGATTCAGGTCTTCACGTTTGAAGTAAATCTGCGCGCCGCCAAGTTTGTCAGACCAGTTTTTGGCGTGGTAAATCGGGCTAGGGCGGCCGACAAAGTGCTTGAGCTCGCGCTCAACCTCTGCGAGAAACTCCGGGTCTTTTCGATACTTTGCATAGGCCTGGTTGAGCTCATCCAGCGCGTGCATCAAGGTTTCAGAAACAAAAATGCCGCCGTACTGGCCAAAGTGGCCGCGGGCGTCGGGCAAGTCATAGGGTTTCATTGAAATTTGCTCTCAAAACACTCTAAAGCAGTGCGGTTTAAATGCTTCTACGCAATATCCATGCAGGTTTTGGAGCAAAAACGGCTCAAAAGGCGCATGGAATATGCGTACACTGCTTTGAGAATTACATTAATTTGCGTCTGCAGCGCGCACGGCGGCCACAAACTCCGCGATCTTTTGTGCGTCTTTGATGCCCTTGGCTGATTCAACGCCGCTTGAGACATCCACGGCAAAGGGACGCACTTGCCTAATGGCTTCTGCGACGTTTTGCGCGCTCAAGCCACCACTCAAAACGAGCGGACGCGCGCTTGCGTTTGAAACTACTTGATCGAGAACTGACCATTCGAATGTTTTTCCGCTGCCACCGTAGCCGGCGGATGCCGTATCGAACATCCACGCGCTAGCGGCTGGGTAAGAAGACACTGAGTTTAGCAAGGCTTGGCCGGTGGTTTGCGGGCCGACGCTGAATGCCCGCACAAACGGCCGGCCTGCCGCTTTGGACACAGCTTCGCAAAACTCGGGCGATTCATCACCGTGGAACTGGATCAAGTCAATGCCTGCGGTTTGCACCGTGCGGACAACCTCATCCAGCGGCGCGTTCACGAACAGGCCGACTTTGGTCACAAACGCAGGTACGGCACTGATGAGCGCGCGAGCGCGCTCCGCGGTGACATAGCGTGGGCTATTTGCATAAAACACAAAGCCCAGCGCATCTGCGCCTGCTGCCACGGCGCAGGCCACGTCTTGCTCGCGGGTCAGGCCGCAGATTTTGATGCGGGTTCGATGCATATGTTGTTTGATTACTGGCCCAGTTCCCACCAAGGCGGCGGCCCTGCAGTACTTGGCAGCCCAAAAGCATCAGGATACTCAACCCGCGTGAGGTAGAGCCCGCTGGCGGGAAACGTAGGCGCCGCCAGCGCGCGATTGCGCCCCGCAAGCACTTCTGCCAGCTTGCTTGCCGGCCAGCGGCCTGCGCCCA
Source organism: Burkholderiaceae bacterium (assembly GCA_051649325.1). Lineage (GTDB taxonomy): Bacteria > Pseudomonadota > Gammaproteobacteria > Burkholderiales > Burkholderiaceae_C > JBJOQV01. The sequence continues at coordinate 402 of JBOFGW010000203.1, read as the reverse complement.
AGTACACCAAGCAGCCGACGATATTGCGCACCATGTGGTGCAAGAACGCGTTGCCGCGCAGTTTGATCAGAATCAGGCGGCCGTGGCGCTCAACAGAAACTCTTTCTAAGCGCCGCACTGGCGACGCGGCCTGGCACTCAGAGGACCGAAATGCCGAGAAATCATGCTCACCCACGAGGCACACCGCCGCCTGCTGCATGGGCTCCACCGCCAGCAAGCGGTGCGACCAGCCCACGCTGGTGGAAAGCTGCGCCGGGCGCACCGGATCGTCCAGCAGCACGTAGGTGTATTCGCGCGCCGTGGCGCTAAGACGTGCGCTGAACTGATCAGACACCGGGTTGGCCCAGTGCACGCTGACGGAATCCGGTAAATAGGTGTTGAGCGCGCGCACCCAGGCATTGG
>JBOFGW010000202.1:0-10469 GCA_051649325.1 Burkholderiaceae bacterium | reverse complement strand
CAGTCCGGTGAAGGCGGGCACGAACATCACGCCGCCGGCATCCGGCACGCTTTGCGCCAATGCCTGCACTTCGCCGCTGCCCTTGATAGCGTGCAGGCCATCGCGCAGCCACTGCACCACCGCGCCGCCAATGAACACGCTACCTTCGAGCGCAAATTCTGGTCTGGCGGTTGGTTGCGCGGAAGAGGTGGTAACCAGGCCGTTGGTGGATTGCAGCGCAGTGCTGCCGGTATGCATCAGCATGAAGCAGCCGGTGCCGTAAGTGTTTTTTGCCAGGCCCGCTTTGAAGCAGGCTTGGCCGAACAGGGCGGATTGCTGGTCACCCGCAATGCCGGCGATGGGGATGGCCGCGCCAAGGTGTTTGGCGTCAGTCTCACCAAACAGATGGCTGCTGGGATGCACGGCGGGCAGCATATTGCGCGGCACATTCAGCGCGCGCAGCAGTTCATCGTCCCACGCGTTGTTGTGGATGTTGAAGGCAAGCGTGCGCGAGGCGTTGCTCACATCAGTCACGTGCAGGTGGCCGCCGGTCAAATTCCAGATCAGCCAGCTATCGACGGTGCCAAATGCGAGCTCACTTTTTTCTGCCAGCGCGCGTGCGCCGGGCACGTTGTCCAGAATCCACTGAATTTTGGTGCCGGAGAAATAGGCATCGATGATCAGACCGGTCTTGCTTTGAAACAGCGGCGCCATGCCATCCGCGCGCAGTTTGGCGCAGGCTGGCTCTGCGCGGCGGTCTTGCCAGACGATGGCGTTGTAGATCGGCGCGCCGGTCTTACGGTTCCACACTACCGTGGTTTCGCGCTGATTGGTAATGCCAATCGCGGCAATGTCTTTAGCGCTGAGCTTGGCTTTGGCCAGCACTTCTTGCGCGGTGGCGAGCTGGCTTGCCCAAATCTCCAGCGGATCATGTTCTACCCAGCCGGGGTTGGGATAGATCTGGCGAAACTCGCGCTGCGCCATGGCGACAATGGCGCCTTGCGCGTCAAACACAATGCTGCGGGAACTGGAGGTGCCTTGGTCTAGGGCCAACAAGTACGCCATAACGCTATCCCAAATGATCTAGTCAATGACAATACAGCTTACGTCAGCCTCGGCCAGCATTTGTGAAAACGTGGCGGGCGGCGGCGCGTCGGTATACAGCGTGTCCACTTGGCTGATATGCGCCAACTCCACCATGGCGGGGCGATTGAACTTAGTGTGATCGGCTGCAAGCCAGACCTGGCGCGAATGTTCGATGATGGCGCGCGCGACTTTAACTTCGCGGTAGTCGTAATCGCGCAGCGTGCCGTCTGACTCGATCGCAGAAATGCCGATGATGCCAATGTCTACTTTGAACTGGCGGATAAAGTCCACCGTCGCCTCGCCAATAATCCCGCGGTCGCGGCTACGCACCAGGCCGCCGGTCACAATCACTTCGCAGTCCGGGTTGTCAGACAGAATCGCGGCCACGTTCAGGTTGTTGGTGATCACGCGCAGGCCTTTGTGCGTCAGCAGCTCACGCGCAATCGCTTCAGCAGTGGTGCCGATGTTGATGATCAGCGAGCAGCCGTGCGGCACATCCGCCGCCACCGCGCGCGCAATGCGGCGTTTGGCATCGGCGTTGAGTTCTTGCCGCTGACGGTATTCAATGTTTTCAACGGTGGAGCTGGGGATGCGCGCACCGCCGTGAAAGCGCGCGACGAGGCCGGCTTCGGCTAGCAATTTAATGTCGCGCCGCACCGTTTGCAGCGTCACGCCGAAAGTTTCCGCCAGCGCCTCAACAGAGGCGGAGCCGCCCGTGCGGATCGTCTCAAGCAATTGCGCCTGGCGTGGATTGGGCGTCATGGCGGGACTTCGGTCTCCTTCAGCGCACAGCAGATTTATTTGCGCTTTGTGGTTGTTTTTTAGAATCGTAACTGCTAAAAACTGAAAAAGGAACAAAAAAGAACATAAACAATCAGATTTCTCGCTGAGGAGACGCCGCAGTTGAATCACCCTGTGCCCAATGCCGCAGTGCAAGCCGAGCCACCCGCGCTCACGCATACCTGCGACGTGCTGGTGGTGGGCGGCGGCATCAACGGCTGCGGCATCGCGCGTGATCTGGCGGGGCGCGGCCTGAAGGTGGTGCTGTGCGAGAAGGACGATCTTGCGGCGCACACTTCATCGTCCTCCACCAAGCTGATCCATGGCGGCCTGCGGTATTTGGAGTATTACGAGTTTTCACTCGTGCGCAAGTCGCTGATTGAGCGCGAGGTGCTGCTGGCAAGCGCGCCGCACATCATGTGGCCGCTGCGCTTTGTGATGCCGCACGATCCAAGCATGCGGCCCACGTGGATGATTCGCGCCGGACTTTTTTTGTATGACCATCTGGCCAGGCGCAAGGTGCTGCCGGGTTCTGAAACCGTGCGGCTACGCAATCATCCCGCCGGTGCGCCGCTCAAACCAGGCTACACGCAAGGGTTTGTGTACTCAGACGGCTGGGTGGACGATGCGCGGCTGGTGGTACTCAATGCCATGGATGCGCGCGATCGCGGCGCGCTCGTACTCACGCGCACTGCATGCACCCGCGCGCAGCGCAAGCAAGATGGGTGGACGGCGCAGCTCTCTGGGGCAGATGGGCAGCAACATACGGTACATGCGCGCTGCTTGGTGAACGCGGCAGGGCCGTGGGCCGAGCAGTTTTTGCGCGGCCAGGCGCAGCAGCATGACACCAAGAGCTTGCGACTCGTCAAAGGCAGCCATATCGTGGTGCGCAAGATGTTTGAGCATCCGTACGCGTATATCTTTCAGAATCCAGATAAACGCATCATCTTCGCGATTCCGTACGAGCATGATTTCACACTGATCGGCACGACTGACGTGGAGCACAACGGTGCGCCTGGTGCCGCGCAGATTGGCGACGATGAAGTGGGCTACCTGTGCGAGCAAGCAAGCCGCTATTTTCAGAAGCAAGTCACCCGCAATGATGTGGTGTGGACTTATTCCGGCGTGCGGCCGCTGCTGGATGATGCTGCGGGTGATCCGTCTGCCGTCACGCGGGATTACCTGCTGGAACTCAATCTGGACGCAGCGCCGGTGCTGTCCGTGTGGGGCGGCAAGCTCACTACGTTTCGCAAGCTTGCTGAAGAGGCGGCTGATCTGGTGTGCCCGGTCCTGGCCTGCGACAAACCGCGCTGGACAGCCGGCACGCATTTGCCCGGTGGGGATTTTCGGCCAGTCATTGGCTCGGTCTCGCGCCCAGATCGCGATTTTGAAGCGCTCAAGGCCAAGTTTGCACAGCAATATGCGTGGATCGCACCCGCACTGCTGGAGCGGCTTGCGCATCACTACGGCGCACGCCTGCCGCTTCTGATCGACGGCGCAGTAAGCGTTCAAGAGCTTGGCGAAGAAGTGGCGCCGGGTATGTTTGAAGCGGAATTGCGCTACCTGATCAAACACGAGTGGGTGCAATCGGCCGACGATGTACTGTGGCGGCGCACCAAGCTCGGGCTGCACATGAGCGCACCGCAGCGCGAGCAAGTTGCGCAGTGGTTTGCCCATCATGCAGTCAAGGATAGAGTGAGCGCGTGAAGAGCAAGCAAAGAAGAAACAGGGGAGTGCATGCAGCTGTTGCTTGAGAATATTGAAGCGCGTGTAGGTGCCAGCCAGCACCTATACAAGCTTGACATGGCGCTCAAACCGGGGGCGGTGTCTGTACTGCTCGGCGCGACACAGGCGGGCAAGACCACGCTCATGCGCATCATGGCCGGGCTGGACAAACCCTCACGCGGCAAACTCATGCTCGATGGGCAGGACATCACCGGCACTCCGGTACGGCAGCGCAATGTGTCGATGGTCTACCAACAGTTCATCAACTACCCGTCGATGACGGTGTTTGACAACATCGCCTCGCCCTTGCGCCTGCGCAAGTCGGACAACAGCACTGTGGAACAGCAAGTCAACGCACTCGCAAAAAAACTGCATATTGAGCCGTTTCTCAAACGCCTGCCGGCGGAGCTATCTGGTGGGCAGCAGCAGCGCGTTGCGCTCGCGCGTGCGCTGGCCAAGAATGCGCCGCTGATGTTGCTAGACGAGCCGCTTGTGAATCTGGACTACAAACTGCGCGAGGAACTGCGCGAAGAACTCACGCAACTGTTTGCGACGGGTGACTCCACTGTCGTGTACGCCACCACTGAACCCAGCGAAGCACTTTTACTCGGCGGCTACACAGCGGTGCTCGACAAAGGCGAGTTGCTCCAGTACGGCCCGACTGCGGACGTGTTTCACCATCCAGCCTCGATCCGCGTGGCGCGCGCGTTTTCTGATCCGCCCATGAATCTGGTTGCGGCTAATACCACGCAATTGGGTGTGCGTCTTGAAGGCGGTTTGGATGCAACCGTCAGCCTGCCTGCAGGCGCGAGCCAAAAACTCACGTTGGGCCTGCGCGCCAGCGCGCTGCGGTTGCAAGCGCGGCCGGGTGATTTGGCATTGCCCGGCAAGGTGGAGCTGGCGGAAATTTCCGGCTCCGATACGTTTGTGCACGTGGCAACGGTGATTGGTGAGCTGGTGGCGCAGTTCACGGGTGTGCATTTCTTTGAGCTGGGACAGAATGTGACCTTGCACGTCAACCCTGCGCAGTTTTTTGTGTTCGACGAGTCGGGTACGCTGCTGCTGGCGCCCGCGCGCGAAATCGGGCCGAGGATCTGAGCCATGGCGCGCATTGACCTTGATCTGGCGCATTCGTACCGGCCAAATCCGCAAAAGCCGGAAGACTACGCGCTGCTGCCGCTGAAAATGAGCTTTGAAGATGGTGGCGCGTATGCGTTGCTGGGGCCTTCTGGCTGCGGCAAAACGACGATGCTCAACATCATTTCAGGCCTTGTCACGCCGTCGCAAGGCAGCGTGAAATTTGGTGGAAAGGACGTCACGCGACTGTCACCGCAAGAGCGCAATATTGCGCAAGTGTTTCAGTTTCCGGTCGTGTACGACACGATGACGGTGGCGGACAATCTCGCGTTTCCCCTGCGCAATCGTGGTGTGCCCGAGGCGCAGGTCAAGGCACGCGTTGGCCAGATTGCCGAGATGCTGGAGCTTTCCGGCGAACTGAATCAGCGCGCAGCCGGTTTGGCGGCTGATGCCAAGCAAAAAATTTCGCTTGGCCGTGGCTTGGTACGCAGCGACGTGTCGGCTGTGCTGTTTGACGAGCCACTGACAGTGATCGATCCACATCTGAAGTGGCAATTACGCCGCAAGCTCAAGCAGATTCACCATGAACTCAAGCTCACCCTGATCTACGTGACGCACGATCAGGTTGAAGCACTGACCTTTGCACAGCAGGTAGTGGTGATGACGCGCGGCAAAGCGGTGCAAATTGGGTCTGCGGACGCGCTGTTTGAAAAACCGCAGCACACTTTTGTCGGCCACTTCATTGGTTCGCCCGGCATGAATTTTTTGCCTGCGCAACAGCGCGAAGGGGTTTTGCAAGTGGCGGGCCATTCAGTTTCGGTGCCGGCCAATCAAACGTTTGCACATCTCGGCGCGGATGAAGTCACGCTCGGTATCCGGCCAGAATACGTATCACTAGCTGCGCACAGCGCGCCCGGCGCGCTGCCGGTCAATATTGCGCAGGCGCAGGACATTGGCACTTACTGGATGCTGGCAGGCACCGTCGGTTCACATACTGTGCGAGCCAAGTTGCCGGTGGACCAACACGTGCCCAAAGTAGGCGAGGATGCGTGGTTTAGTGTGATCGGGCCGCATACCTGCTTTTACAAAAACGAGGAGCTGATTGCATGAGCATGACGCAAAAGCCCGTCAATCAGCGTGCGTGGCTGCTAGTGTTGCCGGTGATCATCTGCGTGGCGTTCTCAGCGATCCTGCCGCTGATGACGGTCGTGAACTATTCGGTGCAGGACATCATTTCGCCCGAGCGGCGCGTTTATGTGGGTACCGAATGGTTCACCAAGGTCATGCGCGATGATGATCTGCACGCCGCGTTGTGGCGGCAAATCCAGTTTTCGCTGGCGGTTCTATTGATTGAGATTCCGCTGGGCATCATGCTGGCATTGTCGATGCCTTCCAAGGGCTGGAAAGCGTCTGCGGTGCTGGTGATTGTCGCGCTGTCGTTGTTGATCCCGTGGAACGTGGTGGGCACGATCTGGCAGATTTTCGGCCGCTCCGATATCGGCCTGCTGGGCGCCGCACTACACGGGCTAGGCTTTAACTACAGCTACACCGGCAATGCGACACACGCCTGGCTCACGGTCTTAATCATGGATGTGTGGCACTGGACGCCGCTGGTCGCGCTGCTGTGCTATGCGGGCTTGCGCGCGATTCCCGATGCTTACTATCAGGCCGCGCGCATTGACGGCGCAAGCAAGTTTGCGGTGTTTCGCTACATTCAATTGCCCAAGCTGCGCGGCGTACTAATGATCGCGGTGCTATTGCGCTTTATGGACAGCTTCATGATCTACACCGAACCGTTTGTATTGACAGGCGGCGGGCCGGGCAACGCTACAACGTTCTTGAGCCAGTACCTCACGCAGAAGGCGGTGGGGCAGTTTGACTTAGGGCCGGCTGCCGCGTTCTCGCTGATCTACTTTCTGATTATTCTGCTGCTCTGCTTCATTCTGTACAACTGGATGCAGCGTGTGGGCACCGATCAAGATGCGGAGGTCAAATGAGTACCGGCCGCTTTCAGAAACGCACGCTGTTTCTATTCCTGTATCTGCTGTTTGCCATTTTGCCGATTTACTGGATGGTGAACATGTCCTTCAAGACGAACGAGGAGATTTTGTCCAGCTTCTCGCTGTGGCCGAACGCGTTTACCTGGGCCAATTACCGCACCATCTTTACCGATCCGTCCTGGTACTCGGGCTACATCAACTCACTCATTTATGTCGCCATCAACACCGTCATTTCGGTAACCGTGGCGCTGCCCGCTGCGTACGCTTTTTCACGCTACCAATTCCTGGGCGACAAGCATGTGTTCTTTTGGTTGCTGACTAACCGCATGACGCCGCCTGCGATCTTTTTGCTGCCGTTTTTTCAGCTCTACACCACCGTTGGTTTGATGGACACACATCTGGCCGTGGCGCTGGCGCATCTGGTGTTCAACGTACCGCTGGCCGTATGGATTCTGGAAGGATTTATGAGCGGTGTGCCGCGCGAGATTGATGAAACCGCGTATATCGATGGCTATTCGTTCCCCAAGTTCTTCATCAAGATTTTTCTGCCGCTGATCAAAGCGGGTGTCGGCGTTGCAGCGTTTTTCTGCTTTATGTTCAGTTGGGTGGAGTTGCTTTTGGCGCGCACACTCACCAGTGTGAATGCCAAACCAATCGTGGCGACCATGACGCGCACGGTATCGGCCTCCGGTATGGACTGGGCCGTACTCGCGGCAGCCGGCGTGCTCACCATCATTCCCGGCGCCATTGTGATTTGGTTTGTTAGAGACTACATTGCCAAGGGCTTTGCCATGGGGAGGGTGTAGGCATGCTCAGCTGGATGGTGTGGACAACACCGGTTGCGGTGTTTTTCACCTGCATCGTGTTGATGTTGATTGGCATGACGGTGTGGGAAATCAAGTCGCCCACGGTCATGCGCAAGGGCTTTCTGCCGATTGCGACCACGCGCGGTGACCGCTTGTTCATCGGTTTGCTGGTTGCCGCTTATATCAATCTTGCGTTTGTCGGTTTGTCGGGCAAGTTTGCGCGCTGGTTTTCGCTTGAGCAGGATCCCAGCGTATGGATCAGTTTTGTCTTTTCGATGATTGTGCTCGCGATCATCATGCGAAAAGGATAGTAAGAGATTTCCGAATTCGGCCCGATGCTTCCCCGGGGCCGTGGTGATAAGAAAAACCGCAGCGGGGAGGCGGATGATGCACAGGAGATGAATCATGAAGTTGCGCTATACAGCGTTTGCTGCTGCCGCCTTATTGGCGCTGGCCGCATGCGGAAAAAAGGAAGAGAAGCCAGCCGCACCGGCGGCAGCTGCGCCTGCACCGGCTGCTGCTGCAGCACCTTCAGCGGAAGCGGCCAAAAAATGGATTGATAGCGAGTTTCAGCCATCGACCCTGAGCAAGGATCAGCAGGCTGCTGAACTCAAGTGGTTTGCCGACGCGGCCGCTAAGCTCAAAGCCAAGGGCGTGAACGAGATTTCGGTCGTGTCAGAGACCATCACCACGCACGAGTACGAGAGCAAAACCCTGGCCAAAGCGTTTGAAGAGATCACCGGCATCAAGGTCAAGCATGATTTGATTCAAGAGGGCGATGTGGTTGAAAAACTGCAAACCTCCATGCAATCAGGCAAGTCGATCTATGACGGCTGGATTTCGGACTCAGACCTGATCGGTACCCACTACCGCTACGGCAAGATCATGAATCTGACCGATTACATGGCGGGCGCGGGCAAAGAGTGGACCAACCCGGGCCTCGATATCAAAGACTTTATTGGCACGAGTTTCACCACTGGGCCAGATAGCAAGCTGTATCAGTTGCCAGACCAGCAGTTTGCCAACCTGTACTGGTTCCGCGCAGACCTGTTTGCCAAGCCTGAGCTGAAAGAGCAATTCAAGAAAAAGTACGGCTATGAACTGGGCGTGCCGCTGAACTGGAGCGCGTATGAAGACATTGCCGCGTTCTTTTCCAACGACGTTAAGCAAATTGACGGCAAGCCGATCTACGGCCACATGGACTACGGCAAGAAAGATCCATCACTAGGCTGGCGCTTCACGGATGCATGGTTATCGATGGCCGGTACTGCGGACATCGGTATCCCTAACGGCGTGCCGGTGGACGAGTGGGGCATTCGCGTTAGTGACGACAAGTGCCACCCCGTGGGCGCAAGTGTTGCGCGCGGTGGTGCCACCAACTCGCCTGCGGCTGTTTACGCACTGACCAAGTACGTGGACTGGATGAAAAAGTACGCACCCAAGGAAGCCATTGGCATGACCTTTGGCGAAGCCGGCCCCGTGCCTGCGCAAGGCCAGATCGCGCAGCAAATCTTTTGGTACACGGCCTTTACCGCAGACATGACCAAGCCCGGCCTGCCGGTGGTCAATGCAGACGGCACGCCCAAGTGGCGCATGGCCCCTGGCCCTAACGGCCCGTACTGGAAGCAGGGCATGCAAAACGGCTACCAAGACGTGGGTTCTTGGACGTTTTTTGCTGACCATCCGGCAGACAAAACCGCTGCGGCTTGGCTGTATGCGCAATTCATCACGTCAAAATCTGTGTCGCTCAAGAAAACCATCGTCGGCCTGACCCCAATCCGCGAAAGCGATATTCAATCGCAAGCGATGACGGATTTGGCACCCAAGCTCGGCGGCCTGGTGGAGTTCTACCGCAGCCCCGCACGCGTGGCCTGGACGCCTACCGGCACCAACGTGCCCGACTACCCCAAGCTCGCACAGCTCTGGTGGAAGAACGTGGCGCAAGCGGTTACGGGTGAAATGACACCGCAAAAAGCCATGGACACCCTGGCCGATGAGATGGACGACGTGATGAGCCGCCTGGAACGCGCAGGTATGGCCAAGTGCGCGCCCAAGCTCAATCCAAAGGGTGACCCCAACAAATACCTGAGCGACAAAGCCGCGCCGTGGAAGAAGCTGGCCAATGAGAAGCCGAAGGGCGAAACCATTGCGTATGAAACGCTGCTCAATGCGTGGAAGGCTGGCAAGGTGCGTTAAAGACGCCGCAGTTCTTTGTTTGAGACAAGCGCCGCATCTCTGAAAAGAGTGCGGCGTTTTTTTATGCACTATCAAATATGAGTACGCAATATCCATGCGCCTTTTCAGGCAATATTTGCTCAAAAGGCCCATGGATATTGCGTAGAGGCATTTAAATGCCGTGCCGCAGCATGTGATTACAGCGGCCAGCCCATACACTGCGCGTGCTTCACTGCTCCAACAACAACACTCACGAGGAGATGTGCATGTCTGGCTCTTACTTTCCCAGTTGGACCGAGAAAAACGAAGGCGTGATCGCGCCGGATGAACGCTTGCCAATGCCGCAGACGATCGCGGTAGGCATTCAACATGTGGTGGCGATGTTTGGTGCCACGGTGCTGGCGCCGATCTTGATGGGCTTTGATCCGAATGTCGCGATTTTGATGAGCGGCATTGGAACGCTGATCTTTTTTGTGATCACCGGCGGCAAGGTGCCCAGCTATCTGGGCTCGTCGTTTGCGTTTATCGGGGTGGTGATTGCGGCCACGGCCTATGCGGGCAAGGGCGCCAACCCCAACATTGGTGTGGCGCTGGGCGGCATCATTGCGTGCGGTGCGCTGTATACATTGATCGGTTTGGTCGTGATGGGCATCGGCACCGGCTGGATTGAGCGGTTTATGCCGCCGGTGGTAACTGGATCAGTAGTGGCAGTGATTGGGCTGAATCTGGCGGGCATACCCATCAAGAACATGGCGCCCACGCCGTTTGATGCATGGATGCAGGGTTTGACTTTTCTGTGTGTCGGCCTCGTCGCGGTGTTTGCCAAAGGCATGCTGCAGCG
>JBOFGW010000201.1:0-5310 GCA_051649325.1 Burkholderiaceae bacterium | reverse complement strand
AGCCTGGGTGGTGGTGTAAATGGCGGCGTGTTTTCGACTATCACTGGTATTGGTGGACGCCTGTTTGGCTCCATCTTTGGCTCGGAAGGTGCGATTGCCCAGGGTGTAGGATCATTGGCAGCTGGCATCGGAAGTCTGGCCGCGAGTACAGGTAGCAGCATTCTCGGGTCATTGGCTGGAGGATTGGGCTCGCTGGCTAGCATTGCGGGACCGGTTGGTGCGATTTTGGCAATTGGCTCCGCGATCAAAGATCGCTTTAGCTATAAGCCGACTGGCAACACCGGCGTCAATTTCAACTTTGCCGATGGCGGCGTCACAGGCAACAACACAACACAAGTCCAGCGCCGCGGGATCTTTGGCATTGGCCGACGCACGCGGGACAACACCAGTGCTTTGTCGGCTGATCAACTGGCATCGGGCAATCAAATTCAAGAGCAAGCGGCGGCTTATGGGCGCGCCGTTGCTGAAGCCACAGCACGTAGCTTCGTCGGCACTGTTTCAGCATCGTTCCGGCAAGAAGTTGACAAAAACGGCAAAGTCACCAAAGAAATCGGCACGATTTTGGGCGTGCAATACAACGAGCCTCTGGAAAAATTCGCCCAGCGCTTAGCGGCTGAAACCGCACTTGCTCAATTGCCCGCACAAGCTTCGGAGTTTGCGGCCGGGTTCCGTAGCAGCGTCGATTCGCTCAGTGATGCCACGTCCTTGATGGTTGCTGTGCAAACCGATATCGCTGCTGGCAATGCGCTGATCGAGGGCGCTGATCTGGGTCAAGTCGGCGCACTGATCGTTGATTTGAAAACCGGTCAGGAATCGCTGGCCGAAACCTATGTGCGCGTGGCGCAAAGCGTTAGCGTATTGCGCACCGCGAACGATTCGCTTGGGCTTGCCATTGGCGGTACCGGCGAAGACTTCGTGCGTTTCGCCACCGACTTTGCTACCGCTGCGGGTGGATTGGATCACGCCCGGGCTTTATTCGATTCTTTCTACAACGGCTTCTACACCGATGCAGAGCGCGCAGAAGCTGCTGCCATTAAGGCAACTGCGGACCGCAACACCCTGCTTGGCGAAATCGGCATCGCCACCGATGTGACACGCGCGCAGTTCCGGTCCATGTATGAGGCCGCTGCGGCCACATTTACGCCAGAGCAAACCGCGCAATGGCTGCGTGCTGCTGCTGCGATTGTCACCGCGGATGAAGCCACTGCGGCTTGGAACACCACACTTGGAAATTCTGCGACAGCTTTGACCGATGCGATTGCGGGCTTAGATGAAATCGAAGCTGGCATTAATTCTGCTTTTGAGGACTTGCGCCGCGCTGGCCTGAGCGATCTGCAGCGCTCGCTGCTGGACGTTGATGACACGCTCGACGACACAACGTCCGCTCTGCGCGAACAACGCGCTGCCGCTGCCGCTGCCGGCGCATCCGCACAACAGCTGGCTCGATTTGACCAAGCCTTAGCCCGCGCGCAAACGCTGCATGCGGCTCAGACTGCTGCGGCGATTGCAAAATTGGTGGCATCGGGCCGAAGCTTGGTATCACAGCTGGGATTGAGCCGCGCTCAGCAATTGGCCAATTCACTCAATGCAGCCACTAACTCGGCCGCGTCCTTTGCCAGTACCGTCAGCGACGGCTTTGATCAAATTGGCGATTCCGCAAGCAACGCGTTCGCCAATGTCGGTCAGTTGATTACCGATTGGCTAAACGATTCACTGCTCGATGATCTAAGCAGCCTAACCCCTGGTGAGCGCTTTAACGAAGCGCAAAGCCAGTATGACGCGTTGCTCGCGAGAGCTTTGGCAGGCGATGGTGAGGCGGCATCACAGCTTACGGCTGCAGCGCAGGCGCTACGACGTGAGACCGCGTCATACAACCCTGGGCGCATGCGAGAAATCGAGCAATTGATACGCGCACAGCTGCAGATTGTGGCGGGCATGCAGTTTGCTGGATCAGGTGGCACGGGTGGACAAACAGGCGGTAGTTCTGGTTTCGGTGCCGATGTTGGTGGGTCGACCAGTGCTGGTGGCATAAACATTGAGCAACTGGCTCAGCTGACATCAATCATCCGTGAATTGGTTGGATCAACTGAATTCTCTCTCGATGAGATTTCCGAACAACTGAATCTAGATCTAGGCGCATTCGTCACAGCGTTGGGCGTCAACCTCGAAGAGTTGACGGGCGAGACTGGCCTGGCGCTTGCTGGTGTTGCTGGTCAAATCGGCGTGGAACTATCTGATTTGGCCCGCTCGGTCGGAGTTGAGCTAGGCGAGTTGGCTGACGAGCAATCATTACTGAACGATTCGCTGGAGGCCGCAATTGCGACACTGCCGCAAGATCAAAGAGACAGATTGCAGCCTTTGCTAGATGCCGTGGAGGCGGCAGCCGACAATCCAGATGGCCTAGCCATTGCGCGGGCTGCGCTGGTTGACGCGATAGTCGACATTGGTGGGGATACAGCTGATTTGCTTGGGCCACTTTTTTCGGAGATAAATCCGACCGATCCGTTGGACAACGTAGCGTTTAGCGTTTCGGTTGGGGCAAGAGATACGGTTATCGCGATCAATGCAGTCGAATCAGCTATCGAGGGTCTTGGGGCTATCATTTCCGCACTAGATCTGTCTCCTTCCCCGCCGCCCGCGCCCGAACGACAAGCTGCTGGCACTAATGTCGCTGTAACACCTAGTAGCAATGCCCTGCTCATCGCTATCAACAACTCGATATTGGATCTAATGGATTCGCAAAGGGATGTCATTGAAAGAGAAGCTGAGCAGCAACAGCGTGCGCTGCGTTTCCGCGATGCAGCGTTGGTAACTAGGGGTAGAGGATGATTCTAGTAGAAATGGACGCGTACGTGGATCCTATAACGTCTGCTGTGCTCAGTCCGCTAAAACGCTGGTCGGATGCCGGCTATCAATCATTGGCGACTGATTCCCCAGCTTATGATTATTGGGAATCTCGACTGAAAGAGAAACCTAGTTGGCGCCGAGGCGGGCAAGCTCACTGGATGGAGGGGGTTCAATCTGGCACCGTTGGAACCATTGAACTAGAAAACTCCGACGGAGGGTTGGACGCTTTGTGGAGCGAAGTTCTGCGCGGTCGTCGAATCCGTGTGTGGATCATTGAGGCGGGCGCAAGCCTCTCGAATCGCGTGCTGTTGCACACCCTGTATGCCGATCGGATCGAGGCTCTGAACGAGAACATGCTCACAATGTATGTTTTTGGTCCAGCCTCAAAACTGGAGGTGCGACTGACCGACTCCAAGTATTCCGGCACTGGCACTGTATTGGATGGCTCATCCATGCCATATACGATAGGAAGGTGTCTCAACGTGCCGGCACAACTCTATGATCCGGCGAACCTGATGTACCGCGTTCACGCTAATGACCCGCACTTGATTGAGCAAGTGCTGTTCAACGGTGATCCTATACCACCTGGTGATTGGACGTCTGCGGCGGGCGGGTTCCAATTGTTGGTTAATCCTATAGGTAAAGTTACTGCCGACGTGCGTGGCGAGCCATTGCTTTCCTCATACATTCAGACGTTTACCCAAATTGTTGATCACTTATTCGCTATAGCCGGGGTTGTTAGCCTGATCGATACCCAGTCGTTGATATACGTATCCATTGATTTGGGTGCTACGCAGTTCGGCTTATTCGAGCCCAAAAGCCCAACCGTAGCATCGGTTTTGACGGCTTTATGCAACAGTGTTGGGGCGTGGTGGTACGAGACTGCAGATGGCAAGATTGGATTTGCAAGATTGAAGCGACCACAGTTATTGCCTGCGGGCATAGAGATTAGAATGCCTCAGCTCGACAAAAAGCTAATGCGCTTCGCCCATGAGCGTGCGCCTGGTTTTTCTACTACTGTTTTGGCTCAAAAAAACTGGTACGTTCACGGCGACAATGATTTAGCTGGTTCCGCCCCTCCTACTCTGAGACAAGACTTTCGGCTCATAAAAAAACCGACAGTAAATAATACCGGTCCGGCAATTGCTGCGCACGAAAAACTAGATTTTGATGGGTTACCGACGTTAATCCAGAGCGTCAGCCAGGCGCAATCGGAGGCGGATCACCGTGGCACTTTGTACCCTGGCAACATGCCCATGCTATTGACCGTGTACGTTCTGTTGCGATCGCTTAGTGATTTGCAGCTATTGCAATCTGGCAGGCGCTTAGACTTATTCATTTCACGCCTGGGCATGGAAAATGGTGTGCCTAGTCAGATTCTTTTCGTTGCGAGCAGCGAAAAAGATGATGTTCTTGATGTCACCGTGAGAGTTGAGCGATGAAAACATTTCTATCAGTTGGTGATCTGGTCTCGGCTCAAGCCGTTGTGCTGAGTGTCGATCCAGTGATTAATTGCTCGGTAGCGCTATTGACCGCGTCTGATAGGATGAAAACTAGACCATTGGCTGAGCGATGCGTAATTCGGGTCACACGCGCAGTTGCCCCAGCGAACGCAAAGGCTATTTTTAAGATAACCTCTTCCATTTCTGGTACCCAAAACATAGATGGTAGGGTTACAGGGTTGTTTGGTGTTCGGGCGATAGGCGCCAAACTCCGTTTTGATTTTGGCGAAGGTTTTTCTAACGAGATTGACTGCAGCAAGTCTGTAAATGTGGCGGCCTATAAACACTTTGGCAGTGTGAGCCTGTTCGATTCAATTCTAATCCAGCTGCCAAACCCAGCGGTTGGCCCAAATCCTATCGACATCGAGGTTGGTAGATATTGGTTGGCACCAGCCGCCGCTGTCGACGCGATGCCGGCCGCAGAATGGGATGTGGCGCCGGAATGGGTCGAAACTCAAGGGGAGTCTCGCTTTTATCAGGTTTATGGTAAGGATCAATTGCCAAGCCGTGATAGGGTAACGTTACCCCTAACCAGAGTGACTAGTTCTGAGATGTATGTGGGCATCACTGGTGGCCTAAGCGTTAGGGATTTCATGCGCAGCGCGCCAGGACAAGAAGTTGTGGTTGGCAGAGGCCAAGAGCGTACTGCAGGTAGTGGAATTTTTTTATCCACTAGTTTGGACAATGAACCCACTGCTCTTGTCAAAGGCAGGCTGGCCACTGGGGCAAAGCGATCACGTCAAGCCGGCCATTTGATGCAAGCCAGTCTCACGTTGCTTGAGGAAAATTAATTGCGCAGAGCGGGGTTTCGTTTCCTATTGCGCAAATTCCGAAAACTGGATTTATCTCAGATTTTGCGTCAATTATCTCGCGGCGCATCAGCGAGAGGAGGAACCGAAAACTGATAGGCCGCCGGTTCGCCTACATACAAAACCTGCGGATCACTCGCGAGCGCGCTTTT
>JBOFGW010000200.1:0-10109 GCA_051649325.1 Burkholderiaceae bacterium | reverse complement strand
AGTCAAACTGCACCGCCCAGTCTTTGTACATCGGTGCAACGCCGATGTTCTTGGCGTTGACGCGGACTGACATCGCGTCTGTGGTCGATAACGTGTCCGCAAACTGTGCCGACTCAATTTGAAAGTTGTAGCCCATCATGCGATGCAGCTTCATGAAACCTTCGTAGAAACGTTGGCCGGGCTGCTGCTGATACCAGCCGGGTGCCATCGTCGAGTAGCGGCCTGTGGTAATCATGCTTTCGCCCTTTGGCGTGTCATACATGAGGATTTGTTCCTTGGTACCTTCGTTGTCGGATCGCGGGGGCACTTCACCGCCGATTGGGCCATTTAGCCACAGACCGCTGCTGGCCAACGCGTTATCAAAGTCGTCGCTGTGGCCGTTGTTGGCCACGAAGTAATCGTTGTGGAAGCCGAACGTCGTTTCTTTGGCGAGCAGTCCGTTTTGTGGATAGCGGCCTTGCAGCTTCACGTTCGTGAAGTGGGTTTTGTAGGCGTTCAGAATTGCGGTTTGCGATGCCTCAGTGATGTCATACCCTTTACCGTTTAACGAGAAGCCGTACGTGTGCCATTCACTCCAATAGCCTAAAACGCCGATTTGGATGACGTGAATCCGCGGGTCATTGTTGTAGCGACTGGCGAGCGCCTGGATCGCCTGCGTGGCTTCGGAGATGTAGGCCGGGCTGTTGAAATCGGTGATGTACGTGCCGTTGTCGCCCGTTAGGCGCTTGACCCCCGCTTGGGTATACAGCCAATCTGGACAATGGGATTTGACGTCTTCCCAATACCAGTCGCAGTAGAGACGCAATACGACGTGTTTGTTGACCGAGCCGCCCTTCGCAATGATCTGTTCGACCCTGCCGAAATCGTACTGATTGTTCTGCGGCTCAAATTCGTTCCACGACACGTACTGAAAGCCAACAGTCGCTTCCGGAAAGGTGTTGTCCCAAGAGGAGTTCCAGCCCTTGAGCGGGTTCTTGTCCGGTCCGGCGTTCTTCGTATACGTGTGCGAAGCGATGGCCGGACCTTGGGTTGGTGTGGGTGTTGGGGATGCCGACGGCGTTGGGGTTGGAGTCGCGGTTGACGTTGGAGTCGGCGTTGGTGTTGACGTTGGAGTTGAAGTTGCAATAGGAGTCGGCGCCGTGGTGGGGGCAGGGTTGCCAACCGCGTCGCCGCCGGAGGCAGTACCACCGCCGCACGCTGACAACACAAGTGCGCTTGCCACAAGGGCCAAGCAGCTCGATGCGCGACTCACAGAAAACCAAGTTCCCGGCAACGAAGCCTCAGCGTCAAAATTCTTGGGCGAGTCAACGCCCGGCAGCAGACATGTCTTCATGGTTTGTTGGGCTCCCTACCCGTTGCAAGTGAATGGCGACAGAATCGTCAATGTGTACGTACAGCACGCACGCAAGTGATTGATGCTAACCAGCGACAGACCCGCCGGAGACAGACTTCTACACAACTGTTGCGGTTCAGATGCCCGGTTGATGCAAAGGTTCCTGAAACTGGCCGCAGAAAACATATGAGTACCGCGAATATGCCAAGTTTGCGGCTTGGTCATCCTCCCGTGGGGCGGCAGGGTGAGAAGAGCGTGCCCCAACTTGGGGCGCTGGGCTGACTATATGAACACGTGAACGTGCAGCATCACATATTCGGATAGTTCGGTCCACCACCGCCCTCAGGCACCACCCACACGATATTCTGCGTCGGGTCTTTGATGTCGCAGGTTTTGCAGTGCACGCAGTTCTGCGCGTTGATCTGCAAGCGGTCGGTGCCGTCTTCGTTCTTCACGTACTCATACACGCCGGCGGGGCAGTAGCGCGATTCAGGGCCGGCGTATTGCGCGAGATTGATCTTCACGGGCACAGACGCATCGCGCAGCGTGAGATGCGCGGGCTGGTTCTCTTCGTGGTTGGTATTGCTCACAAATACGGAGGACAGCTTGTCGAAAGTGATCTTGCCGTCCGGCTTTGGGTACTCGATTTTTTTGCATTGGCTGGCCGGCAGCAGTGTGGCATGGTCCGGTACGGAGTGGCCGACCGTCCACGGTGGCGACTTGATGCCCAGGCGCGGCAGTAACCAGTGCTCGATACCGGTCATCAGTGACCCGACATACAAACCTTTCTTGAACCACTGCTTGAAGTTGCGCGCCTGCTTCAGTTCCGCGTACAGCCAGCTCTGCTCAAACGCTGCGGGGTAAGCGGCAAGCTCATCGCTTTGGCGGCCGGCGGTCACTGCGTCAAATGCAGCTTGTGCGGCGAGCATGCCGGTCTTCATTGCTGCATGGCTGCCTTTGATGCGCGCAGCGTTCAGCGTGCCGGCATCGCAGCCGATCAACGCGCCGCCGGGAAACACCATCTTAGGCAAGCTTAGCAAACCACCCGCGGTGATGGCGCGTGCACCGTAGCTGATGCGTTTGCCGCCTTCCAAGTACTGCTTAATGCTGGGGTGCGTCTTCCAGCGCTGCATTTCTTCAAACGGTGAGAGCCAAGGGTTCTTGTAGTCCAGGCCGGTGACCAGGCCGAGCGTGACTTGATTGTTCTCTAGGTGGTACAGAAAGCCGCCGCCATAGGTATCGTTTTCCATCGGCCAGCCGGCGGTGTGTACGACCAGGCCGGGCTTGTGCTTGGCGGAATCAATCTCCCACAACTCTTTCACGCCGATGGCGTAGCTTTGCGGGTCTTTGCCTTCGTCCAGCTTGAACTTGGCGATGAGCAATTTACCCAAATGCCCCCGCGACCCTTCAGCAAACAGCGTGTACTTGGCGTGCAGTTCCATGCCGGGCTGAAAGTTGTCGGTCGGCTCACCGTTCTTGCCCACCCCCAGGTTGCCGGTGGCCACGCCTTTGACTGCACCACTCTCGTGATAAAGAATTTCTGCAGCGGCAAAGCCCGGAAAAATTTCTACACCGAGCGATTCTGCCTGCTGCCCCAGCCAGCGCACCACGTTAGCCAGGCTGATCACATAATTGCCGTGATTGTGCAAACAGTCGGGTACGAAGAAGTTGGGCGTTTTGATTGCGCCGCCACCCGCTTTGAGTAGCAGCACTTCATCACCACTCACGGGCTGGTTCAGCGGCGCACCAAGTTCTTTCCAGTTGGGAAACAGCTCGTCCATCGCAATCGGGTCCATCACCGCGCCGGACAAAATGTGCGCGCCAACTTCGGAACCTTTTTCCAGCACGCAGACAGAAACGTCTTTGCCGCTTGCTTGCGACAGCTGCTTGATCTTGATGGCGGCAGACAGTCCTGCCGGCCCGCCGCCTACGACGACGACGTCATATTCCATTGCTTCGCGTTCGATTACGTCCATGCACTGTGCCCGCCTCTTGGTTTGTTTCCGCGATTTTCGCAGATTGGCCGTGATGCATTTGGACGACTGCCTCTAGATAAGCGGCGTTTGAGCCATTGACCGCGGTGTGGGAAACTCACGCCCTGATTGAGGAGAACACAATGTCGGTAGAAATTGCACTGGAAGGAAAAGTTGCTCTGGTGACAGGGGCATCCAGTGGGCTGGGCGCGCAGTTTGCCCGGCGGCTTGCACGCGCAGGCGCGCAGGTGACGCTGGCCGCGCGCCGGCTGGACCGTTTGAAAGAGCTGCGCGCGGAGATTGAGGCAGAAGGCGGCGATGCGCACGTGGTCGAGCTGGATGTGACGGATCATGACAGCATCAAGGCCGCTGTCGCGCATGCAGAGACGGAAGCCGGCCCGATTGATATTCTGGTGAACAACTCGGGCGTATCCACCACGCAAAAGCTCGTGGATGTGACGCCGGAAGATTTTGACTACGTGTTTGATGTGAACACCTACGGCGCGTTTTTTGTCGCGCAAGAAGTAGCCAAGCGCATGATCGCGCGCAGCAAGGGTGCCACACCGGGCAACCCGCGCATCATCAATATTGCATCGGTCGCCGGCCTGCAGGTACTGCCGCAGATTGGCCTGTATTGCATGAGTAAAGCCGCAGTCGTGCACATGACGCGCGCGATGGCTCTGGAGTGGGGGCGCTACGGCATCAATGTGAATGCGATCTGCCCCGGCTACATCGATACCGAGATCAATCACGCGCACTGGCAGACCGAGCAGGGTAAGAAACTGGTGGAAATGCTGCCGCGCCGCCGCGTGGGCAAGCCGGAGGATCTGGACGGGTTGATTCTGCTGCTGGCATCGGATGCGTCCAGCTTTATGAATGGCGCCATCATTACGGCTGATGATGGGTTGAGCGTGACTTGAAGCACTACGAAACCTTGATCCCACTCAGGTGGGGCGACATGGATGCGTTTGCGCACCTGAACAATACGGTTTACTTCCGGTTGATCGAGGAAGCGCGCATCCAGTGGTTTATCAAAATCGGTTTGAATGTTGACCCAACCGGTCAGGGGCCAATTCTGGCCCATGCAGCCTGCGACTTTCTGGTGCCGATGACTTACCCGGCCACCGCCAAGGTTGTGCAGACCATCTCGCGCGTGGGACGCAGCAGCGTGGATTTGGATTGCGTGATCGAAACGGTTGCGCAGCCGGGCAAACCCTACGCCACCTGTAAATCAGTTGTCGTATGGATGGACTACGCTACCGGCAAAAGCGCGCCTTGGCCGGAAGAGGTCAAGGCTAAGTTCGTTTAAGCTGCTCGCTTAAACTCGTATGAATTTCGTGGTCTGCGGGAGTTTGCATGAACAAGGTGTATCCCAGCGCAGAAGAAGCGCTCAAGGGCGTAGTCAAGGATGGGCAATTGCTGGCCGTCGGCGGCTTTGGCCTGTGCGGCATTCCAGAAGCGTTGATTGCCGCGCTGCGTGATTCCGGCGCAAAAAATCTTACGTGCATCAGCAACAACGCCGGAGTCGACGGCTTTGGGCTGGGCATGCTGCTGGAAACGCGGCAGATCAAGAAGATGATCAGCAGTTACGTGGGCGAGAACAAAGAGTTCGAGCGGCAGTATCTCGCTGGTGAGCTGGAGCTTGAATTCACGCCGCAAGGCACGCTGGCAGAAAAGCTGCGTGCCGGCGGCGCGGGCATCCCCGCGTTTTTCACCAAGACCGGCGTGGGCACGATGGTGGCCGAAGGCAAAGAGACCCGCGTGTTTGATGGGCAGACCTACGTCATGGAGCGGTCGCTCGTGCCAGACGTGGCCCTGGTCAAGGCGCACAAGGCGGACAAGAGCGGCAATCTGATCTTTCGCCGCACAGCGCGCAACTTCAACCCGGCCGCGGCAATGGCCGGCAAGATCACCATTGCTGAAGTGGAGCAGATTGTGGAGACCGGCGCGATTGATCCTGATGACGTGCATCTGCCCGGCATCTATGTGCACCGCCTGGTACTGAACGCGACCCCGGAAAAGCGCATCGAGCGCCGCACTATCACCGAGAAAGCCTGATCATGCCTTGGAATCACGATCAAATGGCGGCCAAAGCGGCTGCGGAACTCAAAGACGGTTTTTATGTGAATCTGGGCATTGGTTTGCCCACGCTGGTGGCCAATCACGTGCCCGCCAATATCGAAGTCTGGCTGCAGAGCGAAAACGGCATGCTGGGCATTGGGCCGTTCCCCACCGAAGATGCGGTGGACGCTGACATCATCAACGCCGGCAAACAGACCGTGACCACAATTGCCGGCTCATCGATTTTTGGCAGCCATGACAGCTTTGCCATGATCCGCGGCGGCAAGATCAATCTGTCGATCCTGGGCGCGATGCAGGTAAGCGAAAAGGGCGATCTGGCCAACTGGATGATCCCCGGCAAGATGGTCAAGGGCATGGGCGGCGCGATGGACTTGGTGGCCGGCGTAGGCCGCGTGCTGGTGCTGATGGAACACGTGGCCAAAAAGAAAGACGGCACGACCGATCTGAAGATTCTGCCGCAATGCACCTTGCCGCTCACCGGTGTGGGGGTAGTGAACCGCATCATCACCGACATGGCGGTGATGGATGTGACACCCGGCGGGCTGAAGGTGATTGAAATGGCGCCGGATGTGACTAAAGATTCACTGCAGGCGGCGACGGGTGTAAAGCTGGTTTTTTGAGCTTTTAAATGGCGTCTACGCAATATCCATGCGCCTTTTGAGCCATTTTTGCTTGAAAAGGCTTATGGATATTGCGTAGAGCACTTTTAAACCTTGAAAAACAAGGCCCGCGAAGCTTCGCGGGCCTTTGTATTTGATGCGAGCCGCAGCTTAAGCAGCTTTCATGAACCCCAGGTTCTTGCCATAGGGATTGCTGGCCGACACATCAAAGTTCTTCAGGTTCGGCAGAATCGTGCCTGCATCTATCGTGGGCGCAAACCAATTGATCAGCGTGCCTGCCATCTGGTCGGTTGCGACAGACGGAATCCAGCGGCCTTGCGAGCTCCAATCTGCGACCCCGCAGTCGTCCTTGCCGCCGTCTTTGCCCAGCGCAAACTGCGGGTAGCGGCCATAGGTAGCCTTGCCATTCACTGCGCCGCCCATCACCAGTTGCACGCCTCCCCAGCCGTGGTCAGAGCCCAGGCTGGTATTGGGTTTTGAAGTGCGGCCAAAGTCGCTCATGGTGAACGTGGTGACGTTGTTGCTCACGGCTAGATCGTTCATGGCTTTCTGGAACGCCGCCATACCGCCCGCCATACGCGCAAGCAAGGTGTAGTGGTTGCCGCCTGTTTCAAGCACGCCGTTTGTTGATGGCACCTGATTGTCATGGTTATCAAAGCCGCCCATCGACACAAAGTAGATGTGCCGGCCACCGCCCAAGGTACTGCGGTTTTTGATCATCTTGGCAACCTGGTAAAGCTGCCGCGCAAAATCGTTGTTCAGTGCGCCTTGCAGGTTGCCAAAGGCGGCAGAAATCTCCGGGTTGGCCGGATCGGCCGCGCTGGCGGTGGGCGCTTGCTTGAGAATTGGTTCTAGCAGCGAACCGAAGGTGAAACCGGTTTTCTGCACTCTCTGAAACGCAGCCTGCACATGATTGGCGGAAGTCGCTGCGCCCACTAGCGCCTGCAGCGCTGCCTTGCGTGCATCGTTCTGCTTATCCGACCAGCCAAAGCCCTCGGGACCGAAGGTCGAACCAGGACCGGGTAGGGCGAGCTCAGTAGATTTGGTGGACCCAGCAAAGCGGCTGGTGCCTGCAAACGAATAAATGTTGCCGGCTGACAGCGCATCTGCCAAACGCCCGCCCCAGCCCGTGCGGATGGAAAAGGGATCAGTTGCACCAATCTCCGCCAGGATCTGCTGGTCTGAATGCGAAAACAAACCGGGTGGGCACAGCGTGGTGTCGTTGGACTCTTCCCAGCCTTTTTTGCCGTTGGTACTGACGAACTCTGCTTGTGTGGTTGGGCGTGCCAGCACACCAACGTTCAGCACAACCCCCAGCTGGCTTGCGTTCCAGCTCGTCATCAGCGGCGCAAGCGCAGGATGGAAGCCGAAATCCGCATTCAGCGCCTGCGCACTGGCCTGCGGAACCGTTAAGAAGCCGCGCAGTTTGGCGTAGTCCGTATAAGCCGTGCCCGACGGAATCACCATGTTGAAGCCGTCATTGCCGCCGTACAGAAACACACACACCAGCGCTTTGTAATCTGTTTGCGCGTGTGCATCGTCCATGGCCAGCAGGCTTGCGCCGCCGCCCAGAGCGGTGAGCGAAACCGAGCCCGCGCTCGCCCGCAAAAATTCGCGCCGCTGCGCATCAAAAATCTTTTTCATCGCTGCACCATGAAATACTGAGAACTCAACATCAAATACGCTGCCGTCTTCGCACGTTTTTGCTTGTGATTCGTGGCAGGCGTTTGCTTGGTCAACCACGCATCGTCCGCAGGTTGCCAAGCGTTCATCGCGGCAATGATCTGATCGCGTTCCGATTGCGGCATGCGGCCTTCGGTGAGCAAGTCCGCCAAGCGGTTGACGAGCGTCGCGGGCGTCGCGGCGTCAGCCTCAAACGCGCTCAGATTCAAGCTGGTGCCCTTCGGGTTGGGCCATTCGGCAGCATCGCGCGGCTTCAAAATCCAGTCTGCCCATTCCGGGAACATGACTACGTTATTGGCAAAGTTCAGGCGCTCGAAGGTGGCGCGCACGCTTTCAATGCCAAACTGCGGCCCGACCAGCTCTGATTTGCCGGGCAGCGGATAGTCGGGCGGATAGAAGTTGAATACGCTCGGTGCTTGGAACGGTGTTTGCCCCATCGCGCCGCCATACATCCAGCCGGCAGAAAATGCATAGCCGTCCGTAGTGCCGTTCAGCGCACGCAGTGTGCTGAGGATATACAGCGTTGGTTCCTGCAGCTTGCCAAATGCAGGCTGTGCTGCCACGGCAGGATCACGTGCCTCAGCGTCCATCAAGACCGCTGCGACGGTAGCCGTCAAGTCACCTTTTTTCCCGGAACCGAACCCGTTGCTGCTGCCGGCGTTGAAGGCGGCGGCAACGCGCGCCACATAGGCGGGCGACGGGTTGCTGGTCACCAGGAACTGAATCAATTGCTTGGAGACGAAGGGCGCGGTGTTGGGATGCGCCATCAACGAATCGAGCACGACTTCAAGCGCTTGCTCCGGCGTGCGCGATGCCGGCAGCGTGGCGCCGGAGAGCAGGGTGCGCGCCGTTGCATCGTGACGCGATGCCATGGATGCCATCTTTCCCTTAAGGAAGCGCGGGTTGGTGTCGTCCCAGCACAGCGTTCCTGGCGCGCCGTTCTTGTTGCACCATGCGTTGGCGCCGCCTTTGGGATACACCCAGCCGGTGAGCGCGTAGGAATACTCGCGAACAATCTTGTTGTCGTAGGTCGCTTCGCACTTGCCACCCTTCAAGGTGCCGTCGATATTCAGTGCGCACACGCCAATGGAAAACAATTGCAGCAATTCGCGGGCGTAGTTTTCGTTGGGCGCGGTCTTGTCGTTATTCACGTTAGACAGGTATTCGCCCATCACCGGAGACAGCGTGACTTCTTTGAGCAAGTCGCGGTAATTGCCAAAGGCCATGTTCCGCAACATTTGCTGGTAGCCACGCATGCCGTAGGCCGACTCTACTTGCCAATCAGAGACCACAAGAATTTGCGACAGCGCAAAGGCTACGCGCTGGCGCAGCTGGTCGCCACCTGTAAGCGCTTGCGCGAAGAAATCGCCTGTTACGGGTTGCGACGAGAAATTCCAGCCCCAGCAACGGTTTTCTTCCGCCGATCCTGCGGGAAACTGGTCGCAGTATTCGATATCTTTGTTGGTCCATTGATCGACCACTTCACTGCCGCCCCTGGAGTAGGTGGAAGGCGCCAGCGAAAACTGCTCCTGCAGGAAACCGCGCAAACTTTGCGAAGCGACGCGCGCTACCAGCGCCTCGCTTGGGCCAAAGGTTGCCTGCTTCATAATGCGGCGTGCTTCTGGCACACCCATCGCAGTATCGGCCGGTGGCGACGGGGTTGGGCTCGGCGCGACGGTAGGCGCTGGCGAAGAGGTTGCTCCTGGGCTCGGTGCAGCCGTAGGCGCGGGCGACGGAGAACTTGTGGGAGAACCTGTCGGTGCAGCACTGGGTGCCGGTGTCGGCATCGGCGGCAACGGGGTTGTGCCATCGGGGTTTTGACACACGCCGGGCTGCTGCGTTTCTTCTTGGCTGCCACCGCAAGCCGCAAGCAACGCGGCAAAAGTTAGGGGCAGTAAAACTCGCGTAAATCGTCTTTGCTGCATCATTCTCACTCCGGAACATCTCGCTGTAGGACGAGGTGCCATCCATTCAGTTCCTCCACGCTACCTAATTGCGGTACAACACGGCGATTTCGTTGGTAAAATTGCAATCAAAGCACGGTCAACTAAGCAAATCTCAGTAGATATTGGGTATGCGGCTGTCGCTTGGACACAACCACGCGGTCGTTTTTAGGCGCGCTTCCCGGCATCCCTATAATCTGACTTTCCCGGTGCCTATTTCATGACCAAATACGTTTTTGTTACCGGTGGCGTGGTGTCCAGCTTGGGCAAAGGCATCGCCGCCGCGTCCCTCGCGGCACTTCTTGAGAGCCGCGGCCTCAAAGTCACTCTTCTCAAGCTCGATCCCTACATCAATGTCGACCCCGGCACCATGTCGCCGTTTCAACACGGCGAGGTGTTTGTCACGGAAGACGGCGCAGAGACCGATCTTGACCTGGGCCATTACGAGCGCTTTATCAGCGCCAAGATGCGCAAG
>JBOFGW010000199.1:0-2215 GCA_051649325.1 Burkholderiaceae bacterium | reverse complement strand
ACGCAATATCCATGCGGGTTTTGAGGCAAAAATGGCTCAAAAAGCGCATGGATATTGCGTGATGACAAATGGCTCGGCGCTTAACGGCACTTCAATGCCCCGGCACTGCGCGCTTCAATGACTGAGGTTGCTCTCGGTCATCTGTCATTGAAGCCGCGCTAGCGGCAAAGTCATTTGTCATCATCTGCCATACTTAGAAAAAACCAGGGCAGCACACACGATGAGACTCAAAAACAAAATCGCAATCGTCACCGGCGCCGGTTCAGGCTTTGGCGAAGGCATTGCCAAAACCTTTGCGCGTGAAGGCTGCGCGGTTGTCGTCAACGATTTCAATGCGCAGGCCGCAGAGCGTGTGGCGCAGGAAATTCGCGCCGCCGACGGTCAGGCCAACACTTGCGTGGCCGACGTATCAAAAAGCGCCGACTGGGCGCGCATGATGGCCTGCGCGCTGGAGGATTTTGGCGCGCTATCCATCATCGTCAACAACGCCGGCACCACGCACCGCAATCAGCCGATGCTGAATGTGAGCGAAGAAGAGTTCGAGCGCATCTACGCCGTGAATGTGAAAAGCATTTTTCTGTCTGCCAAGCATGCAGTGCCGTACTTTCGCGCGCAGGGCGGCGGCGTGTTTGTGAACATTGCCTCTACCGCCGGTGTGCGCCCGCGCCCCGGCCTGACTTGGTACAACGGCACCAAAGGCGCGGTGATTGTCACCAGCAAATCAATGGCGGCCGAGCTTGGGCCGGACAAGATTCGCGTCAACTGCATCAATCCCGTGATTGGTGAAACCGGGCTGCTCAGCGAGTTCATGGGCATGCCCGACACGCCGGAAAACCGCGCCAAGTTTTTGGCCGGCATTCCGATGGGGCGGTTTTCAAAGCCGGAAGATGTTGCCAACGCTGCGCTGTTTTTGGCTAGTGATGACGCGGCGTTTGTGACTGGCACGTGTTTAGAGGTGGATGGCGGGCGCTGCGTTTAGGGTGCGTGCCGGGGGTTGCCCGGCGGCAACTTACTTTCTTTGTCTTGCCAAAGAAAGTAAGCAAAGAAAGGCGCGCCCGCTACAGCGGCCCTTCGGGCTGCCCACTTTTGCACTTTGCTTTGCGGCGGGCAAAAGAACTCGCTGCGCTCAAACAGCTTTTGCCCGAAACCCCGCAAAGCAAAGCGCACAAGTGGCGCTGTAGAGGGCAGTCCAATGTGCGGGCACCGCGCAGTGAACAAAGAAGTAGTTTTTTCAACAGATTCAAATGCCTTTACGCAATATCCATAGGCATTTTGAGGCAAAAATGCCTCAAAACCCGCATGAATACTGCGTAGAGCTTATTCCATGCCAGGGGTTACAACGTTAAACCCGCAATCCACATACGTAATCTCACCCGTCACGCCGCTCGCAAGATCGCTGAGCAAGAAGGCGGCGACGTTGCCTACCTCTTCGATCGTGACGTTCTTGCGCAGCGGCGCGTTGGCCTCGACAAACTTGAGGATCTTGGAAAAGTCTTTAATGCCGCTGGCGGCCAAAGTCTTGATCGGCCCGGCAGAAATGCCGTTGGCGCGGATGCCTTTGGGGCCGAGGGACTGCGCCAGGTAGCGCACGCTGGCCTCCAGCGAGGCTTTTGCAAGACCCATGGTGTTGTAGTTGGGTACCACGCGTTCTGCGCCGAGATACGTGAGCGTGAGCAGCGATGCCTTGTTGCTCAGCATCGGCAGCGCGGCTTTGGCGAGCGCGGGAAAGCTGTAGGCGCTGATGTCGTGCGCGATCTTGAAACCTTCGCGCGACAGGCCATCCATAAAGTCGCCGGCAATCGCTTCGCGCGGCGCAAAGCCGATGGCGTGGACAATGCCGTCCAGCTGCGGCCAGGATTTGGCCAGGTCGGCAAACACGGCGTTGATTTGCGCGTCGTCACCTACATCGCAGTCAAAGATCAGGCTTGAGCCAAATTCCTTAGCAAACTCGGTAACCCGGTCTTTGAACCGCTCGCCCACGTAGGTAAAAGCAAGTTCTGCACCCTCGCGGTGGCAGGCGCTGGCGATACCGTAAGCGATGGAGCGGTTGGAAAGCAGCCCGGTGATCAAGATTTTTTTTCCGGTTAGAAAGCCCATATGCGTGTGACCTTATGTCTGTTGTCCAAAACCGCTCGCAGTATAGGTTTTGGGTTTACTCTAGAACCTATCTCATATTCAAACACGGTCGCGAGTGGGGTCAAAAGCCCGCAGGGCA
>JBOFGW010000198.1:0-2453 GCA_051649325.1 Burkholderiaceae bacterium | reverse complement strand
CCACATCTTGTTGGCCCGGTGCAAGTGGCGCACCTACGCTGTGCACGCAGGGCACAAAGTGGCCATCTGTGCCCAGTACATCCAGCGCGCCTTTACCCATACGCGTCATGATGCGCATGTTCACGGCTACGTAAGGCGAATCACTCAGCTCAACACCAATGTGGCTGATGTGCGAGCCCAGCGGCCCCATCGAAAACGGCACCACGTACAAGGTGCGGCCGCGCATGCAGCCGGCAAACAGCGGCTGCAAAGTGGCGCGCATCTCAGCCGGAGCCATCCAATTGTTGGTGGGGCCGGCGTCTTCTTTTTTCTCGCTGCAGATGTAGGTGCGGTCTTCTACGCGAGCGACATCGGTGGGGTCGCTCCACGCTAGATAACTGCCTGGCCGTTTGGCGGGGTTGAGTTTGCGAAAGGTGCCGGCGGCTACCAGCTCGCCGCACAGGCGGTCATATTCTTCCTGGCTGCCGTCGCACCAATAGATGCGCTCCGGCTGCGTGAGCGCGGCGATTTCATGCACCCAATCGATTAATTTTTGGTGTTTCACCCACGCGGGGGCCGGAATGGCCGGCTTGAGTACTGCGCTCATGGACTGCTCCTCAAGATAAAAAACGATTGGCAAATCCCCTGTTTTTTGATCAGATGGACTTGCCAATCGTTTCGTGTTTCTTGTGTTTGTTTGTAGCTGGCAGGAACCTTTCGGTACCATTTTGCGACTACATATTGCACTGTAGCATCAGCATTCTTACCATCCCATGCTTTAGCGGCATACTGCCATGCGGGCCAGTTTTAACTAAAAAGCGAATAATCCCCATGCGAATTGCAATATTGGACGACTACCAGGATGCGGTTCGCAAACTGGACTGCTTCAAACTGCTGGCGCAGCACGAGGTGAAAATCTTCAACAACACGGTCAAGGGCGTCGGCCAACTTTCAGTGCGGCTGCGCGACGCCGAGGCGCTGGTGCTGGTGCGTGAACGTACGCAAATCTCGGGCCAATTGGTTGAAAAACTACCCCAACTTCGCTTAATTGCGCAAACTGGGCGCATCGGCAGCCATGTGGATGTGAGTGCTTGCACGCGTGCGGGCGTCGCAGTGGCTGAAGGGGTGGGCGACCCCACCGCGCCGGCGGAGCTGACGTGGGCGCTGATCATGAGCGCGCAGCGGCGCATTCCGCAATACGTGGCGGCGCTCAAGCACGGTGCGTGGCAGCAAAGCGGCCTGCGCACGTCCAGCATGCCGCCCAATTTCGGGCTGGGCCGCGCGCTGAAAGGCCAGACCCTGGGGATTTTGGGTTACGGCAAGATTGGCACACTCGTGGCCGGTTACGGCCGCGCCTTTGGCATGCGGGTGCTCGTATGGGGCAGCGAGGCGGCGCGCGAGCGTGCGCAAGCCAATGGCGACACGCCCGCCGCATCGCGCGAAGAGTTCTTTGCGCAGAGCGACATTCTCAGCCTGCATCTGCGCTTGTCTGAAACCACCCAGGGCAGCGTGACGCTGACCGATTTGGCGCTGATGAAGCCCGAAGCGCTACTGGTGAATGCCGCGCGCGCCGAGCTAATCGCGCACGATGCGCTGGTGGCTGCGCTCAACCGCGGCCGCCCCGGCTTTGCAGCGGTGGACGTGTTTGATTCTGAGCCGATTTTGCAAGGCCACCCGCTGCTGCGGATGGAAAATACCCTGTGCACACCGCACATCGGCTTTGTAGAAAAGAACAGCTACGAGATGTACTTTGCCGCCGCGTTTGAAAACATCAATGCGTTTGCTGCGGGAGCGCCTACAGGCATCGTCAACCCGGATGCGCTGAAGGTGAAACGTAAAAAATAGGTGTTTTTGAAGTGCTCTACGCAATATCCATGCGAGTTTTGAGCCATTTTTGGCTGAAAACCCGCATGGATATTGCGTAAAGGCAAATCACTTTGCCGCTGGCGCGGTTTTGATGACCCTGCGCTGACGCGTCGCACTGACTGGCGGATGTGCAGGCTATTTTGTCATTGAAGCGCCAAGGGCACGAAGTCATTTCGTCATCAAAGCTGCGGACGATGCCGCAGCACCATCGCCCGCAAACACACCCATCGCGTTCAGCGTGCGCTCCACTGCCGCTTCCAAGGCCGTATGCGGCTCGTGCCCGAGTGTTTGAATCAGCCGCGCGTTATCCATGCGCAGCGGCACGCGCCAGAGGTAGCGCATCTCCAGCATCTCACGCACAAAAGGCACAAACGGCGCGGCCAGGGGCAGCAGCAGCCAGGGAAATGCCGTGATGCGCGGTGTAACCCCGCTGCGGCGCGCCACGACGGCTTGTACCGCGCGCGCCATCTGCGTGCCATCAGCGTCCCAATGGCCGGCCAGGTGAAAGCGGGCGAAGGCGGGTAAAGGCGCGGACAAGCGGTCGCGCTGCTGGAGCAACTGCACCATGGTGCGCGCCACGTCGGGCAGGTAGTTCCATTGGTGACCAA
>JBOFGW010000197.1:0-16446 GCA_051649325.1 Burkholderiaceae bacterium | reverse complement strand
GCAGCGCCAGTAGTGCGGTGGCTTTGAGCGCTGCGATGCCAATTTTCATCGGCAACTCTTCTGGCGCGCCGGCCAGCGCAGGCACGAGCACCAGCAGCGGCACCACGGCCAAGTCTTGAAATAGCAGCACACCCATGATCGCGCGGCCATGCGGCTTTTCAAGCTCCAGCCGCTCCACCAGCAGTTTGGAGACGATGGCGGTAGAGCTCATCGCCAGCGCACCGGCCAGCGCGCGCGCGCCCTGCCATTCAATCTTGAGCCACTGCACCGCAAAATGCGCCAGCAGCAGTTTGGCGCCCAGCGCCAGCCCCACCGCGGCAAGCATAGTGAGTGCGACCTGCATGCCGCCAATGCCAAACACCTGCCGCCGCATGGACGAAAGTTTGGGCAGCGAGAATTCCAGCCCGATGGAGAACATCAAAAACACCACGCCAAACTCGGCCAGGTATTTGATCTGCGGCGTGTCGCTTGCGAGGCCCACCGCGTGCGGGCCGATCAGCACGCCCACTAGCAAATAGCCCAGGATCGGCGGCAGATTCAGCCGGCGAAATACCACCACCACAATGACGGCGGTAACAAGCAACATCAGAACGAGTGGCAGACCGGTCATGGCGTGGAAATAGATTAGATCGACGTATTGTCACAGATGCGGTCACAGATGCGCCGCTCGCACTCAGTTGAACACTGTTTCAGCGGCATCCAAGAGGGCAGTACGCAATATCCATGCGGGTTTTGAAGCCATTTTGCCTGAAAAAGCGCATGGATATTGCGTAGTGTAATTGTCGCTCTAGCAACAAGCAAACAGCGTGCCCGCGGATATACTCGACCGCATGAATTTTGCATCAGAACCTGTCTTGTCTGCCCAAGCGCTGGCCCGCGACGTGCTGGAAATCGAAGCGGCCGCCGTGCGCGCGCTGATTGACCGGCTGGATGCGCGCTTTGACGCTGCGGTTGATTTGCTGCTGGGCTGCACAGGCCGCGTGGTGGTCAGCGGCATCGGCAAAAGCGGCCACGTCGGCCACAAAATTGCCGCGACGCTGGCTTCCACCGGCACGCCGGCGTTTTTTGTGCACCCGGCCGAAGCCGCGCACGGCGATCTAGGCATGGTCACCGGTGACGATGTATTCATCGCCATCAGCTATTCCGGCACCGCATCTGAGCTGCTCACCATCGTGCCCGTGCTCAAGCGCAACGGCTGCAAGCTGATTGCGATGACGGGCAACGCTGCTTCTGAGCTGGCGACGCATGCCGACGTACACCTTTCCATCGCGGTTGAAAAAGAAGCCTGCCCGATCAACCTCGCGCCCACTGCCAGCACTACGGCCACGCTCGCTCTGGGCGATGCGCTCGCGGTCGCCACCATGACCGCGCGCGGATTTGGTCGCGAAGATTTTGCCCGCAGCCATCCCGGCGGCGCGCTGGGCAGAAAGCTGCTCACGCATGTGCGTGACGTGATGCGCTCAGGTGACGCAATCCCAACCGTGCCGCTGTCGGCCAGTGTCACCGACGCGGTGCGCGAGACCTCCAAAAAACTCGTCGGCCTGACCGCCATCGTGCATGCAGATGGCAAAGTGGCCGGTGTGTTTTCCGATGGCGATCTGCGCCATTTGATCGAACGCGTAGGCGATGTGCGCGGCATTGCCGTGGCCGATGTGATGGTGACCAAACCCTTTACCATCGAGCCAGACGCGCTGGCAGTCGAGGCTGCCGAAATGCTGGACCGCTTCAAGCGCAACCAATTGCTGGTGGTGGATGCAGCGGGCGTGCTGGTGGGCGTGTTGCACACGCAAGACTTGATGGCGGCCAAAGTGATATGAACTGCGTGATATGAACAACATGAATGCCCGCCAAGACCCACGCCAAGCCGCAGACCGCGCCGCCCGCGTGGTGCTGATGTGTTTTGATGTAGACGGCGTGATGACCGATGGCTCGCTCTGGTACGGGCCAGACGGCGAAGTATTCAAGCGCTTCAACGCGCTGGACGGTCACGGTATCAAGCTGCTGCATGAAGCCGGCGTGGCCACTGCGATTATCAGCGGACGCAAGCATGCGGCAGTGGCAAAGCGCGCGCAGGAACTCGGCATCCGCTACGTCCATCAAGGCATTGAAGACAAGCTGGCCTGCTTTAACGCGCTGCTGCAAACCGTGGAACTGGCGCCGCACGAAGTGGGCTACATGGGCGATGACACCATCGATTTGCCGGTGATGCGCGAGGTCGCGTTTGCTGCCACCGTGCCGGAGGCTTTTGCAGCGGTTAAAGCGCAGGCGCACTGGATTGCCAGCCGCAGCGCCGGCCACGGCGCGGTGCGCGAAGTCGCCGACTTTATTCTGGCCGCGCGTGCCGCCAGCGGAGCAGCAACATGAAGCGCATCTGGAAAGAACGCTTGCAAACCGCGGCCTTTCTGGGCGTGCTGGCCACGGCGGCAGTCTGGAGCGGCTGGTTGACGCTGCGGCAAGTGCAGCCGGTGTTTGAGCAGCAGCCGCGCGCGCCGCTCAAGCATGAGCCGGACTACATCATCGAGCAGTTTTCCATGGTGCGCGTGTCCAAAACCGGGCAGACGATTACGCAGATGTCAGCGCCCAAACTCACGCACTACCCGGACGATGATTCTGCGGATGTAGTTGCGCCGCGCGTGACCGCGCGTGCAGAAGACGGCAGTGCCACGACGGAGGTCGCCAGCAGCGCCGGAAAGATTCTGCGCGGCGGCGAAGAAGTGCAGCTTTCCGGCAGCGTGGTGCTGACGCGCACCGCTGCTGCGCCGGCACCGGTCATGACGCTGAATACCGAATATCTGCAGGTGTTTCCAGATACCGAGATCATGCAGACCAACGTGCTGGCCAAGGGCAGCCGCGGCGCGTCGCGCTTTGAGGCGCCCGGCTTTGTGATGGATAACGGCCAGCGCGTCACTGAACTGAAAGGCCCCGGGCGCATCACGCTAGCGCCGCGTGAGGGATGATGAAGGAATGATGGAATGAAACCCTGGAAGACATTGGCCGCCGGCATGCTCGCCACAATGCTGAGTAGTATCGCGCTTGCCGAAAAGGCAGACAAAGACAAGCCTGCCGATATTGAATATTTTGGCAAAGCGACCATGAACGAGCTGTCGCAGACGCAGATCATCGAAGGCAATGTCGTGCTGACCAAAGGCACAATCCGCTTGACCGCCACGCGCCTGGAGGTCAAGCAAGACCCACAGGGCTATCAATTCATGGTGGCCACCGGCAAGCCGGGTGCGACGGCAACCTTCCGGCAAAAGCGCGAAGGCGTGAACGAGTTTGTCACCGGCGAAGCAGACCGCATCGAGTTTGACGGCAAGGCCGATACGGTGGTGTTTTTGAAGCAGGCGATTTTGCGCACAGTGGACGAAAAAAACACCATCATCAATGAAGCGCGCGGCGCACGCATTTTCTACGACAACAAGATCGAGCAGTTTGAAGTAGAGGGCGGCGCAGAGTCAGGCCTGAAAGACGGGCGCGGCCGCATTATTCTCACGCCCAAGGCTAGCCCTACGCCTGCGCCGGCCAAAGGCGCCGAGGTGAAGAAGTGAGTGAGGCGCTGCCCATGCAAGCGGCTGCCGGGCCTAACGCAGCGGCGTCTGCGCTACGCGTGGCCAATCTAAAAAAGTATTACGGCAAGCGGCAAGTGGTCAAAGACGTGTCGCTGGAAGTGAAAAGCGGCGAAGTCGTTGGCCTGCTCGGCCCCAACGGTGCAGGCAAGACCACCACGTTCTACATGGTGGTGGGCTTGGTCGCGAGTGATGGCGGCGAGATTGTGATCGACGGCGCGAGCCTGGCGCGTTTGCCGATGCACAAGCGTGCGCGGCTAGGGCTGTCTTATCTGCCGCAAGAAGCATCG
The DNA here is from genome assembly GCA_051649325.1 of Burkholderiaceae bacterium. Classification (GTDB taxonomy): domain Bacteria; phylum Pseudomonadota; class Gammaproteobacteria; order Burkholderiales; family Burkholderiaceae_C; genus JBJOQV01. The sequence continues at coordinate 12,590 of JBOFGW010000197.1, read as the reverse complement.
ATCTTTCGCCGCCTGTCGGTAGAAGACAATATCCGTGCAGTGCTGGAGCTGCAGCTGGACGAACAGGGCAAACCACTGGCCCGTGCGGCGCTCCAGGAACGCTTGGCCGCGCTGCTGGAAGATTTGCAGATCAGCCACTTGGCCACGCACATGGCAATGAGCCTGTCTGGCGGCGAGCGGCGGCGCGTGGAGATTGCGCGCGCGCTGGCCACCAGCCCGCGATTTATCCTGCTGGATGAACCGTTTGCGGGTGTGGACCCGATTGCGGTGCTGGAGATCCAGCGCATCATCCGCTTTCTCAAGCAACGCCAAATTGGTGTGCTGATTACCGATCACAATGTGCGCGAAACGCTGGGCATTTGCGATCACGCCTACATCATCAATGCAGGTACCGTACTTGCCGCCGGCACGCCCGATCAGATTGTCGCTAACGAGGAAGTGCGCCGGATATATCTCGGCGAACACTTCCGAATGTAATTCCATGCCTACATCATGCCGACACGTCGTTGCCTCCTCCTTGCCGTGCACCTCGCACTGTCTGCGTCGGGGCGCCTAGTCTCGCCATGATGTAGACATGGAATAAAGGTTCGCGAATCAGGCCATGAAGCAGGTTCTCGGTTTCAAACTCTCGCAGCATCTGGCGCTCACGCCGCAGCTGCAGCAGTCGATCAAGCTGCTGCAGTTGTCTACGCTTGAGCTGGCCGAAGAAGTCGAGCGTGCGCTGAACGACAACCCGCTACTGGAGCGGCTGGAAGATCCGATGGCGGCGGGGCGCGTCACCCTGACAAGCTCCGGCCAACTGGTGGAGCCGCGCGCCGGCGCAGCGCAGGACGATGCGCCTTTACCCAACGGTGAAGCGTCTGAAGAACGCAGTGAATCTTGGAACGATGCAGACAGCAGCGCAGACAACGGCTTTGACTACGGTAGCGCTTTGGGCGGCACAGACTGGGGCCGGCCGCAGAGCGATGATGACGATCGCGACGGGCCGCAATTGGCTGGGCAGTCGATCAGTCTGCAAGAGCATTTGATGGAGCAGGCGCGCCTGTCGCAAGCGGGCACGCGCGACCGCATGCTGCTGGGCGTGCTGATCGAGTCGCTGGACGAAAACGGTTATCTCACGGCGGATATGGATGAGATCGCCGTGGCTGCCGCCAAGCTGCTCGGTGAAAAGCTCACGCCCGAGGCGTTTGAGCAAATCCATGAAGACCTGAAGTCTGCGCTTAAGCTGCTGCAAAGTTTTGACCCGGCCGGCGTGGGTGCGCGCGATGCCAGTGAATGCTTGGCGCTGCAAATTTTGCACAGCGACGCTAAAAGCCCCATCCGCAAGCTGGACAAACGTGTGCTGCAACTCGTGCTGAACCTGGTGCGGCAGCATTTGCCGCTGCTGGCCACGCGCGACTACGCCAAGATCAAGCGCTTGACCAAGTGCAGCGATGAAGACTTGCGCTGCGCACAGGCCGCCATCAAGCTGCTGGATCCGCATCCCGGCGCCCGCTTTGCCGACGTGGAGTCCAACTACATCGCGCCGGACGTGATGGCGGTCAAGACGCGCGGTGGCTGGAAAGCCCAGCTCAACGGTGTGGTCATGCCCAAGCTGGGAATCAACGATGCTTACGCGCGCATTCTCAAAGACCAGCGCGGCAAGCTGGGCGAAGGCGGCGCCAATCTGGCCGCGCAATTGCAAGAAGCGCGCTGGCTGATCAAGAATATTGAGCAGCGGTTTGACACGATTCTGCGTGTGTCACAGGCCATCATCGACCGCCAAAAAGGCTTTTTCACCCATGGCGCCGTGGCCATGCGCCCGCTCGTGCTGCGCGAAATTGCAGACCAGCTTGGTCTGCATGAATCCACCATTTCTAGGGTCACAACACAGAAGTACATGCTCACACCCTTTGGTACGTTTGAGCTCAAATACTTCTTTGGTTCCAGCCTGGATACGGATGCTGGCGGCGCCGCATCCTCCACCGCCGTGCGCGAGCTGATCAAGCAACTGATCGCGGCCGAGAGCACCAAAGAACCCTTATCTGACAGCAAGATCGCTGAACTTTTGGGCGACCAGGGGGTGGTGGTTGCGCGCCGCACGATTGCGAAGTACCGTGAGGCATTAAGGATTCCTCCAGTAAACCTGCGCAAGAGCTTGTGATACTTTTTTCTTGTGCGTCAGGAGAGTGTTCTGAAATTCGTCAAGAACCTTTTGCGTAGCGCCGATCACTAGCCTTCAAGTGGCTGGGCTGGCGCAGTGCGTCAGCCAGACGGATGGACGCTTTCGCAAAGGGCTCGATCACCGTACCTCCCTAGGTGCCGGGCTCCTATGGGTAGGCTTGCGCAAGTTATCTGCAGGCCTGCTGTCTACGTCAATCCTGTTAGCTGTTAGGAGAAGATCTATGAACTTGACGATCCGCGGACACCACCTGGAAATTACCCCGGCCATTCGCGAGTACGTACTTGCAAAACTTTCCCGCATCAAACGCCACTTTGATCATGTGATCGATGTGACCGTAGTGCTGGTGGTCGAAAAATTACGACAGAGGGTGGAAATGACGCTGCATGTTCGCGGCAAGGATATTCATTGCGAGGCGGCCGACGGCAGTATGTATGCCGCGATCGATGCGGTGACAGACAAACTCGACCGCCAGGTCGGGCGCCACAAGACCAAGGTGCAAAAGCATGCCCACGCACCGATCAAGAAAATGAGCCCGCTTGATCCGGACGTTGCAGCAGCCACCTGAGAAGGCGCTGTTGCGCCAAGAAAGCCACCTGCGGGTGGCTTTTTTTATGCGCGGGCTTGAAAACCGCCGGGGTTTGCGGTACCTGATCAACATAGACTACGCAATATCCATGCGGGTTTTCAGCCAAAAATACCTCGAAACCCGCATGGATATTGCGTAGCCTGCAAATCAAGCCGCGCAATCCCCTATAGAGACGGCGCGCGCCAGCCCAAACTATGGGACATGAATCGTTGCCGCAACATTCTCGTTAACAAGTGTAAACATCTACCATTTTTGCGTTGCCGGGGCGCAACGGGACTGTACGAACTAATCCACACTCCTATAATCCAACGCATTGTGTGCGGTGCAACATGAATCTGATCGCGAAAATTCTGCCTCCTGCAAATGTGGTAGTCGATGCTGAACTATCCAGCAAAAAACGCGTGTTTGAGCAAGCGGGTTTGCTCATCGAAAACAACCACGGCATTGCCCGTAGTACCGTTTTCGACAGCCTGATTGCGCGCGAGCGGCTGGGTTCTACAGCGCTTGGCCAAGGTGTGGCCATTCCGCACGGCCGCATCAAAGGGCTGAAAGATGCGCTGGCGGTATTTATCCGTCTTGCCGAGCCGATTGCGTTTGAAGCGCCCGATGGCAAGCCAGTCAATCTGCTGGTCTTTTTGCTCGTACCCGAACATGCCAATCAACATCATCTAGACGTGCTCTCCGAGCTGGCCCAGATGCTTTCAGACCGCAGCTTCCGCGAGCGGCTCTCGACCCTACCCGACGCTGCGCAGGTGCATCAGGCATTTGTCGCCTGGGAGCCGCTGTCGTCGGCCGCCTAAGCGCGGCGCGCATTGACTTTGCCCACCGTCCAGACGCTGTTTGACGAAGCCGGGCAGCGGCTTGAACTCTCGCTGATCGCTGGCAAAACCGGGCTGCAGCGGCCGCTGGCCGATGGTGTGACTGCCGCTGCCGATTTGGTGGGGCATTTGAATCTGGTGCATCCGCGCCGCATTCAGGTGCTGGGCCAGGAAGAGCTGGTCTACATCAACGCGCTGAACACTACGCGGCGCAGCCACTTTGCGCATGAGCTTGCGCTCAAAGAACCGCCCGCCGTCATCATGGCCGAAAGCCTCGCGCCTTCGGAAGACATTTTGCGTGAATGTGAACAGCGCGGCATTGCGCTGTTTGCGAGCACACTGAGCTCCGCCGGCATCATCGACACGCTGCGCGAATATCTCACCAAAAAGCTTGCGCCGGCTGTGACGATGCATGGCGTGTTTATGGACGTGCTGGGCATGGGCGTGCTGATCTCCGGCGAATCCGGCCTGGGCAAGAGCGAGCTGGCGCTGGAACTCATCAGCCGCGGCCACGGCCTGGTGGCGGACGATGTGGTGGAGTTCACCCGCATCGCCGCTGACCGGATTGAAGGCCGTTGCCCGCCGCTGCTATCCAATTTGCTCGAAGTGCGCGGCCTGGGCCTGCTCGACATCAAAGCGATTTTTGGCGAGACGGCGGTGCGCCGCAAAATGAATCTCAAACTGATCGTGCATCTGGTGCGCCGCTCCACCATGGAGCAGCAATACGAGCGGCTGCCGCTGGAGTCACAAACGCAAGATGTACTTGAGCTGGCCGTGCGCAAAGTGGTGATTCCCGTGGCCGCCGGCCGCAATCTGGCGGTGTTGCTGGAGGCCGCGGTGCGCAACACCGTGCTGCAACTGCGCGGCATCGATACCATGAAAGAATTCATGGAGCGGCAGCAGCGCGCCATGAACGGCGACACATAAATCACACACTGTATTCACCCGCGCCACAGGTGCCGGCGCGTCAACCACGTTTGCGCCCCTAGCCTGTTAGCATTGAAAAAATGCATATCGTCATTGTTACGGGGATCTCCGGTTCGGGTAAATCTGTCGCGCTTGCCGCGCTGGAAGATCTGGGCTTTTTCTGCGTTGATAATCTCCCCGCCAAGCTGTTACCTGACCTGATTGCCGTGCAGACGGATCGCGGCACCGCGCGCGTTGCGGTCGCGATTGATAGCCGCAGCGGCGGCGATACCGCAGAAGTCAGCGCACACATCCGCAACCTGTCTCGCATGGGTCAAGTGCAGGTGGTGTTTCTCACCTCCAATTCGCCCACGCTGATCGCACGCTTTTCAGAGACGCGGCGCCGCCATCCGCTCAATCAGCGTGACGCGCTGCGCGAGCTGGGTGTGGATGACACGCGCGAGCGCTCGCTCTCCGAGTGCATCGAGCTGGAGCGTGAACTCATGGCGCCGCTGGCTGAGCTTGGCGTGGTGGTAGACACCAGCGATCTGCGCAGCGCGCAGCTGCGCGACTGGTTGCGTGATGTGGTCAACGCTCAGGCGCGCAGCCTGCTACTGACGTTTGAGACCTTTGCGTTCAAGCGAGGCGTGCCGCTGGATGCGGATTTGGTGTTTGACGTGCGCTGCCTGCCCAACCCTTACTACGAACCCAAGCTGCGCCCGCTGACCGGGCAGGACGCGCCGGTCGCGCTCTACCTGGCGCAGATTCCGGCGGTTGAATCGATGACGCAAGACATCAAGGCGTTTTTGCTCAAGTGGCTGCCGGAGTACGAGCGCGATGGCCGCAGCTACCTAACCGTCGCCATTGGCTGCACCGGCGGCCAGCACCGCTCGGTTTACATTGCAGAACAACTTGCCGGGCATTTTCGCGCCGACACGCAGGTGCTCGTCAGGCACCGCGCGCTGGCCGCCGCCGCACATGCCAAACACTAGACGCGCCAAGCACTGAGAAAGAATTTCTTGAAGCTGCCACTTTTCCCCCTCTCCACCGTCTTGTTTCCCGGAGGGTCGCTGCCGCTGCGTATTTTTGAAGCGCGCTATATGGACATGGTCAAGTCCGCCGTCAAACACAAAAGCGTGTTTGGCATCGTGCTAATCGCCAAAGGCAAAGAAGTCGGCGACGCCGCTGTGCCGGAGACCGTGGGCTGCACCGCACGCATTGATGCGATGGACATGAACGAGCCCGGCATTCTGCTGATCTCCGTGCGCGGTGAGCAGCGGTTCAAAATTCTGAGCACCGAGCGCTTGCCCAACGGCCTGCTGATCGGCGACGTAGAGTGGATCGACGCCGATGAACTGCTGCCTATCACCGGCGAGTTTGACCCCTGCCGCAAGCTGCTCGCGCGCATCATCCACGACATGGAAGAGAGCATTCAGGCTCTGCCCGAAGCCGAGCGCGGCATGGCCCAGCGCCTCGCGCAGCCGCACTACATGGACGATGCCGGCTGGGTGGCCAACCGCATCACCGAAGTGTTACCCGTCTCCAACGCCGCCAAGCAAAAACTCATGGAGCTGCAAGACCCCATCGCGCGGCTGACGATTGTGCGACAGTTTTTGCAAGACAAAAAAGTGATTTAAACAGCCTCTACGCAATATTCATAAGGGTTTTCAGGCAAAAATGGCTGAAAAATCTCATGGATATTGCGTTATCTATTTTCTCGTACGGCTGCTCATAACCGTAGAAGCAGCTTTTTGATCGGCGCTGGCAGTGCTGCAGAGGCAATCTTTTTATGCTTTACCCAATACCCATGGGGTTCTTGAGCCATTTTTGCTTCAAAAGGCGCATGGGTATTGCGTAGAGTAGTTTGAACTTCGATTAGCACCGGATGCAGATGCAGTTTGAAATGCGTGAAGGTGTGTGTGAAGGCTTCAAGCGTTTGCGGCTTGCCGGCCATGCCAAGCGTATTGATCCACGCGGGCGGCTGCATCGATGTAATGTCATCGCTCTGCGGCAGGCTGAGCAGACCGCCCCAGATACCGGTGGGTGGGCGCGGTTCCAGCCAGACGCCTTGCTCGCTACGCACAATCCAGAGCCGCGCGTGCTTTTCAGGGATCGCTTTTTTGGGCCGCGGCGCGGGCAATTTGTGGGTGCGCTGCGTTTGATAGGCCACGCATATTTCTGAAAGTGGGCAGCGCGCAGCGTCTTGCTGGCACAGCGGCTTGCGGGTGCAGAGCGTGGCGCCCAAATCCATTAGGCCTTGCGTGTAGTGCTCAATGTCTTTCGCAGGCAAGAGTGATTCCGCCAGCGCCCACAGCTCGCGCTCAACTTTTGGCGCACCGGGAAAACCTTCTACGCCGTACACACGCGCGAGCACGCGCTTGACGTTGCCATCGCAAATTGCCGCGCGCTGCCCAAACGCAAACGCAGCAATGGCCGCGGCGGTAGAGCGGCCAATGCCCGGCAGCGCCTGCAAAGCTTCTTGCGTGTGCGGAAATGCGCCGCCATGCTCACGCACGATGATCTGCGCAGCCTTGTGCAAGTTGCGCGCGCGGCTGTAGTAGCCAAGACCGCTCCAAGCCTCCATCACCGCTTGCTGCGGCGCGTCTGCGAGCGCGGCTACGTCAGGAAAGCGCTGTAAAAACCGCGCGTAGTAACCCATCACAGCCGCCACCTGTGTTTGCTGCAGCATGATTTCTGATAGCCAGATGCGGTACGGATCTGTTGTGTTTTGCCACGGCAAAGTATGCCGGCCGTGTGCTTTTTGCCAGCGGATGATGTGGGTTGCGAAAGAAGGGTTTGCTGCCGCGCGCGTCATGCGCGACATGATGCCAGAGTGGTCGGGCATTAGCGTGGCAACACCGTGGCCTGCAGCAGCCCCCTCCCTTGCAGGGCGCGCTGCGGCTGGTAGCCCGCAGCCGTTTGGCAGGCTCGCCGCATGCGGCTCGAAACCCCTGCCAAACCCCCGGCCCTCTCCCGCGAGGGGAGAGGGAGTTGAAAGATTTACTGCACTGCTGAACGCAACACCGCCAAACTACGTGACAGCTCGTGTTGCTGATAGCTGGCCTGATGATGCATTTCAGCCAGCTCGCCCAGCCGCTCGGCCAAGGTCTGGCGTGCACCGGTCATGCGTTCCAGGCTTTCTTCGCGGCGTTTGATCTGGCTTTGCTGTTCGCGCAGGTGCCGATCCAGCGGCGCAGTCAGCGCGTTGACCCAGCTGTCGATCTCGCGCTGCGCGCGCTCGGTAATGCCGGCCATGTGCTGCGCGGCAGCCACCACCATGCGCTGGCCATTGGCGCGCTGGTTGGGTAGCAGCACCGGCAGCGCGGGCAACTGGCGACTGGCGGCGCGCTCGATATTGTCGATATCGGCGCTGTAATGGTCTGCGTCCAGCGGCTTGATGACCGACAGTTTGACGTGATGCTTGGCTTCCAGCGCTTCGCGCATGCCGTCTACCGCGGAATAGGCTTCCTTGCACTGCGAAAACGCGAGCGTGAGCCGGCTGCGGGTGTAAGACACGGTTTCGGCCAGCAGCTCGCGCAGCTGTTTACCAGAGCGCGCATCATTCACGCCATGCTGCAGCGGCAGCTTGCGCACAGCCGATGCTGAAAGCGCCTTCATGCCTTCGCGCGCCTGTTTGCCCACCACCATGCGCAGCGCCAGCAGCGACTTGAGCGCTTGCTCATACGCCGCTTTTTCTTCCTGCGCGCGCGCGATCAGCGCTTGAGTCGCGTCGGCACGGCCTTCAGAAAGCGCGGTCAGCTCGTTGGTCTGCTCATCAATCCCGGCCAAGCGCGCGCCGATCATGGACTGCGCTTCGCTCGTCAAATCTTCCACAAAGCCCAAAAAGCGCTCTGCCAGCAAGCGGCGGCGCGCCGGCAGCAGCTCGGTGGACAGCGCGTGCTCAAGCTCTTCAATCCGGCTTTTTTCAATTAACTCATGGTCGCCATTGATGCGCGCCAACAAAGCCTTCTGCGCAGACAGCGGATACACACGGCCTTCCGGTACGTCCAGCGTGTGCGCGACCGACAGCGCTTGCTTGAATACGTCAGCATCAATGTCAGTTTGACTGCGCATGCCGTCCCACAGACCGTCAATCTTGTTGAGCACCACCATGCGGCCGATCTTGGGGATCGAAGACAGCACGCCTTTCCACACTTCTGCATCGGAGCGTGACACGCCGGCGTCCGCCGCCAGCACGTACAGCACCGCAGTGGCAGAAGGCAATACAGAGAGGGTCAGCTCAGGTTCGTTACCCAGCGCGTTCAGCCCCGGCGTATCGATAATCGTTAGCCCTTGCGCCAGCAGCGGATGCGGCAGGTTCACAATTGCATGGCGCCAGCGCGGAATTTCCACTGTCAGCGCATTGGGTTCGGCGTCAAACGCCAGGCCGAGCGACTGCGCCAGTGCATGATCGACAAAGCGGGTTTCTTTCACGCGCGAAAGTTGCTCGGCCACGCTGTCACCGCTGTCGGGGTTGATCGGCTGATCAGTCCACACGGCGGGGTTTTGCTTCAGTTCGGCCAGCGTTGCCTGCGTCGAGCGGGTTTCAATCGGCAGCAGCCGGATGCCCACCGGCAGCGCCGGATCGTACATAAATTCGGTCGGGCACATGGTGGTGCGGCCCGCGCCGCTGGGCACCACGCGCTTGCCGTAATTGGAAAAGAACAGCGCGTTGATCAGCTCGGATTTGCCGCGCGAAAACTCTGCCACAAATGCCACGCTCACGCGGTCGCTTGCCGCCGCGGCTTTAAGCCGTTCAAACGCGGCCTCGTGCGTCTCGGTTGCCAGACCCATGTCTTTCAGGCCGTCGAGCCATTCTTTGATGCGTGCCAGTGATGCTTCCCGCCATTTGGCCAGTGCGGTCAGATCAGATTTAAGATCAATGCGACGTGCGAGCATGCTGCCCATGGTGTGCTGCTTCTCAAGAGTTTTATCGGATTTCACAATTCTATGTTTGCCAGGCGCTCACGAGGCATATTCAGTGACAAATGTGCACCAAGCAAACAAGAACTGCGGCTTACTTCTGACAGCTTGGGCAAAAAAACGTTGCACGCTGCCCCTGCACGATCCTCTTGATAGGCGTCCCGCAAATGCGGCACGGCGCGCCGGCACGGTCATACACGAAGGCGTTGACTTGGAAGTAACCCGCCTCGCTTTCACCCGCCACAAAGTCGCGCAAGGTTGAGCCGCCGGCCGCAATGGCTTGCGAGAGCGTTGCGCGAATCTCATCAGCCAGCCGATTTGCGCGCGGTTTGGTGAGCCGGTGCGCCGCCAGTGTGGGCCGTATGCCGGCGCGAAACAGCGCCTCCGAACAGTAGATGTTGCCCACGCCCACCACCACATCGCCGGCCAGCAGCACCTGCTTAATCGCCACGCGGCGCCCGCGCGTACCTTGGTACAGCACGTTGCCGTCAAACGCAGCGGACAGCGGCTCCACCCCCAGCTTGGCAATTAGCGGATGCGTGTCGATGGCCGCCGGATCGTCCCCGGCAATCCACAGCAGCGCACCAAAGCGGCGCGGATCATGCAGGCGCAGTGCGCGCGCGCCCACCACAAGATCAACATGGTCATGTTTGCGCGGCGGTTGCGCGCGCGGCACAGAAATCACGCTGCCGGACATGCCTAGATGCAACAGCAACCAACCGCGCGCCTGCTTCGCAGCGCCTTCGCAGCGAATTAACACGTATTTGCCGCGCCGCTCAACATCCGTCACGCGCGCGTTCGCGAGCGTTTTGGCCAAGTGCGTCGGAATGTCCCAGCGCAGCCGCGGCACGCGGATGATGGCGGCATCAATCGGCTTATCCAGCGCTACGGCAGCAATCGCGCGGCGGGTAATCTCAACTTCAGGGAGTTCTGGCATGGTCTGTAACACTATCGCACAATTGGGCCGACTAGCGCGGTTGCACGCCCAAGCGGTGCTGCGTACTATCGGGTAAGCATTTCGCAGGAATCATCATGCCTAGCCGCCCCTTGTTTCAGCGTTCACTCTCTCTTCTTTTGCTCGCCCTGCTGGCCGGGCTGGCAACTGGCTGCGCTACTACTGCGCCGGAATCCGGCCAGCCGGCAAATGCTGCACCTGCCGCCAGTGCAGCGGTGCCCGCACCGCCGCCGGCAGAGCCGCTTCCGAATGTCGATTTGAACAGCGGACTCATGTTTCAGCTCATGCTGTCTGAAATTGCGGCGCAGCGCGGCAATGCGCCAGCCGCGCACCTGTCTTTTTTGCAGCTCGCGCGTGACACCAAAGATCCACGCCTGGCGCGTCGCGCGGCCGAGCTGGCGCTGGCCGCTCGCAAGCCCGACGCAGCGCTGGAGGCGGCGCAGCTTTGGGTCAGCCTCACGCCGAACTCGCCCGAGGCCAAAGGGTTGACGTTTTCGCTGCTGGCCACCAATGACAAGCTGGACGTGCTTGAGCCGCTGCTCGGGGCCGAACTGAAAGACGCCAAAGATAAAAAGATCGCGATCAGCAACGTGCAGCGCGCCACCGGCCGTATTGCCGACCGTAAAGCAGGCTACGCCATGGCGCAGCGCGTATTGCAGCCGGTTCAAAAAATGCCGGAAGCGCTGCTGGTGCTGGCACAGTCCGCCGCCGGCGCGCAGGAAAGTGCGCAGGCCATCGACTACGGCAAGCGCGCGCTGGCCACCAAGCCGGACATGGAAATTGCCGCGCTGCTCACCGCGCAGCTCATGCGCGCCAAGCCCGAAGATTCGATTGCGTTGCTGGAAAATTTTGTCGCCAAGAACCCCGGCGCGCGTGAGGCGCGCACCACGCTCGCGCGCCTGCTGGCTGCGAATAAAAATCTGCCCAAGGCGCGCAGCCAGTTTGAACTGCTCGCCAAACCTGTGGCCGGCCAAGAAGTGGATGCAGACGCGCTTTACGGTCTGGGCATAGTGGCTATGCAGCAAAACGACTTTGACGTGGCTGAGACCAACTTCAAAGCCTTTCTGGCCGCGATTGAAGAGGATGAAGAGCGTGACGGCAACGGCGCCTACTTCAACCTGGGCGCAGTGGCTGAAGAGCGCAAAGACTACGCCGGGGCCGTAGGCTGGTATGACAAGGTGGATGGCGACGGCCGCATGGGTGCGCAGCTGCGCGCCGCCACCGCGCTGGCCAAGCAAGGCCGCGGCGAAGAAGCGGGCCAGCGCCTGTCCGCCATCAAACCGCGCAACAACACCGACCGCGCCCGCATTGCGATGACGCAAGCACAGATTCACCGCGACGCCGGCAAGAACCAAGAGGCCTTCAACACGCTGGACGCTGCGCTCAAAGCCGCGCCCGAAGAGCCCGATCTGCTGTACGACTGGGCGCTCGCCATCGAAAAGCTCGGCAAGTTTGACGAGATGGAAAAAGCCCTGCGCAAAGTGATCGAACTCAAGCCCGACGCTGCGCATGCCTACAACGCGCTGGGCTACTCGCTGGCCGATCGCAATGTACGGCTGGATGAAGCGCGCCAGCTGATCGAAAAGGCCGTGAACCTGTCACCCGACGACGCGTTTATCTTGGATTCGCTCGGCTGGGTGCAATACCGCCAAGGCCAAATCGATCAAGCGCTCAAAACCCTGCGCGAAGCCTACGCCAAGCGGCCCGACGCCGAAATTGGCGCGCACCTGGGCGAAGTGCTCTGGGTCGCCGGCAAGCGCAACGAAGCCGAAAAACTCTGGCGCGAAGCCAAGAAAAAAGACGCCAACAACGAAACGCTCAAGTCCACGCTGGCAAGGTACAACGTGAGTTTGAACTAGAGCTGTTGTACGCCTTTGCCGAGCGCGGTTTTCGAAAGTTTTTTCGAGATAAATAAGGCATCTACGCAATGTCCATGCGGGTTTTGGAGCAAAAATGCCTCAAAACCCGCATGGATATTGCGTAGTCACTGCTTAGATATATGCCTTCCGCGCCCGCACCGCTAGCCCTCGCACACCACATCGCCCCCACGCTCAACGGCTTGCAGTGGGCCATCGGCGGCAGCGTGCTGCTGCATCGTCTGGGGCTTGAAGCTGCGCCGCGCGACTTGGATATCGTCACGACCGACCAGGATTTTGCGCCGCTGTGCGCGCAGCTTGCGCAGCAGTTGCAGCGCATCGAACGCACGCCACATCCGCGCTACGTGTCGCAGCACTTCGC
>JBOFGW010000196.1:0-2011 GCA_051649325.1 Burkholderiaceae bacterium | reverse complement strand
CTTCGCACAGCCGAACACTAAAGACGATTTGCCGCTCAACGTTATAAATGGGCAGAAAGTTATCTTCACGTCTTCGGGTGTTCAAGGACCGCCACGTCCGGTAGAGCAAGATTTTGAGGCGCGCGATAAAGTCAGAAGGCTGCTTTCTGCTGCTGATGGATTGGATTTAGTTACGGGCGTTAGCGTGCACCCGAAAGCGCGTGGCATGATGTGGCACTACATGTCGGGCAGTGGTGAGCCGAAGTTCTTAACTACTTCCCACTACTCTCACACGTTCGGTGATGACTTTGCCGCGAAATCAAGCAATATGCGCATTGTCTATGGCAGCTTGCTTCAATATGCCAAAGAAAATCCAGACGTAAGAGTATTCTCTTTTCAAACGCCTTTGCTATCACTCAGGGCGGGGCGAAACGGCGAGAGCGGCGGAGCTTACGACGAGGCATTGGCAATCGGCAGTGCACATGGTGGCGCACGTGGCGTTTGTACTGTAAAGCCCACTGAGCTCGATTGCAGGTATCAGGAGTTTGGTCTGGATCGTTACAACTTCCGTGCCGTCGGACTCAATATGCCAACTTTGGAGAGCCTGTTCTTTGGTCAAGAAACAATTAATGGGACAGCGGGCGACGAGCATGATGATGTTCCTCAAGGGCATTTGGCACGGCTTGGTGCTTTAGGGCAACAAGGTTGGGATGACATGCCCAAGCCCTTTGATATTTTTTTCTATGGTGCCAAACAACGAATCGTTCTGCCGCGTTGACGACTGTGAACCGTCCGAATGACAAGGCGCTTCGAATCCTTTAATGCACGATATATTTTGCTCATAAGGGATATCGCATGTTGATGCAGGCGTTTTTGGGGAATCTCCCACGTCCATAGACCGTCTAGTCCGAGCGTATTTAGTGATAACGGCTTTGCTGCGGCGCCCGGTTCAGCATCGATACCGGCGGTGCCAAGTTCACGCCCTACAGTGCGGGCGATGCATTTGCCGGACACGGTTTCAGCGGCTTTGGTCCACCGATGGTGGCGTGGATTTGTCCCCAGGCCAATTCGGCAATGCGAGCTTTAGCACCGCCGCGCTGCCATGCGCCATGAACGAGCTTACAGAGAGCGATCCAGCGGGCAGTACGTCTGGCGCTGCCGCGCCTCCTAACCCCCGAGGGCAGCGAATGCCACAGCAACCTGACGTATCGTCGGTATGCGGTATCCCCAGATTTGGAGAACGTTGAACTCGGTTTCACCGAGGCCCAACCAGCACAAACCGGCGGCATCTGCGATGCGTTTTCATGAGTTCTTCAGGAAGGGTTATAGGCAGCGAGCATCGCTTCAGACAACCTCTGCGGACACGCTTCTGCAAGGCAGACATTCGGCCTGAGGAGCAACTGGATGAACACTAACACCCTTCACGACACTACTGATGCCGATTTAACCGCTTATCCACCAGCGCAAGCTTGGCTAGGAAAGTTTTTAGGCCGCACCCGTTCGCTCAGAATTTTCAGTCTCTTGAAGCAGTCTCAAAAATCGTCTGCGCTGCATCTGCGTTGCCGTGGGACCGCCTCTCTGGCCGATCCGCTGACAGATATCATCAATCTTCGAGATCAATTCTTTGCGTGAAAGCGACGACACGATGTCCACTGTCAGTTGGACGCTGGTTTCTGCGTCGAGCTCATTAACAACCCAGTCAATCAATTCTTCGCGCAATAACATCCACTGAATTGGTTCGAGACAAGTTTGGGAAACGACCCCCATAAAACAGCTACCCGATAGTCAGATACCAGTAGCCACTGGTATCTGGAGTTAAAAAATAATTCTGCAAACCACAACAAGGACCGGCGCCACGATGGAGCAGAGCAGGCCGGAGATCCTGCGGTCAATGAAGGGATTCGCCGGTCAGCCCGTCAGGCCATCCAGCAATGCTGGAAAAGCGGCCAGAAAACGCAGCGCATGTTTGACAAGTCCAGCGAACGCTGCGGCACGGATCTTGATTGCCAAGCACTGCTCCATCAATGCAGGA
>JBOFGW010000195.1:0-4314 GCA_051649325.1 Burkholderiaceae bacterium | reverse complement strand
GCCAAAGCAGGATGGCTGGAAAAACGCAGCCAGCGTGCCGGTGGTGGTTGCCGCGGTGCAGGCGGTCAAACCCATGCTGCCACCGGCCGTGGCCGATCAAGTGAAGTTTTAGAAGTATCAGGGGCAAATTCTCATGTGCGGCATTGTCGGCGTAGCGGCCAAATCACCGGTCAATCAGTTGCTGTATGACGCGCTGCTGCTGTTGCAGCATCGCGGGCAAGACGCGGCCGGCATCGCCACCATGAAGGGCGAAAAAATCGCGATGTACAAGGCAAACGGCCTTGTACGCGACGTGTTCCGCACGCGCAACATGCGCTCGCTACCCGGCAATATCGGTATCGCCCAGGTGCGCTATCCCACCGCGGGCAATGCAGAGTCTGAAGAAGAAGCGCAGCCGTTATACGTGAACGCGCCCTTTGGTCTGGCGCTGGTGCACAACGGCAACCTCACCAACGCGAAACAATTAAGCGAGGAGATGTTCCGCATCGACCGGCGGCACATCAACACCGGGTCTGATTCTGAAGTGCTGCTCAACGTGTTTGCCAATGAGCTGGCCGCCACGGCGCACGGCACTACGCTGGATGAAGCTTCTGTGTTCGCCGCGGTGCGCGCGCTGCACAAGCGTGTGCGCGGCAGCTACGCAGTGGTGATCATGATTGCCGGATTTGGCCTAGTGGCGTTTCGTGATCCGTTCGGGATTCGCCCGCTGGTCGTGGGCAAGCAAGAAACTGCTGCGGGCAACGAATACATGGTTGCCAGTGAGTCCGTAGCGCTGGATGCCAACGGCTATGAAATGATGCGCGAAGTTGCGCCTGGCGAAGCGGTGACCATCGACGTCGACGGCAACATTCGCTTTATGCAATGCGCCGACCGGCCGGTACTCGCGCCGTGCGTGTTTGAATACATCTATTTTGCGCGGCCCGATTCGCTGATGAATGACATCAGCGTCTACCGCAGCCGCTTGCGCATGGGTGAAACGCTTGCGGCCAAAGTCGCCAACGATCTGCCCAGCGGCGCGATTGATGTGGTGATTCCTATTCCGGACTCTGCCCGGCCATCGGCTATGCAATTGGCGCTGAAGCTGGGCATCAGCTTTCGCGAAGGCTTCATCAAAAACCGCTACATCGGCCGCACCTTCATCATGCCGGGGCAGGCGGTGCGCAAACGCTCGGTGCGGCAAAAACTCAACGCTATCCGCGAAGAATTTGCCGGCAAGAATGTTCTGCTGGTAGATGATTCCATCGTGCGCGGCACCACCAGCCGCGAGATTGTCGATATGGCGCGCGAATCCGGCGCGGCCAAAGTGTTTTTTGCCAGCGCTGCGCCGCCGGTGCGCTGGCCCAACGTATACGGCATCGATATGCCTACGCGCAGCGAACTGATTGCCGCGCGCCGCACAGAAGAGCAGGTGTGCCGCGAAATCGGCGCGGATGCGCTGATCTTCCAGGACCTTGACGCGCTCAAGGGCTCGCTGCGCGCGCTCAACCCGCTGCTCAAGGATTTTGATGCGTCGTGCTTTGATGGCCGCTACGTCACCGGCGACGTAACACCCGCGTATCTTGAAGCGCTGGAAGCCGCCAAGAACGGCAAGACCGCGGAAGAGGCCAGCAACCTCTCGCGCAATTTTGGCTTTGCGGCCAATGGCGAATAGATTCAAAAACCTATGCGTTTACGCGAGCCGCTCGCGTGGCTGATCTGCAAGACGCGCTCGCCGCGCATCATCGTCCGCAGGCTCCTCTAGCCAGGCAGCAATCCCTCTACATTGCCGGCGCTATCGGCAAATTTGGCGAAGCGCTGATTGCGTTTGCCGCCAGCCAGCCGAGTTTGAACTCAGTTTGGGTTGCGGTAGAGCAAGCATTGCCGTCCACTGAAGCGAAAATAACCCCGACCGTTGGCAATGCGCTACCTGCGGGCGTGGATACCGCCTTGCTCGTGCTGAGCGACGTTGATGCGGGCCTGACCTACTACGGCCGTGACGCGATCTACCGCCGCGTGACAAACGCTGATTTGCTTGCGCGTGCTACTGCACTCAAGGCCGCAGGCGTGCGCCGCCTGGCGCTGGTGCAGCCGGTGGATTTTTGGCAGCAGCCCGAATCCGTGCGCGGCCTGCTTGCGAGCCAGGACGAACTAGCCATCTCGCTGCTCGGTTTTGAAACGCTGCTGGTCGTGCGCCCGGCGCGGCAAGACGACAAGCCTGCGGCCGCAAGTCGCGTACAGCGCGTGGTGGATACCTACCTGCGCCAATTCCGCTGGCTAGCGCCCGCGCGGCTGCCGCTGACCCACCGCGATGTGGCTGCGTTTGTGATCGAGCGGCTGCTTGCCGGGGAGCCTGGTGTGCAGGTGATTGAAGCGGGCGAGCTCGAAAAACTCATCTATCCTGCGCGAAATAGGGCATAGCGCCTCCCGGGCCAGCACAGTTGCAAGCGCCCGTCGCGGCATAATCTCCACATGACCCGCCCGCCATTCGACCCCAAAGAACTCGACGCGCAAACCCTTGCCATCCGCGCCGGCAGCACGCGCAGCGAATTTGGCGAGCATTCTGAAGCGATGTTCTTCACCTCCAGCTTCACGTTTAACAACGCCGCAGAAGCCGCCGCGCGCTTTGCCGGGCAGAGCGACGGGCCGATCTACTCGCGTTTTACCAACCCGACGGTGGCGATGTTTGAACGCCGTCTGGCGGCGCTGGAGGCTACGGAGGCATGCATCGGCACCTCCAGCGGCATGTCCGCCGTACTCACGACCTGCCTGGCGCTGCTTGCGGCTGGCGATCATATTGTGTCTGCGCGATCGATTTTTGGCGCTACGCATCAGCTGTTTGTGAATCTGCTGTCCAAGTTTGGCATCAGCGTGAGTTTTGTGCCGCAGGCAGACTTGGCCGCGTGGCAAGCGGCGATGCAGCCCAATACCAAGTTGCTCTATGTGGAAACGCCGTCAAACCCGCTGATGGAAATTGCCGACATCGCCGCGCTGCGCAAACTGGCGGACAAACAGGGCGCAACGCTTGCGGTGGACAACTGCATCTGCTCGCCTGCGCTGCAGCAGCCGGCCAAGCTGGGGGCGCATCTGGTGCTGCACTCCGCCACCAAGTTTCTAGACGGGCAGGGCCGCGTGATCGCCGGCGCCATCTGCGGGCCAAAGCAGTTGCTGGACGAAAAGTTCATGCCCGTGATGCGCAGCGCCGGGCCGTCGCTGTCACCCTTCAACGCGTGGCTGCTGCTGCGGGGCATGGAAACGCTCTCCGTGCGTGTGCAGGCGCAAAGCGCTGCCACATTGGAGCTTGCCAAGCGGCTCGCTGCGCACAAGGCCGTGGCACGCGTGCTGTACCCCGGCCTGCCAAGCCACCCGCAACATGCGCTGGCGATGGCGCAGCAACAGGGGTGTGGCGGCGCAGTGCTCACGTTTGAGCTGCCTGGCGGGCGCGATGCGGCATGGCAGCTGATCGACGCCACGCGCCTGTGGTCCATTACCGCCAACTTTGGCGATACCCGCTCCATCATCACCCACCCAGCAACCACCACCCACGGCCGCTTAACGCCCGAGGCACGCGCCGCGCAAGGCGTGACCGAGGGCATGATCCGCCTGGGTGTGGGGCTGGAGAACGTGGATGATTTGTGGGCGGATATAGAACGCGGGTTGGCGTGAGACGCAGTTGTGTGTGTGGCAGCCTGAATTCAGCAGTTGCTCCAGGTTTTGTAGGCGTCTACGCACTATCCATGCGGGTTTTGGGCCATTTTTTCCTCAAAATGCCCATGGATAAAGCGTTTTTCCTTTTGTTATTGCGCCGCGGAGCCGCTTGCGCGGCACTCTAAAACACTTCAACCTGCATTCTCTGACATCTTGAAGACCTCCCCATCTGCCGAGCGCCCCGCGCTTGATCGCAAACTAAATGCCGAAGAATTCAAGGCTTGGTACTGGCTGAAGGAAGAACTGCTGGCGTTTTGCCGCGCGCATGGTATCGCAACGAGCGGCTCAAAGCCTGAATTGGCGCAGCGCATCGCGCAGTTTTTGGCTGGCGGCAAGGCCGATGCCGCACCCATTGTGCGGCGCGTGCGCGGCGCGATGCCGGCTGTCTATACGCCGCAGGCACGCATTGGCGCGGGCTGGACTTGCAGTGTCGCACTCAGCCAATTTTTCAAGCAGCATTGCGGCAAGGCGTTTAGATTCAACGCAGCGATGCGCGACTTTATTCATTACGGCGAAGGCAAAACGCTCGCGCAGGCAATTGAGTGCTACCACGCGAGTATTGCGCCTGACGCGCCGGCCCGCCCCATCGCGCCGCAGTTGGAATACAACCGCTTCACGCGCGACTACTAC
>JBOFGW010000194.1:0-8676 GCA_051649325.1 Burkholderiaceae bacterium | reverse complement strand
ATGTGTATCTGCTCGCGCTGGCAGCCAAGCATGGCGGGCGTTTTGTCACATTTGATGCCAGTATTCCAGTCGCTGCAGCTAAGCAGGCAACAAGCGCGAATTTACTCGTGCTTTAAGCTTGCACCATGAGCACCACGCGCCCCTCCACTTCCACCGCGTTGCGCCTGGCGCGCAAGGCGTGGCAATTGCAGTTTGAGGATTCTGCGCAGTCGGGCCTGCTCGCAGACCAGGCGCTCGCGCGCGCCGCGGGGGCACACGATCTGCCGGCGCAGGCGTGGGCAAGGCTGGCGCGCGGCTTTCACTTGATGCGGCACGTCACCTCTGCAGACGGTGCGGCAGAGCTTGAACATGCGCAGCGCTGCTTTGACATGCTCTCTGACCGGCGCGGTTTTATCTTGGCGGCAGTGGGCATTGCGCGCTGCGCGTGGATGGAAGGCCGGCTGCAGGAATCGCTTGAGCTCATCACGCCGCTGCGCGATGAAGGCCTGCGCGTGCTCAAGCAAGAAGAGCGCGGCATGCTGCTCAACGGCATTGCCGGCTGCTATTCCACGCTGGGTGAATCGGCGCAGGCGTTTGCGTATATGTATCAGGCGCTGCGCGAATCCAGCCCGGCCTACAACAACGGCTTTGACACGGTGCTGTTCTGCAATCTGGCGCATGAGCTGTATCAACTGGGCGATTGCGAGGCAGCGCTGTCTTACGTGCAAGAAGGCTTAACGCGCTGCGAGCGGCTGGCAAATCCCCGCCTGCGCAATGTGCTGATGGTCAACCGCGTGGTCAGCCTGCTGGAGCTTGACCGCGCGGCTGAGGCCATGCCCGATGTGCAGCTGCTTGTATCTGCCAACGCGCACATCACCGGCCCCGGTTCGCAAGGCGTGGCGTATGAAGCGCTGGCGCTGGCCGCCATCCGCACTGGTGATGTGGCGCTAGGCGAGCGCTTGATTACGCGCGCGCTGCAAACGCAGCCGCAAGATCCGCTGCCTGAAGTACGCGTGGATGTCGCCGTTGCGCAGGCCGAGCTGCTCAAGGCGCAGGGCCGGCCGGATGAAGCGGTGAAGCGCTTGCTCGCCGAGCTGCCGCTGCCAAGCCCCGGCGTGAGTTTGCGCACGCATTGCCTGGTGCGCTCCAGTCTGGCTGATTTGTACACGCAGCTAGGCCAGGCCGATCAAGCACTCGCACAGTTGCGGCAGTGGCGCGCCAGCCACTTGGCGCGCAGCCGCTTGGCCGCGCAGGCGCGCTATCAAGCAGCGTCTTTGCACACTGAACTGCTACGCGTACAGCGCCAGCGCGACGATATTGATGCGCGCCGCGCCGCCACCGAGCGTGCCCGGCAAGAACTGCAGCAGGCCAACGCACTGCTGCAGCAAAAAATCCAGGAAGTGCAGGCACTGCAGGACGAGCTGCGCCAGCAAGCCGTGCGCGACGGACTCACCGGCCTGTTTAACCGGCGGCATCTGAACGATGTGCTGCCCTCCATGTTTGCCCTGGCGCGGCGCGAGCAGCAACTGCTCAGCGTCGCCATCATTGACCTGGACCACTTCAAACAAGTGAATGACCGCCACGGCCACTTGGCCGGCGACAAGTTGCTACAGACGTTTGCGCAGCTACTTACCGAACACACGCGCCAAAGCGACGTGCTGTGCCGCTACGGCGGCGAAGAGTTTTGCCTGCTGATGCCCGCCACCGATGCACACACCGCGCGCGACAAGCTGCAAACGCTACAGGCGCAGTGGCACGCCAAAGTATTCAGTTTTGCCAGCGGCGTGGTCACGGCGCAGACCTTTTCTGCCGGCGTGGCCGATTCTCGGCTAGACACCGACCTGCCGGAAAACCTGCTCAAGTGCGCCGACGATCACGCCCTGGCCGCCAAACGCCTGGGCCGCGGCCGCGTAATCATGCTGGGTGGCGAAGAGGTAAGCGAGGCGCTGCGGGTTTGAGTGTTTTTTTGCAAGCCTCTACGTAATATCCATGCGCCTTTTGAAGCAAAAATGCTCCAAAAAGCGCATGGATATTGCGTAGATCGCATTGAGCGTGCCTGACCGCATTACTCTAAGCCAACCTATCACGCGCAAGTGCTCTCATACGGAAAACAAGCATTGGTCAAAAAATATGACAAACCGCAAATTGGCCCGTAGTTCAATTGACCCTCAAGTGTGGGAGGTGTTCACCGAGATCCCGGCTTGGGGTGGCAAGGGTGCCGAGTTAATCGGCGGCACGCTGGAAAACCAAGAGATTAGCTTGCGTGGTGCAGCCTGCCTGTATACAGAAGGGTGCACTTTTCGGAATGTCGTCTTGAGTGACTTGACTGGAGCATTTAGCGCCTCAGATAGCCTCTCGCCTTGCCGTTTCGAAAACTGTACGTTTCGTGGGTTCCGCTTGGACTATCACTTCATTTGGGGCCACGCGGAATTCATTGATTGCCAGTTCCTTGATTTCAGAGCGAAAGAAGCGTTTTCATATGACGCCTCATTTGTAGGTTGTAAATTTGTTGGACGGGCGTCTGCGGCAGTGTTTTGGATTGCGCAGCACATACGCAAGCATCAGGACTCTCCTCTTGAACTGCGGTTTGAGGGTAACGACTTTACTGAATTTGTTTGCCCTAACCTTAATTTCCGCGGCGGGATCAGTCTGCGCAACAATAACGTCCGCGAATCCGACATGGAAGTTGTGCTATTGGAGTTTCCCGAGGCAGTGGCACGTCTAGAGCAATCGGGAAGGGTTGCTGCGTACTCCGCTCTGCAACGGAAATGCTTGGATGGTCTAGTTGAGATATGCGCCATCTGGCAACAGCACGACCTATATATCCCCTCTACGTCAATGAAGCTGCGGATTCGTAGTCCTGAAGAGCGCGCAGTCATCTCTGATCTAAAGGAGGTTATGCGTAACCCTGATGCGTTGCATTAGGGAACAATGCAGAAATGACAGAAATGGATCAGAAGTAGGGTCTGGACCCGCCAATTCTGCGATGCGTCAGCGCGAGCCCGCGGTATTGAATTGCTTGCCCCGAAGATTGCTTCGCTCCGCTCGCAATGACGATAATTTAGAGGTGCTCTACGCAATATCCACGCGCCTTTTGGAGCATTTCTGCCCTAAAAGGCGCATAAAAATTGCGTATTCGCATTTACATCAAGGCCAACTTGCCTGATAAGAACGGCCTGAGAAGCGCGGATCGCGCGTGATGGCGCCCAGATCGACAAACTCCATGCTGCCCATGTTGATGCCGCGCTGCAGTTGACTGATGGTCGCGTCATCCCATTGCGCGCTGGGTTCGCCTTGCACAAAGAAGTTGCTGCCGTTGTCGGCAAAGTACAGGCCGTATTGCTGCATGGCGCGGGCAATCGCTTTGGCCTGTGTGGTCCAGTTGGCGGGGATAACAAAGCTGGATTTCAAGCGCATCACCACGCCAAACGGCGGGCGCGCGGTGTTGTTGCCGGCGCGGTGGCTGGCGGGCCACACGTAGCCGTTGGAACCGTTTAAGGTAAAGCGCAGGGCGTGGTTGATCTGGCCGGCGTTGGCTTCATCAATACGCACCAGCAGCGGCAGAATCGGCAGGCCAGCGGCGTCGGCGGAAGTCCAGGTGTCAGGCCGTATGGCGTTGCTCTTTAAGTCCCACGCGGCGGTGGAGTACGCAAGCCACTGATTGGCGGGCTTGTAGGTGTAGTAACTCTCCCACAAGCGGCAAGCCCCTTGCTCCAGCATCAAAATGTGCCGATCACCGCCGCATTGCGTGTTGGTTGGGTCGTTGCAGGCGCCATGCTCGGCCTTGATGATGTTGTCGTTGGGGAACGGAAAGCGCCGCTCCGCAGCAGGCAAGGTCGCGCAGTTCTGCTTGATGTTGTAGCCGCCGCTGCCATTGGGTACAGCGCAGTCACTTTCTTGCGGCACGCCGGCGCCATTGCCACCGCGCGGGTCAATGATGTCAAAAGACACGGTCGGCCAACTCGTCTTGGTGTTGTCGATGATGTTGTACGGAATGCCAAAGTAGTTGGCCACGTCTTGCTGATCTTCCACTTGGCCCCAATCCGCCTTGAACGCTACCCCGGTGCCGATGCTGTTGATCCACGTGTTGCTGCTTGGATGCACGGGGAACTTGGCGGTGTCATCAATCCGCGTGTTGAAGATGGAGGTAGCCGGAAACACATCGCAACCTGCGATCTTGGGCGCGCTGCCAGCTGCGGGCGGTGCAGTGGGCGTGGGCGCGGGCGAAGATGTTGGGCTGGGGGACGGCGAAGGTGATGCAGTCGGGCCGGGCGATGGTGACGCAGTCGGCGCCGGGGAAGAGGTCGGCCCTGGCGAAGGCGACATCGTGGGCGTCGGCGAAGCCGTTGGCCCCGGCGTGGGCGCCGGTGACGTCGTCGGCCCCGGTGACGGCCCGCTCACGGGCGGCGCGGCGCTGCCGTCTGATCCGCCGCCGCCGCAGGCGGCCATCAACGACAAAAACACAATGCTGGCGGAAAGCGGCTTCAAGACGCGGGTGACTTGCTGCAGGGACGTGGGGGATGCTGCGGATTGTGGCTGATGGCTCAACATTCTGGATCACCTTAAAACGGTATGCCAACGGAAGACGGGCACTTTACCGTTTTGGTTCCCGCGATTGCGCGCGGTTGCAGCGCAGTCTACAAGTGATTTAGAAGCATCTACGCAATATCCATGCGCTTTTTGAGGCATTTTTGCTCCAAAAGGCTCATGGATATTGCGTAAAGCACTTCTAAACCTGCTCTGAAACCCGCAAACGGTGCGTCCTTATTGCTCAATCCGCTTAAAGTCCCGCAACCGGAAACCCAGTACCAGCAGCGTGCCCAAATACAGTAACGCCGCCGCGCCCACCATGCCCAGCACGAGCAGAATACGTTGCAACCATTGCGCTTTCATGTCGGCCCAGGCGAGCGGCACAAAATATTGCGCCGCCAGCAGCGCCGCTGCCATCACCGCAAGCGCAATTAGCAGCTTGAAGAAAAACATGCCCCAACCCGGCAGCATTTGCAGCTTGCCGCGGTAACGCAAGCCCCAGAACAGCAGCGCCGCGTTGAGCAGCGCGCCCAAACTGATCGACAGCGCCAGCGCCACATGGCCCAGCTGCGGCACTAAAAAGAAGTTCATGATCTGCGTGCACACCAGCACCACAAGTGCAATGCGCAGCGGCGACTTCATATCTTGCTTGGCATAAAACGCCGGCGCCAGCACCTTGACCAAAATGAATCCCACCACGCCGATGGAATACGCCTGCACCGCGCGCGCAGTTTGCTGCAGCGCCTCGGCGGAAAACTTGCCGTAGTGATACAGCATCGCCGTGAGCGGCTCGGCCAGCAGCGCCAAACCCACCGCCGCCGGCAAAGCCAAGAGCAGCGTGAGGCGCAAGCCCCAATCCATCAGCGCGTTGGTGTCTTGCTGCGTGCCCGTAGCCGCGGCGCGCGTGAGGCTGGGCGTGAGCACAACGCCCAGCGCCACGCCAAGCAGCGCGCTGGGAAACTCCAGCAAACGGTCTGCGAGTGTGATCCAGGTTACGCGGCCTTCGCCCAAATGCGTGGCAATCTGGGTGTTGATGATCAAGCTGATCTGCGCGACCGACACACCCAGCACCGCCGGCGCCATGAGCGTGAGCACGCGCTTGACGCCTTCAAACTTGAACGCGGCAAACGGGCTCTTAAACAAGCGCGGCGCAGCGTGCAGGCGCGACAGGCCGATCATCACCGCCGCAATTTGCAGCAGGCCGCCAATCATCACTGCCGCTGCAACACCATAGATCGGCTGCGCCATCACGCGCGGCGCAATCAAAATGCCGGCAATCACCGCCACGTTCAGCAGCACCGGCGTGGCCGCCGCCAACATGAATTTGCGCCAAGTGTTGAGCACCGCTGCGGCGAGGGCCACCAGCGACATGCAGGCGATGTAAGGGAACATGATGCGCGTCATGACCGTGGCATCGGTAAACGCCTGGTCTTTCAGGCCCGAACCAATTGCCAGTACGAGCAGCGGCGCACCGACCACGCCGATCAAGGCCACCAGCCCCACGGCCCACAGCAGCGCTGCGCCCACGTGGTCGATCACCTCGCGTGCGGCATCATCGCCCTGCTTGGCCCGCACCTCGCCCAGAATCGGTACAAACGCCTGCGAAAACGCGCCCTCCGCAAACAGGCGGCGCAGCAGATTCGGCAGGCGAAAAGCGACGTTGAACGCGTCGGTCAGCGCGCCGGCGCCAAAGGTGGCGGCCATGAGCGTTTCACGCAACAATCCCGTAATGCGGGACGCAAACGTCCAGGAACTGACAGAAAACGCGGCTTTTAGGAGATTCACTCGGGTTTTGGAGTGGTTTTCAGGGCTGCGAATGCAGGCGAACGTTTGCCAGAAACGCGCAAAACCCTTATAGTGTAGGGCTTCCCGCAAAATTTTGGCTTGGCGCAGCACTACTGCTTTAAATGCGTGCGACAAGCAGCAATAGTCAAAGCTTAAGAGAGATTCATGGCCAACACCGCACAAGCCCGTAAACGCGCCCGCCAGGCAGTCAAACAAAACGCGCACAACTCCGCCCTGCGCTCGATGATGCGTACCGCCGTCAAAGCGGTGCGTAAAGCTGTGGCCGCCGGCGACAAAAAAGCCGCGATGGAAACCTTTCAAAAGTCCATGTCGGTGATTGACCGCGTGGCCGATAAGAAAATTGCCCACAAAAACACCGCAGCACGCAACAAGAGCCGACTGGCCGCAGCCGTCAAGAGCATGAGCGCCTGATACGACGTTGATACTCCCCGTCGGCCAGAAAAAAGCGCTCTTCGGAGCGCTTTTTTATTGCTTGCGCGGCATGGCGGGTTTGTTCAAACGCCGGGTTTGGCAGCTGTGGTGGGTTTTACATCCGGCACCAAACAGGCTTCTGAGGTTTGCAGTTGGTTGTCTTTCGCAAAGGAAAGCACAAAGTGATAGGCAAGGGGTTCCAGATCACGCAGCCGCTCGTCGACCACGACGCATTTCACGTCGCCCACCATGGTCGGGCGCACGTAGGGCGAGTAGGCCAAATGCGACTGCGGCGGCGCGCCGGGCGGGCGAAAACAGGCCATCACACCGCACAGCCGCTCGGCCCAATCGCTTGGCCGGAACTGTTTGCCGTCCGTGGTAATGCCCTGAATGAAGATTTCGGCGGCCATGGGTGCTTGCGATCGCGGCGATGAATCGGTTGTCGGGTTGAATATTCGCCCGCGGGTCGCCGGCTGGTTTTGAGGGTACGTGCAGCACGCGTATTTGCTGCAACGCAAAATTTTATCTTATATAAGACTGAATCCTGCTCATAAGGCAGGTTGACTGGGAAGAAAAGCAACACCCATGCCGCTTTTAACCATGCCGGGTTTGCCGGCGCTGCTGAAAGAACGCACGTTCACCCTGCTTTGGCTGGTGGAGATCATCGCAATCTCGGCCGGCCATATTTCGCATCTGGCGCTGCCGATCATCGGCACCACGGTGCTGCACGCGAGCCCGTCGCAAATGGGCCTGCTGATTGCGTGCCAAGCGCTGCCTTTTGGCCTGCTTTCACTGCCCACGGGTGTGTGGGTGGACCGCTTTAGCAAGCTCAAACTCCTCATCGGTACGTTTGTCTTTTTGCTGCTCAGTTTGGCGGTGATTCCGATTGCGTGGTGGTTTGATGCGCTGTCGATGACGGTGCTGTACGCGGTAGGTTTTGCGATTGGCGCGGCCATGACGCTGTTTGGCGTGGCGCACCAGGTGCTGGTCACGCATGTGGTGGGCCGGCCGCGGCTGGTGGATGCCTACCGCATCATTTCTACGAGCGAATCGATCATCCGCCTTGCCGCGCCCGGCATTGCCGGCCTGCTGATCGAGTGGATGGGCGCGCCCAAGGCCATCACCATTGAAGTGATGGTGCTGGTGTTTGCCACCGTGCTGTTCGCGCAGATCAAAGAGCCGGCGTCGGCGCGCATTCCCTCCACCGGCAAAGAGCCGATGTGGGCGGAAATCAAAGTCGGCCTGCGCTATGTGTGGCACGACCCTGCCCTGCGCGCCATCGCGATTGTGGCGGCGCTGTGGCAGGTTTTGTTTCACGGCTTTTTGGCAATGCAGATTCTGTTTGCCACGCGCGTGCTCGGGATGAGTGCGGGGCAGATCGGCCTTGTCGCAATGGCCGGTGGTGCAGGTGCGCTCTTGGCCGCGATGGTGGTGAAGCACGCCAACGCGCGCTATGGCCCGGGCAACGTGCTGGCGGCCGGGCTCACGCTCACCACCATCTCATGGCTGGGGTTTTCAATTCTGCCTTCGGCCTATCCATGGAACATGGTGGGCATGGCCACGGCGCTGTTTGTGTTTGACGTGGGCGCGATCGCATTTTTCATCAACTACATCAGCATGCGGCAGATTCTCACGCCAGACGCGCTCTTGGGCCGCGTCACCGCCACGATGCGTTTTGCTGGAGTGGCCATGGCGCCGCTGGGCGCATACGCAACCGGCTGGCTCGCTGAAGCGGTGGGCCTGCGCTGGACGCTGGCGACGCTGGGTTTGCTGGGCCTCGCGGTCTGCATGCGGCTGGCGACCTACAAGCCCGTGCGCGAGGCATCAGAACACGCGCTCAAGCACGGCATGAAAGCGGATGATGCGGTGCCGGTGCAATCGTCGATTGATCCTGAGCCTGCGCGTTAACATTCAGCAAAGCTGCATCAATGTGCGAGCAGTTCACCCTCA
>JBOFGW010000193.1:0-1739 GCA_051649325.1 Burkholderiaceae bacterium | reverse complement strand
TGATCTGGCAGCGCTGCAAGAAAAGCTGGCCGACGCCGGCAAGCCATCCGCCCTGCAGGCTGAAGTCACGCGCCTGCAGCGCGAGATTGCGGCGCTTGGCCCGGTGAATATGGCAGCTTTGCAAGAGCTGGATCAATCGCGCGAGCGCAAAGGCTTTTTGGATGCGCAAAACAAAGATTTGACCGAAGCCATCACCACGCTGGAAGACGCGATCCGCAAGATCGATATGGAAACGCGCGATCTGCTCAAGAAAACCTTTGACGACGTGAACTTTCACTTTGGCAAACTCTTCCCCACGCTGTTTGGCGGCGGCGATGCCAAATTGGTGATGACGGGCGAAGAAATTCTGGACGCAGGCGTGCAAGTGATGGCGCAGCCACCCGGCAAGCGCAACAGCACAATTCACCTGCTCTCCGGCGGTGAAAAAGCGCTTACCGCTACGGCGCTGGTGTTTGCCATCTTCCAGCTCAACCCCGCGCCGTTCTGTTTGCTGGACGAGGTGGATGCGCCGCTAGACGATGCCAATACCGAACGCTTTTGCAAACTGGTGAAAGAAATGAGCAAGGTCACGCAGTTTCTGTTTATCAGCCACAACAAGATCGCCATGGAAATGGCGCAGCAACTGGTGGGCGTGACCATGCAAGAGCAGGGCGTATCGCGCCTGGTGGCGGTGGATATCGCCCAAGCCAGCACCTTTGCAGAGGCCGCGTGAACCTGCTGATCGCTCTGCTCGTTCTGGCCGCGTTGGTGGTGGGCGGCGTGTGGCTGTGGGGCCAGGTGCAGGCACGGCGTGTCGCGCGCTTGGCGCCTGACCAAGATCCGGCCGCGCAGATTGCCACCACGGTGCAGACGCGCACGCGTGCTGAGCCGGTGCTCAATCTCGAGCAAGAACCTGATCTTGAACTTGAGCTACCGCAGCCGCGAATGCCAGCAGTTGGCTTTACCGACAACCTCGATTCAGAGACAGAAATGATCGCCGTGCTCACCGCGGACGCGCCCATGGCCGAAGGCAAAGTGCGCGAAGCGATCAGCCGCCACGGCTCGGTAGGCCGGCGCAGCGTGCGCGCGGCCTGGAATGCAGAAGCACCCAACACCTTGCACATCGGCCTGACGCTGGCGGACCGCACTGGCGCTGCAACCGAGGCCGAGATCAACCACTTTATCCATCGCGTGGACGAAATTGCCGACGCGCTGGCCGCCAATGTCGAAGTCGAAACTACAGAAGGCGCCATCGCCCGCGCCCGCTTGCTGGATGCGCAGTGCGCTGCGCTGGATACGCAAGTTCAGTTGCACGTCACTGCAACCACCACGCCACTGCTGGCCGACGCTGCAACCAAAGCGGGGTTCGTCATGGATGCAGGCGGCGAGGGCGGCGCGCTCAAAACCGCCGCCGGCGAAGTGCTCGCTACTTTGCGCACCAAGCAAGAGGCGCAGGAATCCGTAGCCACCGTGATGGTGGATGTGCCGCGCGCGCCCGCAGACGCTTTTGCGCAGGCGCTCGAGGCCACACGCAAACTCGCCACAGCCGTGAATGGCAAAGTGATCGACGACAACGGCCGCGAGCTATCCGACAGCGCCATGGCCCTGGTGCTCGCCAAGCTCACCGATGTCACGCGCAAGCTCGCGCACGCGGGCATGGAGCCAGGTTCTGAACGGGCTAAGCGGCTGTTTTCTTAGCTGTATTTCGTAGCTATTCTGCTCAATAGATTGGCTGTCATTCCGAGCGAAGCGAGGAATCT
>JBOFGW010000192.1:0-16484 GCA_051649325.1 Burkholderiaceae bacterium | reverse complement strand
CTGCAATTGCGTTTCGACAGGCTCAACGCGAACGGATGTGATGAGTATTCAAAGAGAAGTACGCAATATCCATGCGTGTTTCGGAGCATTTTTGCCTCAAAACCCGCATGGATATTGCGTAAACCCTGTTTTTAGCTGCTTTTCAGCCAAGAAAAAGCCCCGAGGCAAACACCTCGGGGCCGATTGAACAACGGCTGAACCACAACCGCTTTACATCGAACCCTTGAAGTGCACACCCCAAGTGCGCGGCTCGTTCACAAAACCCGTGAGGTGGTTGAAGTCAATGCCGCCCACCACGCGGATCTGGTTGGTGATGTTGCGGCCAAAAATCGCCGCCTCATACTTGCCACCGGACCAGTTGTAGCCCACGCGCAGGCCGCCTTCGGTGAGCGCCTTGCCGGTGTATTCCTTGGCTTCGTACAAGAAGAAGTTGATCTTGCTGCGATAAGCCCAGTCCGTGTAGATGAACGCTTCGCCATCACCCATTGGGATGCCGTAGCGCGCCGTGAAGTTGATCACGGTCTTCGGTGCCTGCGGCAAAGAGTTACCGTTGATCGAGACTGTCGGCGCAAACTTGCCGATGGAAGGATCCGCCGGCACCACAATCGGATCAAGTACGGTGCAGCCGCTGCCGCACGCATCTACACGCAGATTCGGGTCCTTAATCTTGGTGTCGTTGTAGCTTGCACCGAGGGTGACCAGCAGGTTGTCGGTCAAATAGGCGGACAAGTCCACCTCAAAGCCCTGCCCGGTTGTTTTGGCAGCGTTCACGAGCTGATTGAAGTTGGCCGCACCGCCCACGGCCGTGAGCTGCTGATTCTTGATGTTGTACTGGAACACGTTGAAGGCCAGCCGCGCGCGGCGATCGAACAACTCTGACTTCACGCCGGTCTCATACGACGTGATTTTCTCGGAGTCGGCCACCGAAACAATATCGCCAAACAGCAGGCGGCCTTGGATCGACGGTGCGCGAAAACCGGTAGCAATCCGCGCGTACAGGTTGGTGTCTTTGGTCACCGCGTAAGTGCCGCTGACATCACCACTGACATTGTTGGCATCCGTATTCTTTTTGATCTGGCCAATGAACGTCGGGCTGAACGGCGGCGCTTGCAGGCGGTTGGCAACAAAATCCTTCTGGTCGTTGGTGTAGCGCAGGCCACCACGCAGCTTGAGCTCCTGACTGACGTCGTAGTTCAACGATCCAAAAACGGCCCAGGCTTTGTTGTCCTGCTGCTGTGTGGCAAAGCCGTTTTGCGGGCGGCCCGGAGCCAGCGTGTCGTAGTTGAAGCTGTCGATGTTGAAAGACTCATCGAAGTAATACAAGCCGCCCAGCCACTTGAGCGGCCCTTTGCCCGTGGACTCCAGGCGAAACTCCTGCGTAATCTGGCGGTGCTTGGGCAGACCGTCGGCTGACTCGGCGGTAAACGGAATAAACCCAGGGCCGAAATTGCCCGGCCCTAAGAAGACTGCGCCAAAGCCGCCATCAATATCGCCGCGGCTGAAGGTCTTTACCTTTTCGTAGCCCGTGATCGAAGTCAGCGCCATATCGCCAAACGCGTAACGCAACCGCACGCTGCCGCCAGTCTGGCTCAAGTCCTGCTCATTCTTGCCGTCGATGGAAATTTTCTTTTCATCAAAATTGTCCACTAGCTCGTTAGTGCCCGGCTTGATGATGTTGGCGCGGAACAAGCGCGCACTGCCGTCCAACTTGCGGTGGTGCAGATTGAACAGCAGCGAATACTGCGTGTCAGGTTGAAACAAAAACTGGCCGCGGAATGCAGCGTCGCTATAGCCTTCCAACTCCTTAACTGCCGGATTGGGCGCGGTGTTGTCTACCCAGTCATTGCGGCGCTGGATTTGCGCCGACAGCCGCGCGGCAGTGGTAGCACTCGTGGGAATGTTCAGCGCGCCTTCCGCGTTGACCGTCGTAAAGCTGCCGAACGACAAATTGCCGTAGCCCTCGAATTTGCCCAGACGTGGCTTGGCAGAATCAAACTTGACCACGCCAGCCGGGGAGTTGCGGCCAAACAGCGTGCCCTGCGGGCCGCGCAGCACCTCCACCTGGTCTACATCAAAGATGGGGAAGCCTTTGAGAATCGCGTTTTCCTGCACCACATCGTCCAGTACGAGTGACACCGGCTGCGACGCATTCAAATCAAAGTCTGTGTTGCCCAAACCGCGAATGTAAAAGCGCGGAAACGCACGGCCAAACGACGATTCAATGTTCAAGCTCGGCACGCGGCCCGATAGAAAGCGGATGTCTTGCCCGCTGGAATTCAGCACATCCAATTTTTCACCGCGCAGCGCGGTGATGGAAGACGGCACGTCTTTGATGTTCTCCGAGCGGCGCTCGGCCGTCACGGTCACGGTTTCCAGTTTGCCGGCTTCGGCAGGCGGGGTTTGCTCCGCCGGCGGCGTGCTTTGCGCTAGCGCAGCAGCGGGAAAGAGCAGGGCCGCAGCCACGCAGGCTGCCAAGCGGGTCAGTGTGGGTTGTTGCGAAAGGTGAAGCCGGTGCTGCGGCACGTTCATAAAGCCCCCTGTGATGTGGATGTGGGTTTCGAGTGGGAAGAGTGAAAGCAGTGCAAGTTTGATGCCACGGCCCGCTCAGTAGTACCAAGCCTAGCGCGCAAGTTAGGTCAATCTCGCGCGCGCTGCAAAGCATGCGTTGCGGATTGAAAACAGAAATCAAAGACGCACTATCCATGCGCTTTTTCCGGCAAAAACGGCTTAAAAACCGCATGGATATTGCGTAGTTGCTTTGTAAACTTGGCCGCTGCGCTCAACACCTTCACGCGCTCTAGGTATGCGCGCCGGCGCAGCGCGCATTGTCACCACTCAAAGTAAGTATCTGTGGGTCATCTGTGGGTGATGCGCGCTTACAGTCTTGTCAGGCCAGCAGCGTGCTGGTCACGCTTGCTCTGGGAGACCTGTGTATGAGTATTGATCTAAGCAAACCGCTGGATGATCGCAAAATCAGCAATCAAGAAAAAAAGTTCTTGTCCGACCTACAGGCCAATATCTTGAGGGGGCATGGCCGCGAACATGTGGCGCTGCTGTTCTTGGCAGTACACAGCGTTGATAAAGCGCGTGCGTTTCTGCACAAGTTTCCCGTCTCCAGCGCGCAGGCGCAGTATGAGGAAAGCAAAGAGTTCAAAGAAACGCATACCCCCGGCGGCGTGGTGCGTCTGGCCTTCTTGACCAAGGCCGGGCTGGACAAATTTGGCCATGGCGGCAAATTCACCACTTCCAGCGCCTTTGCCGGCGGCATGAGCAAAGATACCGAGGTGCTGGACGCCAAAAACACAGACTCATGGCAGCCCGAACTCAAGCGGCCGGTGCATGTGCTGCTGCTGCTGGCCTACCACCGCGACGACGATCTGGCCCGCATCACCGGCAAACTGGTGGAAGATTTAGGCGAAGAAGACAGCGGCTTTGAACTCGTGTTTGTGCAAGAAGGCCGCGCCTACAAAAACGGCGATGGCGAGGGCATTGAGCATTTTGGCTATGTAGATGGGCGCTCGCAGCCGCTGTTGACGGTGAGCGCGATTGAAGACGAGAAGAAAAAGAAAGGCGGCATTGATAAGTACGACCCGAGTGCGCCGCTGAGTCAGGTGCTGGTCTCCGACCCGTTGTACACCGATGGATTTGGCAGCTTTTTTGTGTTTCGCAAGCTGGAACAAAATGTGGCCGGCTTCAAGCGCACAGAAGAAGAGCTGGGCACCTTCCTCGGCCTGAAGGGCGAAGATAAAGAACGTGCCGGCGCGCTGGTAGTAGGCAGGTTCGAAGACGGCACGCCCGTCACACTGCACGATGAAGAAAAAGGCGTGCCCGTAGTCAACAACTTCAATTACGACGCCGATGCAGCAGGCAGCAAATGCCCCTTCCATGCCCACATTCGCAAGAGCAACCCGCGCGGTTCCAGCCCCGGCGGCATCGATTTTGACAAATCCGTCCAGATGGCGCGGCGCGGCATCACCTATGGCTGCCGCATGCAAGACCCGGTCACCAAAGAGCTGATCGACCAGCCCAACGACGGCGTGGGGCTGCTGTTTATGAGCTACCAGGCATCGATTGAAAAACAGTTCAGGTTTATGCAAACGCAGTGGGTCAATGATGAGAAGTTTCCCAAGCTCAATGCATCCACCAACGTTGGCGTGGACCCCGTGATTGGCCAAGGTGGCCAGGCCAAGCAAACATGGAACCCGACATGGAATGTGGGC
This sequence comes from Burkholderiaceae bacterium, assembly GCA_051649325.1. Lineage (GTDB taxonomy): Bacteria > Pseudomonadota > Gammaproteobacteria > Burkholderiales > Burkholderiaceae_C > JBJOQV01. The sequence goes on along the minus strand of JBOFGW010000192.1, from coordinate 12,264 downwards.
ACTGGCACCAAGCAGTCGTTGTTTCAGGGCTTTGTCACGCTCAAGGGCGGCGACTACTTTTTTGCGCCCTCGATCAGCGGTTTAAAAAACCTCTAGACGCAATATCTATAAGCCTCTTGCGGCAAAAGTGCTTCAAGAGGCGCATCAACACTGCGTACTTGCTTGTGGGAACTCCTAAAAACCTCCGTTCGCGCTCCGCCTGTCGAAACGCATTTGCGATGAGTGATTGATTTCGCTCAAAAGTGAAAGGCGCAGGCAGGCTCAGCCCGAACGGTTTGGAGGGTTTCTAGAAGCACCCTTAGGCGTTTTAGCCACCGCGCATGCACTTGAGCACGGTTTCATCAATCACATTGCTGCCTTTATTCATGCAGCTTTGCAGCGTGCGCTGCGTGGCGGTGGGCTTGCGCAAGTCTTGGCCGCTCTTGCTGTCCAAGTGATAGTCGGCGTACAGAGTCTGCCGGTACTGCGGCGTCACCACGCCTTGCGTGTGCGTGGTGAACTGCACCGGCACACTCACAATCTTGCCGCCGTCGTTCTTTTGCACCACAAAATGCAGATGCGGCCCGCTGGAGTAGCCGCTTGAGCCTGACAGGCCAATCTCCACACCCGCTTCAATCCGCTGGCCGGGCACGATGTTGGCGCTGTACTTGAGCAGGTGCGCGTAGTCGGCCCAGGTGCCGTCATCGTGCAGGATGCGCACGACGTTGGCCTTGTCGTAAAAGTACGGCTCCATACGGCCGGTATCAAACGGCCGCACGTTCTCAATCACAATCCCGCTGCGCGCAGCGACCACGGATTCGCCTTGCGGCATGGCGATATCAATCGCGTCGCGCTGCGAGGCCGTGGTGTGCGTAATCAGCGGCCCACCGGGCGCCTGGCTGACGATATAGCGCTTGCCGTTTTCAAATGGCAGCCGGTAAGCCGCGCGCGAATCGTGCACAGCCTTGGGGTCGCCGAGTTGCCAGGTGGTGCGATAGCGAAACGAAAAGCCGCTCACCCCGTTGGCGCTTGAAAGTTCAGAGAGTTGCTCGCTGCGCCCCGGCTGCACCACACGCTCCAGCGGCAGCGCGGGCCGCGCCGCAAGATTGCTGGATTCCGTCAAGCTCACAAACACCTGCACCGGCGCACGCCCCGTGTTGTTGGCCACCAGCACGTAATTGTTGCCCTGCTTTTGCGCCGTCACGGAAAACGTTGCGTTCTGCGCCTGCGCAGAAAATGCGGCGCACATCAACATCACAAACATAAAGAAAAATCGCATGCCAAGATTATGGCGACGCGGCGTACATCTCACCAGCGCACGGAGCGCAAGTTGCATTAAGTTGCGGCGGCCATGCGACAGGCTGGCTTTATCGCATGACGCGCAATTACAAGTTCGTCATTCCGAGCGCAGCGAGGAATCTCTCACCGCACACGAGGAGATTCCTCGCTGCGCTCGGAATGACCGTTCTCTTAACTACTCAAACTTCACAGAAACACCCGTCGTGAGCAGCGTATCGGTTTTTTTCACACCAGGGCCAGGGTCGGAATTCACGCGCGCGGCAAAACCCACATTCAAATTCATGTTCTTGCTCATGGCCACGGCCAGGCCTGCATCAAACTGCGCGCGATACTCGCCGCTGTTGCTCAGGTTGGGATAGATCACCAGTTTTTGCTTGGCCGACATGGTGTCTGACAGTTTGTGCGTAGACTCCTCGCCCAGCAGCAAGTTGGCATAGTTGTATTTGCTGCGGTTCTCGCCGTCCACCACACGCGGCGCGTCATACCTGTCCATGGTGTAGCCCGCACCTGCAAACACATCAAATACCGTGTTGTCATCCTTGATCACGTGGTAACCCAAGCCGGTACCCAGATTGGTACGCAAACCTAGCAGCGCAATTTTGTCGCGCTCGGCATCTAGCGCGCCAAAGCCGAACCACTGCTCGTTCAGGTTGTAGTCGTAGCGCGTGCCGGCGCGAATCTGCTCGCCCGTTACCACACCGCCGGATTTGGCATACAGCGTCGAGCCAAAGATTGCCCACTTGTCGGCCGTGGTCGCGCGCACCGCGTCGCCATTGAAAGTAATGCTGGTGGACTTGGTGTTGCCCGAGCTAGCGCTTGCACCCAGGCCAATGGCAGAACGCCACTGGCCGTCGTCTTTCACCGTGGCCTGCGCAAAGGCAGAAGCAGGCGCGGCGAGCACGGTGGCAAGCAAGAGGGATCGAGTCAGGGGGGTCATTGCTACTCCTTGTATAGATGCATTCGGTCGCAAAAAACAGCACCGCGGCAGCGGTGCGATTTGATTGTGCGCGCAAGGTTCCGGGCCAAGCACCAAACCCGGCCGTTCAAATGCAACAACGTGTGACTTGTCACGATGCGAGACGCTTGCGCGGCATGGCCGCAACACCACAGCAACGCGCCTACTTTTCTAGTAGCCACTGAATCACTTGCTTGGCAATAAACCCAGTCAAGCCAAGCCCGAGTGCGAGAAACAGCACAAACGTGCCGAACTTGCCCGCCTTGCTCTCCCACGCCAGCTGGCCGATGATAAAAATCATGTACAGCATGAACGCGGCGATGCCAAAAGTCAGGCCAAAAGTGGCCACCTGCTGCTCGGTCAACCCAAAAATCATGCAGGCGCTCCGGCGGCGACGCGTGGTGGCAGCTGCGCGGCATCCACCAGATCTTCATACGCATGCCAGCTTGCGTGGCCCAGGATGGGAATGATCACCGCCAGCCCCAGCAGGGCCGTGGCAAAACCCAGCAACGTCAGGCCCAGCAGCAGCGCAGCCCACAGCGCCATGGGCAGCGGATTGGCCAGCACCGCACGCCAGCTAGTCAACACCGCTTGCAGCGCGGTCACGCGGCGATCCAGCAGCAACTGCATCGACACCACGCTAGAGGCAAACACCGGCGCAGCCAGCGCACCGCCCAGTGCCAGCCACAACTCAAACACATAGTGCCCCGGCGCAATCACCACGTGGCGCAGAAAGTCTGCCGGATTGTTGATCGGTGCGGGTGCAAACAGCGTGATGAATGCCGCAGATGTCAGCACCCAGCCCGTGCCCGCCAGCGCCAGCAGCAAACCAAAGCGCACCATGCACCAGTAACCCGCCGGATCGGCGCGGCGCATATGCCGCCAGAGCGCCCAGGTGTGCAGCAGCATCGACAAGTTGGCCGGTGCGCCGCGCGACAAGGCGCGGCTAAGCACATACAGCCCCGTGGCCACCACCGGCGCCATCACCAGAAAGCCAGAGAACGCGCCCGCCAGCAGCCAGAACCGCTCACGCCCCAGCCACAGCAGCAGCACACCAAACGCCGCCACCGCCACACCATGCGCCACGCTCACCCAACCGCAACGCGCCATGTCACGCGCGCCGCGCACAAGCCACTGCAGCGGCTGCAGCAGCGCAATCTGCCGCACGGGCACAGCAAATTCTGCAGGATCAATCACGGGGCCGGGCATGGCATGAGTCTATGACCGGCAACGCGCGGGGCGCATGACCTGAATCAATGTGCGCAGCAGTTTTTTAGCAGCTTTTAAAGGCGACTACGCAATATCCATGCGCTTTTTCAAGCAAAAATGCCACAAAACCCGCGCGGACACTGCGTACACCCAACAAAAAGCCCCGGAAGACCGGGGCTTTTCAAGCTTCAGATTCTTACAAACCTGAACGCTTCCCAGCGCTTAGCGCACCTGCAAATTTGCAGCCTGTTTGCCTTTGGGGCCGGGCACCACATCAAAAGAAACCTTTTGATTCTCTGCCAGGGTTTTAAAACCCGTGCCGGCGATTGCCGAAAAGTGCACGAAAAGATCTTCGCCACCATCATCAGGGCTCACAAATCCAAACCCTTTTGCTTCGTTAAACCATTTGACTGTACCTGTTGCCATTGCGTTGTTCCTTTGCTTAGGCGTTGTTCGGGCGGACGCCCTATCGTTCAATACCCAAGGAAGGAAAATGACAGGTTTTGTACTGCACTTCTAAACACTTGAATCTAACCGACTACCGTCAGACTACGCTATATCGGCTTGGTTCAGGAGAAATTACTCAGTTTCTTCTGTAGGCGAGTGCCTATACAGGCCCTAAAAGACCGCAGCGGCGGTGTGTACTGATGTTGATTACGCACTATTCATGCGCCTTTTCACGGCAAACTGGCCTAGCGGCCGCATGGGTGCTGGGCTAAGCCAGCAAAACCATCCCCGCCTTTTTTGCAGCCTTGGCATCAAACGTCACCATGCGCGCTGCGCCTGCTGCGTGCGCAAGCTCAGTAATCAAGCAATCCACCAGCCCTGCACCCTTGCGCGAGCGCGCCACGGCCTTGAGCACGGCTGCGCGCTCGCCCACCACAAGCTGCGCACTGTCCAGCAAATCTTCCACCGTTTGCGCAAGCTCCGCCTGCGTGGCGTTGTATGCACGCTCAAGCACCCAGCAGGTTTCTGCCAACACCACCGCGCTGATAAACCCAGGGTTTTGCGCAGACAGCTCTTTTTCAAACAGCTTGGTGGCGCGCAAAGATTGGCGCGGTTCATCCTGCGCCAAGTAGCGCACCAGCACATTCGTATCCAGCCCGATCATGGCTTGGCTTTGGATTTTTTTGCAGCTGCTCTTGCAACAGCCCCGCGCCCAATCGCCTCATTCATTTGCTCGACAGTCACGGGTTTACTCACTCGCCCCGCAAACCGCCCCCGCAACGTGCGCACGCTTTTCTTCAGCGCAATCACCTTAAAGCCGCCCTCAGCCTCAACAAAATCCACTTGATCGCCCGCGTCAAGCGCAAGCGCCTTGCGCACCGCAAGTGGCAGCGTGATTTGGCCTTTGGATGTGAGCGTGGAGGTTGGCACGGTGATTCCTTACTTGAGGTAAGGATTGTACAGCGCGGAGCCGGTGCCGTAAAGATTCTGGGTTTGAATCCAATATGCGTCTACGCAATATCCATGCGCCTTCCCAAGCAAAAATGGCTCAAAACCCTTATGGATACTGCGTAGAGCACCTTTAAGCCCGCACCCAATGCATCACCCAATTCTGCTCCCAAGTCTTGCCGCCGTCGCGCGATACCGCTTGAAACCATCGGCATGACTTAGGCGTAATCTGGTCCCACATGCCGCGCACCTTGATGGGTTTGTCGCCATCCATGTCATCCGCCGTAAAAATGCCGGCGCCGTTTTCAAAGTAGCCCGGCATGCCCGGCGGCGTGAGCACGCCGCTCTTGGCGTTGACCCAAAAGTCGTTCCACACGCGCCTTTCAACATCCAGCAGGCGCAGGCCCATGCCGCTGAAACCGCGCGCGGGAATGCGCAGCTCTTCCACACTGCCTACGCCGCCCAGAATCGTCCAGCACGTGGCTTCACCCGTGAACTCGTCCCACTCGCCCTCGGTCTTTTTGCGGCGGTGGCTGATGTTCCAATTGCCCGCCAGAAAATCAAAGTCGCCCGGCTTGCCCGGTGGCGGGCTTGGCGCGATGTTGGGTACGACAGCCGGTGCAGGCGTGGCAGCAGAAGCCTCCATTGCCACATGCCCGCCCACCGCCAGCCCCGCGGCCGATTGCAGCAAGCGCCTGCGCTGCATTTCTGTGGAATCTTTGGTGGAATCGTCTGACACATCGGCCCCCTATCGATTGTTTCCTCAATCGCGGCAGCGATGTAGGACGTGCAGCTTCCCTCTCGCATCAGCGGGACAGCCGCGCACAAATTGTCCTGTCACCCGAGCAGCATCATCCAGGCCAAATCCTGCCAATTTGCGTTCAGATAAGTTGTGTGCGGCTGCTCTTGAGAGCTCTACGCAATATCCATGCGCCTTTTCAAGCAAAAATGGCTGAAAAGACGCATGGATATTGCGTAGAGTGTTTCTGAATCTGCCCCAATAGATAACGCGCGGTCTAACTTGGGCACCCCCCGCAAACACCACAATGAGTACCCAGTATTTATGCGGGGTTTCAAGCAGTATTGACTGAAAAGCCGCATGAATGTTGCGTAGAGGCCTCTGAATTGACGGTTTGCATATCGCCAAAGCTCCTGCGCCACAACACAATGGTGTGAACAATAGGCGCGACAACATGCTCATCAAATCCGCAGACGATCAATCTAAACGCATCAAGCTTCTTGAGGAGCTTCAAAAGTCCCCGCTGCTTGATGCGAGGCAAATCAAATGGCTACAAGACGAGCTCAGAAACCTCAAGCAAGGCATTTCTGGAGAAGGGTCCGCCGCACACTACATCGATAGATACTTCAAAGACAGCGAGAACCATGCAATCTTGCATGATTTGCGATTGGTGGTTGATGGAGAGGTCGCGCAGATTGACCATTTAATTGTGTCGCGAATGGGTTACTTTTATCTGCTCGAAACCAAGAACTACAGCGGCAACGTCGAAATCAATGAACACGGTGAATTCACAGCAGAGTATGGTCGAGACAAGTACGGCATCCCGTCTCCGCTGGAGCAGAGCAAACGCCATGAACCTGTACTCACCAAGCTGCTAGAACGGCTAGAAATCAGCGGCCGGGTTTTCAAGAAGCCGCAGTATCAGCACGTTGTACTTCTTAGTCCGCGCTCGATCATCAAGCGGCCGGATTCAAAGACGTTTGATACATCTAATGTGATCAAAGCTGATCAGTTTGTGCAGTGGCGCGAAAAGTTTACCGAGCAGGATGTGACCTTACTCAAAGCGATCAGCCTCATCGCCAACATGCAAAGCACAGATGTGTTGCGCGAGTGGGGCGAGAAGTTGCGGCGCCAGCATCGCCCCACAAACCCGCTTGAACTACCAGAGTTCATGCGGCCCAGGCCACCAGTGGCGCAACCTTCGTCAGCTAAACCACCGGCTAAGCCAACGCTTGTATGCGCTTCATGCTACGCAAAAGTCACGCCGCGCGTAGCGGAGTTTTGCGAGAAAAATGCGAAACGGTTTGGAGGGAAGGTTTACTGCTTTGATCACCAGAAAGCGTTCTGATCAAATTGATCGGCTTAGTATCCATGCGGTTTTTGAAGCAAAAATACCTGAAAAAACTCATGGATTTTTCGCAGAGTACTTTTTTAGCTGCCTACCCAATCAACTTCCTCAGATCACCGGTCGAAGAAAACTGGGTCTGCTCCTGTTGTTTCCTCGTTGTTTTTGTTACGTAGCCCCGCTCGCGATTACTCTGCGTTCAACCCAACTATCGAGGACTTCTTCGAGCCAAGGAGATCCACTCAGCAAACCGTCGCCAGCGAAGTTACTAAAACCCCTTTTCTCCACAGTGACTTGACCCAAGTCAGAATAATCCGCCAAGCTTTTTGGAGCAGGATCGATAACAAGGGACAACCTGTCGGACCGCTTGTGCTCTGTAAAGATGCGATTCAAGTGTTCATCCCTAAACGCAAAACCTACACAAATCAGATGCGTTGCTTTTGCAAGTTGCGACCGCAGGTATTCGTGGAATGCGACAAACGGTTCCCGATCTGGAATTCCCTTGAACCCGGGATAAATGATGGTGCGCACATTGTGGTCATTTAGGAACTCCGGTATCCCAGTTCGCACTATTGGAGTTGTAGGTGATCCTCCTCTACCAAACTGCCAATCTACAGATCCATGCAGCTTGGTGAGCAAACCCCTGTCATCTACCGTCAAATCTCTCCACTCATGAAGACTTAATGTAGTGCCAAGACCGTTTAGCCGACCAAGACCAATCTTTGCCTCCGGGACAAGATTAATCGCGGTTTCAATTACCACATCGTAATTTGTGGTGAACACATTGATCTTTGAAAATTTTCTTGAAGCCCATTTGAGCAACGGTATCCAATTAGCCTCTAGTTCCGTTTGGGTCGGCTCACGGTTATACAAGTCGTAGACAATCGCGTTGATTTCAGACATCAATCTCTCGCCAGCATAATGTCCCTGGTTTAAGAAAGACTGTACGTTGCCAGCTACATTTGTTCCGATTAGCGCTCCGAGCTGACCGGAACGAATCAAATAAGCGGCCAAAGAATCTTGCCGAAAAGAAAAGCTAAGGTCCTTTACAAATGCTTGAAGCGCCCAGAGTATTTTTTCGATATCAAAAGGCGGCTCCCCCTCTTTAACTTCGTGCTGCAAAAAATGTTCAACAAAACCAAATAGTGGATTTGAAGTGATATTTAATGGAAGCCTGTTACGAAAACCTACTGTTGTAGGGTAGTTATCGAAATTGACCGCCGCGGATGCGCCCGCCCCTGCAAAAATTATTAGCTGCCTTTGATTATCCAAAGAAGCCTCTTATTAAAGTTAACCCTGCTTAAACATCAATATTCCCCGCCTGCAGCGCATTGCTCTCAATAAACGCGCGGCGTGGCTCGACTTCGTCGCCCATCAGGGTGGTAAAGATGCTGTCGGCGTTGATGGCGTCTTCGATCTGCACTTTGAGCAGGCGGCGCACGGTCGGGTCCATGGTGGTTTCCCATAGCTGGGATGGGTTCATTTCGCCCAGGCCCTTGTAGCGCTGTTTGGTAATGCTGCGGTCTGCCTCGGCCAGCAGCCAGTGCATGGCGGCGCGAAAGTCTTCTACCGGCTGTTCTTTGGCCTTGTCGCCCTCGCCCCGGCGCACCACCGCGCCCGCGCCCACCAGGCCGCGGAAGGTCTTGGCGGCGTGATTGAGCACGCCATAGTCTGCGCCGTGCACAAAGTCGCTATCAATCACGCTCACTTTGGTGTTGCCGTGAATGTTGCGGTGGATGGCGATCAGCCAGCGCTCGGTCTTTTCATCTTTCTGTGCGGTCACGTGTACGGTGCCGTTGCCCAGCGCGCGCGATAGCGCGGCGGCGGAGGCTTGCGCAGCTTCTTCGTTGTCCAGGTTCAGTTCAACGCCTTCGCTAATGGCTTGTAGCGCGCGCTCGTCAATGATGCGGGTGAGGCGGTTGAGCACGCTTTCTGCCAGGGTGTTTTGGCGCGCCAGTTCTGCCAGCGCCTCACCGCGGATGGGCTGCGCGCCCGTGCCGGGAATCAGCTGCGCGTCTTTCAGCGCCAGTTGCAGCATGTAGGTAGCTTCTTCTGCGGCGTCTTTCAAATACCGCTCATCTTTGCCGGCCTTGACCTTGTACAGCGGCGGCTGCGCAATGTAGATGTGGCCGCGCTCCACCAGCACCGGCATCTGGCGGTACAGTAGCGTGAGCAGCAGGGTGCGGATGTGCGCGCCGTCTACGTCCGCGTCGGTCATGATAATGATGCGGTGGTAGCGCAGTTTGTCGATGTTAAAGTCCGGCCCAATGCTGGTGCCCAGCGCGGTGATGAGCGTGGTGATCTGCTCACTGGTAATCAGCTTGTCAAAGCGCGCTTTTTCTACGTTGAGCACTTTGCCGCGCAGCGGCAGAATGGCTTGGAACTTGCGGTCACGCCCTTGCTTGGCGCTGCCGCCAGCGGAGTCGCCCTCCACAATGTAAATCTCGCACAGCGCCGGGTCTTTCTCTTGGCAGTCAGCCAGTTTGCCGGGCAGGCCTGCGCCTTCCAGCACGCCTTTGCGGCGCGTCATCTCGCGGGCTTTGCGTGCCGCTTCACGGGCACGCGCGGCTTCGACGATCTTGCCGCAGATGATTTTGGCGTCGGTAGGTTTTTCCAGCAGATAGTCGGTGAGCGCCTTGGCCACAATTTCTTCCACCGGCAGGCGCACTTCACTGCTCACCAGTTTGTCTTTGGTCTGGCTGCTGAATTTGGGCTCCGGCACTTTCACAGACAGCACGCAGGTGAGCCCCTCACGCATATCGTCGCCGCTGGTTTCTACCTTGGCTTTTTTGGCCAGTTCGTGTTCTTCGATGTATTTGTTGATCACACGCGTCATCGCGGCGCGCAGGCCGGTCAGGTGCGTACCGCCATCGCGCTGCGGAATGTTGTTGGTGTAGCAGAGCACTTGCTCGTTGTAGCCGTCGTTCCATTGCATGGCGACATCGACGCTGATGGTCAAGCCGTTCTCCGCGGTCTTTTCACCGGTGGCGTGGAAAGCGTTGGGGTGCAATACCGTCTTGGCTTTGTTGATGTACTCCACAAAGCCGCGCACGCCGCCGGCAAAGGCAAAATCTTCTTCTTTGCCCACGCGCTGATCGGTCAGCTTGATGTGCACGCCATTGTTCAGGAAAGACAGTTCACGGATGCGCTTGGCCAGCACGTCGTAGTGAAAATTTACGTCGCTGAAAATTTCAGTGTCGGGCAGAAAATGCACTTCGGTGCCGCGCTTGTCGGTCTCACCGACGATTTTCATGGGCGAGACTTCTACCCCGTCTTGCTGCTCAACAATGCGGTTTTGCACAAAGCCTTTGGAAAATTCCAGCTCGTGCGCTTTGCCTTCACGCCGCACGGTCAAGCGCAAAAACTTAGATAGGGCATTCACACAACTCACACCCACGCCATGCAAGCCGCCGGAAACTTTGTAGCTGTTCTGATTGAACTTGCCGCCGGCGTGCAGCTCGGTCAGCGCAATTTCTGCGGCGCTGCGCTTGGGTTCATGCTTGTCATCCAGCTTGATACCGGTGGGAATGCCGCGGCCGTTGTCGATCACGGAAATAGAACCATCGGTATGGATGGTGACAGAAATTTCTGTGCAGTAACCCGCCAGCGCTTCATCGATCGAGTTATCCAGCACCTCAAACAGCAGGTGATGCAGGCCGGTGCCGTCAGACGTGTCGCCGATGTACATGCCGGGGCGTTTGCGCACGGCTTCCAGCCCTTCCAGGATCTGGATCGAGTTGGCGCCGTAGTCGCTGGCGGCGCCGTTTTGCTCGCCCACCGCGTGGTCTTTGAGGTACTCCGCGTTGGTGCTGTCGTTCTTGCTGGGCTCTTGGCCGGGGGTATTGCTCACGTTTTCAGACATCTTTTCTACCTGCTACAGAAATTCCACTGCTCAATAAAAACGCTGAAGGGGCTTGAACCACATCGTTCATTGCCCCTTTGGCGTTGTGCTTGCTGCGCGCTCGCGAACCGGTTAGATCCGCATCGGCATCACGACGTACTTGAACTCCTGGCTATCGGGCAGGGTCACCAGCGCAGATGCGTTGGGGTCGTTGAGTGACACCTGCACATTGGGGGTTTTGAGGTTGGCCAGCACATCCAGCAGATAGGTCACGTTAAAGCCGATTTCTACGCCGTCGTGCTTCCAATCGACTTCGAGCTCTTCGTTGGCTTCTTCTTGCTCGGCGTTGGTGGAGCTGATTTTCAGCGCGTTGTCTGCCACGGCCCAGCGCACACTCTTGAACTTGTCGCTCGTGAGAATCGCAGCGCGTTGCAAGGCGCCTTGCAGCAGCGTGCGGTCCATCACCAAATGCTTGCTGTAGCCACTCGGAATCACGCGGCTGTAGTCGGGGAATTTGCCTTCCACCAGTTTGCTGATCAGTTCAATATCGCCAAAGTTGAACTTGATCTGGTTGGGCGCCACCGATACGGATACTTGGTTGTCGTTGTCTTCAAGCAGGCGCATCAGTTCTAGCACGGTCTTGCGCGGAATGATGACTTCTTGCTTGGGCAGGTCCGCGCCGTCGATATCCACTTGGCAAAACGCGAGGCGGTGACCGTCTGTGGCCACGGCCTTGACGTGCTTGCCGTCAGTGACAAACAGCAGACCGTTGAGGTAGTAGCGGATGTCTTGCTGCGCCATCGAAAAATAGACCATCGAGATCAAGTGCTTGAGGGTCTTTTGGCTCATCGACAGTTGCGCCGTCCAGGTGTCTGGCTGCGCAACGGTGGGAAATTCAGCCGCATCCAGCGTAGCCAGCGAAAAGCGGCTTTTGCCGGACTGCACGGTGAGTTTTTTGTTGGCGTGGGAGAGCGTGACCTCGCCGGATTCAGGCAGCGCGCGCAGAATGTCCAGCAGCTTGCGCGCGGCCACGGTGGTGGCCATGTCTTCGCTGCCGGAGCCGAAGTCTGCGTGCGTGGTGATCTGGATTTCGATATCGGTGGCCAGGAACGAGACTTTGCCGCCTTTCTTGCGCAGCAGCAGGTTGGCCAGAATCGGCAGGGTGTGACGCCGCTCCACGATGCCTGAGACCGTGGACAGCGGTTTGAGCAGTGCATCGCGCGGTGCTTTGACGATTTGCATTGTCTATATTCCTTATTTCTTTACTTGGTAATAGATAGATAAGGGTCGCCTAATCTTGTGGAAAACCTTGGCAAGCCGCGCCGAATAAGGCTGAGCGCGGCATGTAAAGGTGTGGACAAGCGGGTGCTCCGTCTATCAACAAGTGTGAATAACTTCTCCCGGAATTCAAAAGGAAGCGGTTATTCACATTCATTGATCCAAACAAACGCTGGTTGTCCACAGGCTTATCCCTTCAGCGTCTGTTCCAAAACATGTAAAGC